>JBCCZC010000480.1:0-4051 GCA_039188505.1 Pseudomonadota bacterium | reverse complement strand
CGTCGATGGCGCCGCTCCCCTCCTTGAGCACGATCGTGTCGCCGTCGAACTCCGCTTCCGCATCGGTATCCGGCTGGTCGCTTTCCTGGTCCAGGCTACAGCTGGCGTCGCCCGCCAGATTGAAGCCCAGGGACTCGATGTTGTCGCCGTCGCACAGGCTGGTCGCGTCCCCTTTGGCGGTCGGCAGCGCCGCGGAGATCAGATTTCCGAAAAGACGGACCGGGGCGTTCGCTCGCAGCGCGGTCCGGGCGCCGACGACGGTGTTCCCGTGGAGCACGAGTCGCCCCGCCTCGTTGACGATCAGCTCTCCGCCGAGAAGGCCGCAGCCACCGGCGAAGGTGCTGTTGCGAATGACCCCGTTGAACTCGAGCTCGGTGGCCGCGCCCGCCTGCTGGAAGGCAACGCATCCGTTCGGCGCTTCGTTGCGGGCAAACAGGGCGTCGCTGATCGAAAAGAACCCGCCCTCGACGGTTGCGACGATCGCGCCTCCCACACCGCTGGCATTCGCATCGAAGATGCAGCGCTCGACGAAGATGGCCGACGCGGCCTCGGCGAAGAAGACGCCGCCCCGCGCGGTCGCTGCATTGCCGGTGATAAGGCAATCGCTCAGGCGCACCATGCCGTTGCCGATGAGCCGGAAGACACCGCCATCACCATCGATCCCGAAACCCTGGAGGCGAACCCGCCCGAGCCGGAGCACCCCGCCGGGCGCAATCTCCGCGAAGCGTCGCGTGCCCACGGCATCGAGGGCGTTCTCGAAGACGAGGAAGCCGGGATCACCGGGCGGGCGAACGATGCGCACGACCGACCGGATCGGCGGCAGCACGTTCGGCGGCGCGTCCGGTCGCGTCCGGAACGTGAACGGCGGCAGCTGACCGTCCTCGTTGCGCCGGATGCGGATCTCGGTGGTCGGGTTTTCGGCGGCCGCCTCAACGGCCTCGATCAGCCCCCGAACATCACCGGCGGTCACCTCGACAATCGTGGGCGGACCCAGGGGCCCGGGTTGGGCGAGAACCGCGGAAGGCGAACCGCACAGCATGCCAACCACGACAGCAACGACGCCGAGCCTTGCAGCCGCGCCACGGAGCGCTCGTGATCTTTGCATGGCGATCCTCTCCTCCCGGTCCTCTTCGATTTTAGCCCGAATACCGTCGCCTCGATCTGGAACCCGGACTCCGCGCGCGCCAGCGATCCACCGCGTTCCCGCTGGCTTCCGCGTCAGGGCCCAGGGCAGTTCAGCGCGGCGACGTCAGCGCTGACCTGCGCCCAGCGGTCGCTGTAGCTCAAGGGCGGGTCGGGCAGCGTTATCGCGGCCAGGGGCGCTGCCGTACAGGGGTTCGAGGCCGTTCGCGCGAGGAGGACCGCCAGCTCACTCCGCGTCACGGCCAGGTCTTTGAAATCGCTCCGATCCACCTGGTCGAGGAGTGCGGTTGCTTCGGCGAGAGCGGCTGTCGCCGGCTCTCCGCCGTCGACGGCCGCGTCGGCGTGCAGCAGGTGGATTCTTGCGAGCATGATGAGCGTGTCGGCATCCTCCGGACGCAGGGCCAGCGAAGCCTCGAGCGCGGTTGTCGCGCCTTCGGCGGTCTCCTGCCACGGCAGGTCGGAGCTGCGCCGGGCTGCCGCGGAGAAACGCAGCACGGTCCCGAGGTTGTAGTGCCGTAGTGGGTCGTCCGGTGTGAGCTCGACGGCCCGCTGGGCGTCGGCCTCGGCGAGCGAGAGCGGTTCCATGAAGTCGTTCCCGGCCTTGAAGCTCGCTTGGGCAACGTGCAACAGGAGGACGCCGCGACTGTTGAAGACGAACGAGTCGTTGGGCCCCATCGCCTCCGCGAGCGCATAGGTTTCGAGGGCGTCCTCGATCCCTTCGCTGAAGGGCATGCCGGCGTCGATCAGCGCGTCCACTTTGATCGACTGGGCGATCGCGAGGTTGGTGACGGGCGAGGGATCATTACCTGAGAGTTCGGCGGCAAGGGAGAGATGCGCGATGGCCGTGTCGAGCGCCTCGAAGGCCCGTTCGCCCTCGCTGAGCTGCCACTCGGCCAGGTCGAGCTCGAGATTGGCGGCTGTATTCAGGTAGCGCCAGTTCTCGGGATCCGATTCGATGGCGCGGGCAATGGCCTGCCGCCCTCCCGTGACCGCCTCCACCGGCGAGCGGTCGTCGTCCATGGCTGCGAAGCTGAGGAACCGATGGATGTTCGCGCGGCGGAACCAGGCTTCGCCGAGTTCGGGCTCTCGGGTGAGTGCCTGCTCGATGGTCGCGAGTGCATTGAGGAGAAAGGGCTCGTAGGGCAGGCCGCCTCGCATGGCGGTCCGGGCCCGGTAGAGATGGATAGCGGCGAGGAGGGTGCCGGCCTGACCCGACTCGCCGTCATTGCGAAGCGCGGCCTCGCAGGCCGGTTGCGCCAACGCGGCCATTTCCTCGGTGCGGGTGGGGAAATAGAAGCTGGCCAGTTCGACGTTGTCGCTCTGGACCTCGCAGAGGCGTCTGTGGGCCGCACCGGCGCTGGGCGCGACGGCGAGCGCCGAACGGTAGGCGTCCACGGCTTCGGCTCTCAAGGCAAGAGCCGGCTCCCAGCGACCGCCGATGATGTGGGCGCCGGCTTCCTGTTCAAAGCTCTCGCCCATCAACACCCAGGCTTCGAAGCGCCAGGGGTCGTCGTCGAGTACCCCAGTGAAGCGATCCCGGGCTGCGGCGAATCGTTCCTCCGTCATGGCGAGCAACCCCGCTGCCAGGGCCGCGGTGGAATCTGATGTCTCACCCGTTCGACGTAGATTGACCAGCGACGGATCGCGATAGCGCGTTCGGGCTTCCGCAAGCAGCGCCTCACGCTGAGCCTCGTCCCGAAGTCGGAAGACTCGCCGTGCGGCAACCCGGAACTGTGCCGCCTGCGAGAGCCCGCGCCAGTAGCTCACGCTGTCCGATTCGCCGGCATCGCGCAGGCGTCGCTCGGCCTCGGGCCAGTCGTCCAGTTGCGCGGCAAGGCGCCCCGCGGCGAAGGCGGCAGCCTCGGCCGCGGCTGGACCCATGGTCGTTGAGGTCGCGTCGATCTGGTCCACGGTTGCGCGGACTTCCGCGCGCGCTGGCGCCAGGTCCTGTTCTGCCACCATCTGCACGAGGCGGTAGCGGCCGGCCGCATCCTCGGACGTTCGGGAAAACTCGGCAGCGAGCCGCGCCTGCTCGCGGCCCCGGGCTTCGGTGATGAGCACAGCAACCGCCAGCCCCGCGAGGGCCAGTGACCCGACAACGGTGCCAAGGATGATGCCCCGGCGGGTACGCCACTGGCGTGCAGCGCGCCAACGCCAGCTGCCGGGCGCCCGCACGGTGCTTCCAGAGCCAAAACGCTCGAGGTCCGCCAGGAGCGCCGCGGCGCTGGGATAGCGCGCGCTGGGTGCATGCCCCAAGGCGCGCAGGCAGATCTGTTCCAGCGGAGCAGGGATCGCCGGTCGAAGCTGGCTGGGGGTCGGGAACCGGCCCGCCTGCGCCTGAGCAATGGCCTCGGCCGGACTCCCCGTGCAGGTCGTCCGGTCCGTGAGCATGAGATAGAGCAGGGCGCCGAGCGCGTAGATATCCGCGCGGTGGTCGAGGGGCTCGCCGGCTGCCTGCTCCGGCGCCATGAACGCAGGCGTTCCCAGGACTTCGCCGGGGACCGTGAGCGTCTCGCCCTGGTCCATACGCGCCAGTCCGAAGTCCACGATCTTGATCGTTGGCGTCCCATCGAGCGCTTCAACGAGGATGTTGGAGGGCTTCAGATCGCGGTGGATGACGCCCGCCTCATGCGCGTGCGATACGGCTGCCGTGATCTGTTCGAACAGTTCGATCCTGCCCTGCAGGTTCAGCTCGCCGAGCGCCTCCGACAGGGGCACCCCGTCGACGAACTCCATGACGAGGTAGGCCTCCCCGTCTGCCTCGACCGAGTCGATCACGCGACAGATTCCCGGGTGATCGAGGGCCGCGAGTGCATCGAGCTCCCGCTGCAGGCGCGCGCGACTCGCTGGATCCTGATGCAGCAGGCGCTTGACGGCGATTGTCTCGCCCGTGACCGGATCCGTGGTG
>JBCCZC010000479.1:0-4055 GCA_039188505.1 Pseudomonadota bacterium | reverse complement strand
GCGGCGCGCCGGTACTCCGAGGGCGTCTGCCCCGTGGCGCGCTTGAAGAACGCGTTGAACGTCGATTTGCTGTTGAATCCGGCGTCCTCGAAGATCCGCTGGATGGTGGTGTTCCTCTCGGCCGGATCGCGGAGCCGTCGCTGGGCTTCCAGGACGCGGTGCTGGTTCACGAAGTCGTAGAAGTTTTTCCCGAAATGACCGTTGATCAGGGCCGAGAGGCTCCGGGGCGAGATATCCATGCTGTCGGCGAGGCCCTCCGCGCTCAGATCTGGATCCTGGTAGACCCGGATCTCGGTCATCAGGTGCTCCAGCTTCTCGACAAGCGCCGGATTGATTCTCGGCGCGGGCTTCGCGGGCGGCCCGTCTTCCTCGTCCCTGCTCGAGGACGGAAACTGGGCCTGGCTCAGCCCCAGCGTGATCATGACGGCGATCAGCACGATGGTCGGATAGTTGACGGCCTTGCCCAGCAGATCAGCGAACTCCTGCCCACCCAGCTTGAACCCGAAGAAGCTCAGTAGGCGGAGAATCCACACGCCGGTGAAGCCCACCGCGGCGTAGCTGAGCCAGAGCAGATTGATGTCCTCGATATTCGAGAACCGCTCCCGGATCTGCCGGTCGTGCCGGCGCAGCACGAGCAGTGCGCGGACGCCGTAGGCGATCGACAGCAGGAGCGCGGGCAGGGTCAGCCCCATCGGGATCAGGGGAAAGATCCAGCGGTGGCCGAAGGCGGCTGTCAGGACCGTGGACAGAACGGCGTAGGCCATGATTGCGCCCAGCCAGAGCCAGTCCGCTCGCTCAAGTCGCACGGGCTGACCGGTGATGGCGTTGCTGTAGAGCAGCAGCAGCGGTCCCTGAAGCAGGTAAAGGGCTACGAGCGGCATCAGTTCGAAAGCGCCGAGCCAGCGCAGGAGGTCCGGGCCCGTCAGTGGGCTGTAGACAAGCAGCAGGTAGAGAGCGGCCAGACCCTGGGTGAGGACGAAGCCGGCAAGCGCTCGGTCCGAGCTTCTGCTTCGCGGTTTCAGCAGCATGGGGGCTGCCAGCAGCAGGGCCAGGAGACCCGTCAGCAAGAGCACCACGTCGTGCGGATTGAACCAAACGCCCTTCAAAGCCCGTCTCCCATGACCTGTGAGCCATTCTGGCGCTCAGGGGCGGCCGGCAGCAGTGTCAATGGTCTGGCGAAGCGTGCGGCTGACGGCAGATTGCGTGGAGGCGGACCCGGCGCGGCGACTGCCACGGCGCGTGCTGGCGCAAGCAGCATCCGCGCCGAAGACGACGCCTGCGGCGCCACGGCCGGCCAGTGCAGGAGCACGAAATCCGCCCACGCTTTCCAGCCGAGCGGGGAATGGTCGATCGGGATTTCCCGCGCGATCAGGCCTTCCGATCGAACGCCGAGCGCCGCCACCAACGCCCGCCCATCGCTGACGAGTGCGGGACTGTCGTAGCGGGAGACCAGCACGAGGAACCGGCCGCTGAGGTGATCTTCCGTCTCGATCCGCGAGATGATCGGCAGCGGAGACAGGGCCGGAGACATCGTCGCGCAGAAGGCGAAGAGCTCGGGGTGATGCAGCGCCAGATCGAGCACCGCGAGCCCCCCGCGAGAAGCGCCCAGCAGGCCGCGCCGCTCCGGGCTGCCGCCCGTTGCATAGCGCTGCTCCACCGTCGGCACGAGCGTCTCGACCATCCAGCGCCGGTAGCTGGCGGAGGTCCCGTAGTCGACGGCGCGGCGCCGGGGATCGACGAAGACCACGATGGCGGGTCGAATGCGGTGGTCCGAGATCAGCGCGTCGAGGATCGAGGGCAGGGCGATCTCGTCGATGAAGCGGCTGCCGTCCTTGACGTACAGCGTCGGCAGGGGAGCCCCGCCTGGGTCATTGGTCGATGGTACGTACACGGCGACGGTGTGGTCGCCCGTGCCGTCGCTACGGGGCAGTGAGAACCGGTCGAGCCGTGAATGCCCTACGCCGCTGGCACGCGCCGGCGCGCGCCGGGCCGCTGACCCTACAACGACGGATCGTTCGCTGCCGAAGGTGGAGGCCCGCAGGGGGTTCAGCGGGTCGACGGCGACCTCGTCGCCCCACCGTAGCTGGTACTCGAGACGCACGTCTTCCGGAAGTTCCGCCTCGAGCGCGAACCAGTCGGAGTCGCCGATCCGCGTCATCGAGCCGTTCGCGGGGAAATCCGATTCCGCGTAGCCGTTGTCGTTGAAGTCCCCGACGATCTGCGGTGCCCGGCCTCGCCGTGACGTGGCGAGAAACAGGACCTGATCTCCAGCCCGTAGCGGCGTCGCCGGCTCGATCTCCAGGCGCGAGCGCACCGCGGCGTCAGCATCCGCTGCGGACTCGAACGCCTCCAGCCAGGCATCGAAGGGCTGGCACCAGGCCGGGCCGAGAAGCACCAGCAGGGCGGCGACGCTGACTCGCGCCGTTTGTCTCACCATGCGGCACGCGGTGCCGAAGGGAAACGGTGCTCGTGAGAATCTCGGCAATTCCGTGCAGCTCATGCGGGGCGACCACTCCTCGCGGTGCGACTGGGTCGGTAGTCTGGCCATGCCAGACCAAGAATACAGGGCCTGCGCCTCGGGGATCCGTGTCCACCCGCCGACGCGTTGTTCGCCTATCCCGGGCCCACCTGAGCGTTCCTTTGCTGCCCCCGCCGTTCGGGATGGTCGGCGATCGGGTCCAGGAGAGGACCCTCTTCCGGGGGAGGATCTGCGCGATCTCGCCCGGTATGCAACAGGCGACGATTTGCCCCGATTGTGGTCTCGGACTAGTTTTATGACCGGGGTGTCATTTCTACGGGGGCAAAGCTGATGCCGAAGTTCACGGTCGAAAAGACCATCCAGATCGACGCCACACCGCATCACGTGCACGGATTCCTGCGTGATTTCCGCCGGTGGCCCGACTGGTCGCCGTGGCTGATCTGCGAACCGGAATGCAAGGTCATCTACGCGCCTGACGGAAAGAGCTACCGCTGGGAAGGAGAGGTCGTCGGCAAGGGCGAGCTCGAGCTGACCGGCGAGCAGGGCCACACGGCGCTCGACTATCGGCTGTCCTTCTTCATGCCCTGGAAGTCCGTCAACACCACGGCGTTCCGCCTGGCCGAGCGGGACGGGGGTACGGAGGTGACGTGGACCATGGTCGGTTCCCTGCCCTGGTTCATGTTCTGGATGAAGAAGATGATGACCGCCTGGGTCGGCATGGACTACGACCGTGGCCTCCGGATGCTGAAGGACCTCGCGGAGACGGGGACGGTACCGTCGAAGCTGGAATTCCTGGGGACGCAGGCGCACCCGGGGGGCACTTGGGTCGGCATCGCCTCAACGTGTGCGATGGCGGACATCGGAGCGGCCATGGAGGTCGATCACGGCGCCCTGATGAAGTTCGTCGAGGAGCGAAACCTCACACCGAGCGGCCCCCCCTTCTCGATCTACCACAAGTGGGAACCGGTGAAAGGGCGCGCGAGCTACACGGCCGCCATACCGGTTGCCAACCCGCCGGCGGACCTCGCGTCGGGCATGACAAGGGGCGAGATGCCGGCCTGCGAAATCTACGCGATCCGCCATACGGGCGCCTACCGTCACCTTGGCAACGCCTGGTCTGCCGGGATGATGCACGCCCAGGCGAAGCGCTACCGCAAGCACCGGAAGATCCACCCGTTCGAGATCTACGAGTCGATGCCGGATGTCGACGAGGGCAGCGCGGAGACCCTGCTCGGGTTCCCCACGAAATAGGGGCACGGCAATGAAGACCATGAGCTGCGATCAGTGCGAGACCGAATTCTAGGCCGAGGATTTCGAGGGCTAGCAACCTGTCGGACTCAGCCGAATCTACTGCGCCGACGCCTCGCACGGTATCAGCAGCCGATACCCGCTCGTCGAATAGCGACAACGCGCTGATCGCTACGGACCTGGCGCGAAACGGCTCACGCGCACGCAGGCGCGCGATCGTTCACCCGGGTCGACGCGATGCGTCGCCTTCTCCGGGTTCACCTTTCGCTGCGCGAAAACCGCACCAGGCCACTTTGGCGGCACGCGCTTTTCGCCACGGACCTGGCGC
>JBCCZC010000478.1:0-4063 GCA_039188505.1 Pseudomonadota bacterium | reverse complement strand
GGGGCGCAATACAACAACCGCCAAAGCGAGACGGCGCGACAAGACGCGTCACACCCCGTTAGACGTCCATCCACATCCGAGTGAGATTCGACCGCAGGTAGTCGATCTCGAGTTTCAGGTCCTCGTCGTCGCCGCCAAGAACGGTCTCCATGACACCATGAAGGCGACCGAGGATCTCCCGCTGGCGGGTGTCCTGCACGCGGCTGTGGATCCAGAGGATGGCGACGTTGCGGACGCCGCTGGTCACGGGGCGGACCTCGTGGATCGCTTCCGTCGGGTAGAGGATCGCGTCGCCCGCGGCGAGCTTGAAGCTCAGCGCTTCGTCGCCGACGTAGAGGACGAGCTCGCCGCCCTCGTAGGTCTCGGGTGGGGAGATGAACACCGTGCACGAGAGGTCCGAGCGCATCGGCGGCGTCGACGGGAAGATCGGCGCGTCGCTGTGCCGGCCGTAGCGCATGCCGACCTCGTAGCGCGAGATCGTCGGGCGCGAGACCGTCTTCGGGACCGCCCAGCGGGCGAAGCCCGGGTGGCGGAACAGGGCGTCGCGGACGATGCGGCCGGGCTCTTCCATGCCGGGGTCGTTCTGCGGGACCTGCAGATTGTGCTTGGTCCGCAGGCCGGGGTTCGTTGCCCGGCCGTCGACGAAGCGGACGCGCTCGATCGCCGCCTGCAGCGTTGCGCGGGTTGCCGGGTCCAGGACCTGTTCGAGCGTGTGAATCATGGCGACCTCAGGCGGGTGGCAGGACGAGGCTGCGGACCTCGCCGAAGCCGATGCGCACGCCGTTCGCGCTGTTATGGGCCCGCATGATCACCGAATCACCGTCGTTGATGAACTTGCGCTCGCTGCCGTCCGCCATGGTCAGCGGCTTCGTGCCGCGCCAGGAGAGCTCCAGCATGGAGCCGTAGGCCGACGGGTCGTTCCCCGAGATCGTGCCCGAAGCCATCATGTCACCGGCGTTGAGGTTGCAGCCATTCACCGTGTGGTGCGCGAGCTGCTGGCGCATCGACCAGTACATGTGCTTGAAATTCGAGAGCGAGACGCGGTTCTCCTCGCCGTTGCCCGTGTCGATGAAGACCTCGAGGTCGAGGTCGACGTGGCTGCCGCCGTCCTGCTCGAGGTAGGGCAGCACCGCGGGATCCTGCACCGGGCCGTCGGTCCGGAACGGCTCGAGGGCATCGAGGGTGACGATCCAGGGCGAGATGCTCGAGGCGAAGTTTTTCGCGAGGAACGGGCCGAGCGGGACGTACTCCCACTTCTGGATATCGCGGGCCGACCAGTCATTGAAGATCACGAGTCCGAAGATGTAGTCCTCGGCCTCGCCCGTCGAGATAGACTCGCCGAGCGGCTTGCCGTCGAAGGTGACGAAGGCCATCTCGAGCTCGAAGTCGAGCAGCCTGCAGGGCCCGAAGACGGGCTCATCGGCATCGGCGGGCAGCATCTGACCGCGCGGCCGATGGATCGGCACGCCCGAGGGAATGATGCTCGAGGCGCGGCCGTGATACCCCACCGGGAGGCGCTTCCAGTTCGGCAGGAGCGCGTTGTCCGGATCGCGGAACATCGCGCCGACGTTGAAGGCGTGCTGCTCGCTCGAATAGAAATCCGTGTAGTCACCGACGTCGACCGGCAGGGCCATGGCGACGTCAGCCGCGGGGTGCAGCGCGCTCGCGACGAGGTCGGCATCATCGCGAAGCGTACCGTTCTCGGCGTTCAGCAGATCGGAGATGCGCTCCCGCAGGGCGCGCATGCCGGCCTTGCTACCGGCGCGCATGAGGCCATTCAGCGCCGGCTCCTGGTACAGCAGACGATCGACGCCCAGGTCGTCGAGGAGCCCGGCCTCGGCGACAACACCAAGGTCCAGCACGTGCTCGCCGATGGCGACCGCCGGTCGGGGCTCGCCGCCCGGGCACTGGGCGATGCCGAAGGGCAGGTTCTGGATCGGAAAATCGGAATCCGCGGGTACGGGAACCCACGATTTCAGCGTCGGGTCATTCGCCTTGCTCATCAACTGCTCCAGTCCGGTGCGTGTAGCCCAGAGCGAGGCAGCCCCAGGCGAGGATCCAGGCCACGCCGCCGATCGGCGTGATCATGCCAAGCGCACGTGGCCCGCCGAGGGCCATCGCGTAGAGGCTGCCGCAGAAGAGCAGCAGCCCCAGGAGGAAGCCCCAGGCGGCGCGCGCCGGCCACGGTCCGCCGACCTGTCGACTCGCGACGCCGGCGGCCAGCAGGCCTAGACCATGAACGAAATGATACTGCACTGCAGTTTCCCACCAGCCGAGCGCGTCGACGGTAAGCCGCGCCTCGAGCGCGTGGGCGCCGAAAGCGCCGGTGATGACGCCAAGTCCGCAGACCGCGGCGCCGAGCGATGCGGCTGAACGCATGAGTGGGGCCTCTTCTCCTGTTCGGCACGTGAGGGCACCGGGGCCGCTTCTAAAGGAGTAGGTCGATCGCGGCGGCCCTCGACCGCGCGATTCGTCCCAGGAAGCAGGCGCGGCGGACCAACTCCGGTACCATAGCGGATCGACGCCGTTCCTCCGGCCGGAAGGACCCATGAGCCAACCCCAGCCAACCGACATCGTGCTCCACCAGGGCACCCGCGTGCTCGAGGTCGCCTTCGACGACGGCCAGCGGTTCGAACTGAGCTGCGAATATCTCCGGGTGCACTCCCCGTCGGCAGAGGTTCAGGGCCATGGTCCCGACCAGCGGGTGCTGCAGACGGGCAAGCGCGACGTCAACATCACCGGAATCGATCCCGTCGGCCACTACGCCGTACGGCTCGTTTTCGACGATGGCCACGACACGGGGCTTTACACCTGGCAGAAGCTCCACGACCTCGGCACGAACCAGGCGCGATACTGGCAGGAATACCTCGACGAACTCGAGGCCGCCGGCGCGAGCCGCACCCCCTGAATCCGGAGCAGTACAGCCGCATCAACATGAGCGATTCGACGACCCATTTCGGCTACCGCGACGTCGCGGTCCAGGACAAGCAGGCCCTCGTGGGCGAGGTGTTCACCTCGGTCGCAGGCAACTACGACCTCATGAACGATCTGATGTCGCTGGGCATCCACCGGCTGTGGAAGCGGCACTTCGTCAGCACGCTGCAGCTGCGCCCGGGCATGGATATCCTCGACCTCGCGGGCGGCACCGGGGACATCGCCGCGCTCATGGCGCCGAAGCTGGGCGATTCGGGACACATCGTCCTGGGCGACATCAATGCGGCGATGCTCGGCGTCGGGCGTGACCGGCTCCTCGATCGCGGCCGCGCGAACCGCGTGACCTTTGCCCAGGTCAACGCAGAGGCCCTGCCCTTCCCGGACCAGAGCCTCGACCGGATCACGATGGCCTTCGGGCTCCGCAACGTCACGGACAAGGCGAAGGCGCTCGCGGAAATGGCGCGGGTACTGCGCCCGGGTGGAATGACGGCGATCCTCGAATTCTCGCAGGTCCGCCCGGAGCTGCTGCGCCCCTTCTACGACTGGTATTCGTTCAACGTGCTGCCCCGCCTCGGCGCTCGCTTCGCCGGCGACCCGGATAGCTATCAGTACCTCGCCGAATCGATCCGCAAGCACCCCAACCAGGAGACGCTGAAGGAAATGATGGTCGACGCCGGCCTCGAGATGGTCGGCTATCGGAACCTGACGATGGGAATCTGCGCGATCCACGAGGGCATCCGGACATGAATCCGCGCGAACAGGTCGGGCGCGCCATGGCGGCCACGCTGAATCGCTACGTCGCCATGGATCCCGAGGCCCGCAGGAAGCTGCGCAAGCTCGAAGGGCGACGCGTGGCCATCGGCATCACCGGACCCGAGATCGAGTTCGCGCTGACCGTCGACGACGGTCGCTTCCGCTTCGGCCCGGTTGACGAGGGGCCGGCCGACGCCTGGCTGCGCGCCTCGCCCGGCGCGTTCCTCGCCCTGGGGGGAAGCGGCGGCCAGGCGGCCGCGGGGCAGATCGAGCTGAGCGGGGACACGGAAACGGCCCGGCGCTTCCAGCAGTTCTTCACGGAGTTGAAGCCCGACTTCGAGGAGTCCATGTCGCAGCTCTTCGGCGACGTGCTTGG
>JBCCZC010000477.1:0-4066 GCA_039188505.1 Pseudomonadota bacterium | reverse complement strand
TCGGTGAGAACAAGGCCGTCGACAAGGAGGCCTCGCGGGAACGCGGCCGCGCGCACCTCGCCAACCTCAAGGCGATGTTCGAGTAGTTACCCCTGAGCGGATCAGGCCGGCATTGGCCTACTCCGTCGTTGCTGCCGCAGCCTTCAGCTCGATCATGACCGTCAGTCGATGGCTGAAGCCGTCGGTCGGTGAACCGTCGGGATAAGACCCCTCGGTGCTGGTCTGCAGCAGGAATCGACCGGGCTCGGCGATCGACAGCTCGCAGCGTCCGTCCTCATCGGTCGAGCAGCTTCCAGACGCGTCGTGCCCTTCGGTTGCTTCCGAGAACAGCTGGACCTCCTGGTCGGCGAGCGGCTTCCCTGAGCCAAGGACCCGGACACGGAGCATCCGGTCGGCGCTGAGTTCGGCGGGGTGGTCGTCGAACAGGATCTCCAGTGGATCACCGGTTGCTGCCACCGCGGCCGGGCTGGCCTTCTCGAGGGTCACGTAGGCGACCGCCTTGATGAAATAGGTCCGTGAACTCACCACCTCGAACCCTTCGAAGTCGGCGCGCGTTCCCGGCTGCCACTTCTCCTCGCCACCGACCTTGATCCGGGTCCAAGCCATGTTGTCCTCGACCGCCTCGAGGCGATAGGTACCGGGCTCGGTGAGCTCGACCTCGCCGACGGTTCGGGTTTTGCCCAGAAACAGATGTGGCACGTTGGACTTGAGACCGTCGGGCCCCACGATCCACCAGCTGTAGTAGCTCCCGGGGCCCGAGCTGGGGCGGAACCGCTGGTCCCCGAAGGTGTGGTCGAAGGTCAGCCATGCGCCCTCCCCGGACTGAAAGGAGAAACTCGGCGCCAGCCATTGCTGATGCGCGCCCGTTGGACCGGCGATGCACGCCAGACCGACAATAGCGGCCGCGGTGGCGTGGCGTAGGTGGTTTCGCATGGCTTTCGACCTCTTTCGTGCGCGTCCGACACGGACCCGCTGAAAATTCCCAGCGACGGAGCGACGCGGATAACGGATGTTATATCATTACAGCGAATTCGCGCCGGGAGGCGCTGGAGAAAGACGAATGCCGCGTAAGCTCCTGCCCTGCCTGCTGGCAGCCCTGGCGATCAACCAGCCGGCCACGGCCAACCACGATGGGAACAGCGAGATTCTCGACGTCGTGGTCGTCTATGGTCGATCCGAGGAGGTGATTGGAACCGCAGCGCAGGCCTCGGAAGGCACCGTGGCCTTCGACGACATTCGCCTGCCACCCATGCTCCGCATCGGCGAACTGGCGGAAGCGGTGCCCGGCCTGGTGGCAACGCAGCACTCGGGCACG
Organism: Pseudomonadota bacterium; assembly: GCA_039188505.1. Classification (GTDB taxonomy): domain Bacteria; phylum Pseudomonadota; class Gammaproteobacteria; order Xanthomonadales; family SZUA-38; genus JBCCZC01. The sequence goes on along the minus strand of JBCCZC010000477.1, from coordinate 2,751 downwards.
GCGTGCCGGTCAATATGCGCACGCACGGTCACGGCCAGGGATACCTCGACCTCAACTTCATCATTCCCGAGCTGGTCGAGCGAACGACCTATCGCAAAGGACCCTACGCCGTTCAGGCCGGCGATTTCTCCGCCGCGGGCAGCGTCTCGTTCGACCTTTACGACAGGCTGGACGAGTCGTTTCTGAACCTCACGGCCGGCGAGTTCGACTTCTTTCGCGGCGTCGCCGGCACGAGCACGAGCGTCGGCGACGGCTCGGTCACGTTCGTCTACGACTACACGGCCTACGGGGCCCCTGGGACCTTGACGAGGATCTCTCGCAGACGCGCTTCTATGCGAGCTACGCGGGATCGCTGGGCGCCGCCGCGGCGAAGGTATCCCTGCTCGGCTACCTCGGTGAATGGAACTCCTCCGATCAGATTCCGCTGCGCGCGGTCGAATCCGGCCTGATCGACGAAAGCGGCAACATCGACCCCGTCCTCGGGGGCACGACCGATCGCTTCAGCCTGACCGGCGAACTGGCAACGGAAGCGTGGAAAGCCAATGCCTACGTGGTCGACTACGACTTCACCCTATTCTCGAACTTCACCTATCTCCTCGACGACCCGGTGAACGGCGACCAGTTCGAGCAGGTCGACCAGCGACGCAAGTACGGCGCGCGGATCGACGGCTCCACGGCGCTGCCGCTCACGTTCAACTGAGGTGGCGACGTGCGCTACGACGATATCTCGGAGGTCGGGCTCTTCCGGACCGTCGAGCGCCGTAGGGTCGACACCGTGCGCCTCGACTCGGTCGAGCAGTTCTCGGCCAGCGCCTACGGCGAACTGGCGTTCCGGCCGATCGACGAGCTGCGGGCATCGGTCGGCGTTCGCGCGGACTACTTCTCCTGGGACGTGGATGCCCTCAGACCGGAAAACAGCGGATCCGGAAGCGACACGCAGTTCAGCCCGAAGCTCAACCTGGCCTACCGGCTGGGAACGTCGACGGAACTCTACGCGAACTATGGTCGCAGCTTTCATTCCAATGATGTTCGCGGCAACACGATCTCGACCGACCCGGCCACGGGCGAACCGGCGGAAGCCGTGGATGCCCTGGTGCCGGCCGACGGTGCCGAACTGGGCATCCGTTTCGAACGGGGCGACCGCTTCAACGCAACGCTGACCGCCTTCCGGCTCGAGCTCGATTCGGAGCTGCTGTTCGTGGGTGATGCGGGCGGCACCGAGGTCAACGGCGCCTCGACGCGCACGGGCCTCGAGGTCTCCTCGTTTTTCCAGGCCACCGACTGGCTGGCCGTGAACTTCTCCTACACCCACACCGACTCGGAGTTCGACGTCGATGAGGGCGCTGGCCGGGAGATTCCGGGCGCCATCGAGTCATCGGCATCGCTGGGGCTGAACGGCGCCTGGGACAACGGCCTGTTCGTGTCAGCGCGCGCCCGCTATTTTGGCGAGGCGCCGCTGATCGAGGACGATTCCGTGCGATCGCCGTCGTCGCTGTTAGTCAACGTTGGCGGCGGCTATCGAATCGGCGACGTCAGCATCCGCCTGGATGTGTTCATCGTGCTGGATTCGGACGATTTCGACATCGCCTACCTCTACGCTTCAAGGCTCCCGGGAGAACCTGCCGAGGGCGTGGAGGACATTCACTACCGCCCCCTCGAGCCTCGATCGGTGCGGGCTGCACTGACGTTCCACTGGTAGCCAAGGCCGGCGGGGCCGCGAACGCCTCGCTTCCCGCAGACGTAGGGTCGCGAAGCTGCGCCAGGGGGCAGACCGTCGCGGCTCAGGACGCCGCTGCGAGCAGACCATTGACCGCATCGGCAAACTCCGCCGGGGAATCCTCCTGCAGGAAATGGCCGCCTTTGAGAATGACGTGGGGCAGCCCGCTGGCACCGGGCACCCGCCGCTGGAAGTACTTCTCGCCGCCGCGCATGATCGGATCACCGCTGCTGAAGGTCGTCAGGAACGGCTTTTCCCACTGCTCCAGCGTCTGCCAGGCCTCGCGGTTGTTGGCCGCCTCCTGACTCTTCGGGTCAGTCGGCACGAGCCTGGGAAACGCGCGTGCCCCAGCCTTGTAGCGTGCGGTCGGGAAGGGTGCGTCGTAGGCGGCGATCTCCGCGGCGCTGAGGGTGCGCCGCGTGCCCACATTCACGATGCGTCCGATGGGAAACCATGGGCTGTAAAGGGCGAACGCCCGCCAGACGCGAAATGCAAAGGGCACGGGATGATCGCCTGTCGGGAGAAAGCCGTTACCGATGACAACGGCCTTGAACCGGTCGGGCCTCGCGGTGACGAGCCGCAGGCCCAGGAGAGAACCCCAGTCCTGGCAGACCAGCGTGATCGCGTTGAGCTGGAGGGCATCCAGAAACGCATCCATCCACGCGAGGTGGCCGGCGTAGCTGTAGTCGGCGACCCGCGTGGGCTTGTCGGACTTGCCGAAGCCGATGAGATCCGGCGCCAGCACGCGGTGGCCCGCCGCGGCACAGCGCGGAATCATGTGCCGGTACAGGTATGACCAGCTCGGCTCACCGTGCAGCATGAGTACCGGATCGGCGCCGGGCTCGCCCTCGTCCACGTAGTGCATGCGCGGGCCACCGACATCGATGTAGTGCGGCTCGAACGGGTAATCCTCGAGCCCGGCGAAGCGTTCGGGCGGTGTACGCAGGTAATCCAAGGTCTTGCTCCTGGGCGTGATGGGTCACTGACGGGCCCGGCGGGGTTTGCCGGCACCCGACGCCAGGGGTGCTGACCTG
>JBCCZC010000476.1:0-4096 GCA_039188505.1 Pseudomonadota bacterium | reverse complement strand
GTTTGGCAGTTGACCGTTTCGGACGCGGGGGTGTCCCAATGAGCGACAAACGGCCCACCGAGGCACCTGCGACCCTGACTCGTCTCCTCGATCGATGCGTTGCGCTCGACGCGAGCGACATCCACCTGGCCGAAGGTCTGGCACCGTATCTGCGCGCCCAGGGCCCGCTCGAGGTCGTACCCGACGAGGCGGCGATCGACGCCCGCGAAATGGCGGCGATCGTGGACTATCTCCACGCGGGCTTCAGCAACCGCGATGCCGGAAGCGTCGATGGTGCGTTTACCGCCGCGGACGGGACGCGCTATCGCTACAACGCCTATCGACGCAGCGGCGGCCTGGCACTAGCGCTCAGGCGGCTCGAGGACCGGTTCCGCGATCTCGGCGATCTCGGCCTGCCCGATTCGCTCTACAAGCTCTGCAATCTGCCCTACGGGTTGGTGCTGGTCAGTGGACCCACGGGGAGCGGCAAGTCGACGACGCTAGCGACCCTCATCGACCGGATCAACCACGCCCACGCCTGCCACGTGATCACGATCGAGGACCCGATCGAGTACGTCCACCGCCCAGTCCGCGCCCTCGTGAATCAACGCCAGGTCGGCCTGGATACGGATTCCTTCAACGAGGCGCTCGTGAACAGCCTTCGCGAGGATCCGGACGTCGTCCTCGTCGGTGAGATCAGGGATACCGACACGATCCGAACGGCGATCACGGCTGCGGAAACCGGCCACCTGGTCTTCACCTCCGTGCATGCCGGTGACGCCGTCAGCACCATCGAGCGTATGGTGGGCGTCTTCCCGGCAGACGAGCAGATGGCGATCCGCCAGCAGCTCGCCCTGGTGCTTCGGTGCGTCGTATCCCAGCGCCTTCTCGTCGCTGACGGCTCAGCGATGATCGACGACGACCCGCGGAAGCAGGCCCGGCAGCGCGTTGTGGCGTCCGAGGTACTTATGGTGACGCCAGCCGTATCGAACCTGCTGCTGAATTCGAAGAGCAGCCAGATCTACAGCTGCATGGAGGCGGGAGCCAGCCACGGCATGCAGACCTTCGAGCAGGATCTAGCCAGACTGCTCGTCGAGGGCAAGCTCAGCGAACAGACGGCGATGGCGGCCGCGAAGCGACCGGAGGTCCTGCGCGCACGGGCCGATCAGATTACCCGGCAGCGTCACGCGGGCCCGAGGGTGGTTCGGTGAGCGGCACCGAGCAATCGCCGGTCGCGGATCGCGCCTCGGGAGCCGATGCCCGGTCGCCGGTGCGCTTGCGATTGCGCCTGGCCAGCGGCGAAGCCCGAGAAGCGCGTCTGCTGCACGTGTCCCCGACATCGGCAGAGCTCGAGTTGCCCTCTATGGCTGACCTGCCCGTGGAGGGGGAGCGCATCGTTCTCGAACTCCTGGACGATCAGGTGGGCGCACCGCCGCGCTTCGGCACGGTGAGCTGGAACGCCGCGCCGGAGCGTCCGGTCATCGGTGTCGAATTCGTCACCGACCCGACCCTCGACGAGGATGCGTCTCGTCTCGACATCGAACGGATCAAGATCGACCCGCAGATCGCCCTGCAGCTGCCGGCGGCCCGCGCCCGCCAGTGGCAGATTCTCCCCTTCGCAGCCGACGACGACGCGGTCATGGTCGCCACGGCGGATGAGCTGCTACCAAAAGCGGAAACGCTGCTGAGCCGCTCCTACAAGCGCGACGTAAAGGCGCACCTCGTCGATGCCGAGGGCCTAAGCCGGGTCATCGAGCGCGTCTATGCGGGCGCCGACGCGATGGCCGCGGGCGGCGCTTCGGCGCAGCTCGTCGACGGACAAGAAGAGCTGGACGCCATCACTGCGTACGACCTCGTGTTCGCTTCAGCGCTGATGTACGGCGCCAGCGACATCCACATCGACAGCTTCGAGGATCGGGTCCGGCTGCGGGTCCGCGTCGACGGACAGATCGAGTCCTTGCGCAATCTCAGCGTGGCCAGCGGCGCCTCGCTGATCAGCCGCATCAAGGTCATGGCCGGGCTCGACATCTCGGAACGGCGCGCCCCCCAGGACGGGCGCTTGCAGCACGAACTGAGCGACGACGTGCGCGTCGACGTCCGCGTGGCTACGCTCCCGACGAAACACGGCGAGCGGGTGACTCTTCGTTTGCTGGGAACCGACGCCGGCGACCTCACGCTCGGTACGCTCGGCATGTCCCCGCGGCAGCTCGAACAGTTCGGTCAGGCGATTCGCCAGCCGCACGGCATGATCCTGCTGACGGGTCCCACCGGGAGCGGCAAGAGCACGACGCTGTTTGCGGCCATCGAGCAGCTGATCGCTGAATCCGATCTCAATGTCATCACGATCGAGGATCCGGTGGAGTACCAGATCCCCGGGGTGACCCAGGTCGAGGTCGACCCTGCGGAAAAGGTAACGTTCCCGAAAGCCCTGCGAAGCACACTTCGCCATGATCCCGACGTGGTCATGATCGGAGAGATCCGGGACGCCGAAACCGCCGATATCGCGGTGAAGGCCGCACTGACCGGTCACCTGGTCTTCAGCACGCTGCACACGAACGACGCCGCCGGAGCGATCACCCGCCTCACGGACATGGGCGTGCCCGCGTACCTCGTCGGCGCCACCTTGCGCATGGTGGTGGCCCAGCGGCTGGTGCGCCGCCTGTGCACGGCGTGTCCGACGCCAGTGCCCTGCGATCCGGCCCACGCCGCCGTGCTGGGTAAGCCCGATCTCGCTAGGCAGACGATCAAGGAGCCCGCGGGCTGTGTCTACTGCGGCAATCGCGGCTACACGGGCCGCCTCGCGCTGTTCGAGATGCTGACCTGCGATCGCGAGCTCGCCCGTCTCATCACTTCGAAGGCGACCGAAGAACAGATCAAGTCGCATCTCGAGGCACGGAACCTGCCGACACTGGCAGACGACGCGGCTGAGAAGCTGGTGAACGGACGCACCAGCATGGCTGACGTGCTCCGCAATGTGGTGAGCTTTGCAGACCTGACCCAGGAAGACGAGCCGGTCCAGAGCGACGCCTTTCCCGTGCCTGACGACGACGTCGAGTCGAGCTGAGCCCCAGGGATCGCCCCATGCCGAACTTTGCCTACAACATCCGCACGGCCTCCGGCCAGACCCAGGCCGGAGTGCTGGAAGCGGCGAGCGCGACGGCGGCATCGGTTGCCCTCCGGGCGGACGGCCATGTGCTGCTGAAGCTCGAGGAGCGGGAAGGAGCCGCGCCGACAACCTCGGCGCCGAAGATCAGCCGCCTCCCGTTCGTCCGTCCGGGCAGCGCGACATTCGAGGTCGCGCTGCGGCAGCTGAGCGTGATGCTCCGCAGCGGCCTCACGCTACTCGAGGGCCTCCGCACGACCGCAGAGCAGTCGCCGCGGCTGATGAAAGCGACGCTCCTCGACATGGCGGAGCAGGTGCAGGAGGGGCGGACCGTCAGCCAGTCGCTGGAGCGTCATCCCTGGATGGGGCGCATGGTCAAGCAGCTCGTCGAGGTCGGAGAGCAGACCGGGACACTCGACGAAGTGCTTGCCCGGGCGGCGGACTCCCTGGAGAAACGTCGGCTGCTGCTCGCTCAGGTGACGGCCGCCATGCTCTATCCAACGATCGTCCTCATCGCGGCGATCGCCGTGACCACGTTCATGCTGACCTATGCCGTACCCCGCATGACCACCTACCTCCAGGCCCTGGGTCGACCGCTGCCGCCGATGGCGCAGGGGCTCGTCGACCTGAGCACGTTCCTCATGACCTGGTGGCCGGTGCTACTCGGTGGCACCGTGCTGTTCATCATCTGCTTTGCGGTCGCCTACGCCGCCCCGGTCGGCCGACTCTTCATCGACACCGTGATGCTGCGAATCCCCCTGATCGGCTACATCCTGCGTACGAGCGCCACCGCGGCGTTCAGCCGCTCGTTCGCCTTTCTGCTCGCGAGCGGCGTCACGATCATCGAGGGCCTGCGCACCTGCCAGGAGCTGCATCGGAACCGCCGACTGACGGTGCTGATCGCGGAAGCTCGCGACAGCGTCATCAGCGGTGGCGCCGTCGCACCCGCGCTGTCGGCACCCAAGACCTTCACCCCCATGCTCGGCAGCATGGTCGCGATCGGGGAGCGTTCCG
>JBCCZC010000475.1:0-4120 GCA_039188505.1 Pseudomonadota bacterium | reverse complement strand
GGATGTAGCACTCGTCCTGGTGCCAGGCCTGGCCCGGCTTGCCCGGCGGCTTGGCGAAGAACATCGACTGCATGCACTTGACGCTCCCATCCCAGAAGCCCGGCGCGAGGTGCGCGCCGACGACGCGGCCCAGGATGTCGGCGATCGCCGGATGGACCGTGAAGCGCTTCACCGTTGGCGAAACGAAGTGCGGCATGTGGATGCAAAGGATCTGCTCGAGCGCTTCGGCGTCGGACACGTCGGCGGGGAGCGGTTCGAGGCTTCGGCAGGGATAGGCGCCGCGCGCCAGGCGCACCAGGTCGTCGCGGAGCTCGTTGATCTCGGCGGGCTGCAGCAGCTCTTCGACCGCCAGGTAGCCGTGCTCGGCAAAGAAATCGGAATACGCGTCGGGAGACATCGCTCAGCGCCCCTCCAGCACCGTCTGCCACATCCTGAGGAGCAAGCTTATTTGCCCCGTTGAGGCCTGTGAATGCTAGGATTCCCCGAAAACCTATCCGTATGTCACATGATGACGGTTTCAGACATTCCGCCGCTGCAGATCAACGACTTCGGTCTGGCCAACTACCCGCCCGGCTCGGCCCTCGGCCGCCGCAAGCTGCGGGATCACGAGATCCTGTGGATCGAACGGGGTGACTGCCGTTGGGAGCCGGACGGGGAGCGGCACCATTGCCCGCCCGGCACGGTCATGCTCTGCACCCCTGGGATGATCGATACCTGCGTCTGGGATCCGCGCAGCATCACCCGCCACGGCTTCGTCCACTTCGAGTTCCAGGGCCCCGGTCCCGACGACCTGCCCCGGCTGCGCCGCTGCCCGCGGGACGACGTGGTGCGCCCCCTGCTCCGGCACGCGGTCTGGCTCTGCGGCCAGGGGGACGACGCGTCGCTGGGACTCGCGGCGGAGGCGGTGCGCCAGGCCCTGACCTGGTACCGCAGTGGGCACGTCGCCAGCGGCACGGGCAGCGACGGTCGGAACCCGGTGCTGTCCCGGGCCATGGAGAGCCTCGCCCGGCGCTGGGGCGACGGACCGAAGACACCGCCGTCGATCGCCCAGTGGGCCGAGGACGCCGGCGTCTCCCGCGGGCACCTCGCCCGGGTCTGCCAGCGCGAACTCGGGGTCACGCCGCAGGCGCTGCTGCGTTACGTGCGCCTCGACCATGGGCTGATGCTCCTCCTGCGCAGCAACCTGAAGGTGCAGGAGGTCAGCGAGCTCTGCGGCTTCGCGAACTCTTTCCACTTTTCGCGCTGCTGCCGAGAGGTCTACGGCTCGAGTCCGCGTACCCTCCGGGCCCGGATGCGGGCCGGCGAGCCGATCCCGCTCAGCCCGCTCCACGGCCTGCGCCGCGTCATCCCGGACGGCGACGCCTCCATCGAGTGAATTCGATTGCAGGCACTTGCGTTTAGTCCTGATCTGGCGGGTTCGTGAAAAAAGGGGCATCCGCCCGAGGGCTGTGGAGACCACGAAATGAATGACCTGAATTCACTCGTACCGGCGGTCGAGCGGGACCGCTTCGCCACCGAGGGCTACCTGATCCTCGAGCGGGTGATCCCCGAGGACTTGCTGCAGATGCTCCGCGAGGAATGCGCCTATTTCCTCGGCTACATGGATGCCCGGATGGACGCGGGCCTCGTGCCTGATGGCGCCCTTTCCCGGCGCGGTAGCCGCTATTTCGTGAACGATCGCTACCGTTACAGCACGAGACTGTGGCGCTTCCTGTTCTCGGACCTGATGGCCGAGGTCTGCCGCGCAACGCTTGGCGAGGACGCTGTCCTGTTCCACGAGCAGTGGGTCGTCAAGGGCGCCGAACAGGGCATGAAGTTCTCCTGGCACCAGGATTCGGGCTACGTGAAGCACTACGACCCGAACACCGATCATGCCCCCTACGTCACCTGCTGGTGCACCCTCGACGACGTGAGCGAGGCCAACGGCACGGTATACCTCCTGCCCCACTCCCGGGGCGGCACGCGCGGACGCATCATCACCCATCGACAGGATCCCGAGTCGAATGATCTGATCGGCTACGACGGGGACGATCGGGGCATTGCCATCGAGGTCCCGGCGGGGAGCATCGTGGCGTTCTCGAGCTACAACCTGCATTCGAGCGGCGCGAACACGACCGATCGCATGCGCCGGGTCTACCTGCCGCAGTACGCCGCAGCCCCGATCCTTCACAGCGAGACCGGCGAGCAGATGAACCTCGGCGTTCCCTTCGTCCGCGACGGCGTGAACATCTACGGCCACGCAGAGGACACCGCCGAACGCTGGGGCGGGTCGCCGGCGCCGGAGATCGCCGCCCAGGGGTAGGACAGATTCCGGGTCTCCGGAGCCGCCGACGGGGCGATCGAACGGTCAATCGCGGGCTTTTGTTGCACTGCACAAAAACCCGTGGCATGCTCATTGTGCACTGCACAAAAGGAGCTTGACCATGTCCGACCAGAATCCGTTTCTCGACCTCATGAGCTTTGATCTGCCGCAGTTCGACGCCGGACGCGAATGGCTCGACGCCTGCACGCGGGCGACCGAAGCCATGACACGCCAGCAGCTCGCGGTCATGGAAGAGGCCGCCGCAGCGGGTGTCGCCCAGCTCGAGGCCCTGCGGGATGCCGAGGGTCCCATGGACTATCTCGGTCGCCAGAGCGAGCTCGCCAGCGGCCTCGCGAAGACGATGTCGGGCCGTGCCGAAGCGCTGGCCGAGACCTCCAGCGGCATCCGCGAGGATTTCTGGACGGTGGCACGGAAACTCGGCACGATGCCCGTTTCCGACGCGGCTTAATCTGACCTTGCCAGAACGCGTTTTTCGCAAGTACGCCAACCGCCGGCTCTACGACACCGTCGAGAGCCGGACGGTCACGCTCGACGACGTCGCCGAGGCCATCGCGCGCGGCGAACGCGTGCGCATCGTCGAGGCGAAGACAGAGAGGGACGTCACGCGCCCGGTCCTGATCCAGATCCTGGCCGACCAGGAGCTGCTCGGGCGGCCGCTCCTGTCCGACGACGTGCTGATGACGCTCATCCGGTGCTACCGCCCTGCCCTCCGCGACCCGGCGCGGGCCTGGATCGAGGCGAGCCTCGGTCAGTTCGAGCAGGGACGCGACGACCTGCTCGATGAATTGACGCGCCTTGCCGACGCTTCACCGGCCGGTGACTTCGGTCGCCTGGCCCGGGAGAGCGTCGAGCAGGCCAGCAGACTCCAGGCCGAGACGCTGCAACGCTGGGTCGACTGGATGATGCCCTCCTCCCCGAACAAGAAAGAAGACTGACCTAAGGAGTCCCCCTTGGAAATCTCGAACCGCGTGATCCTCATCACGGGCGGCGCCCGTGGGCTCGGCGCCGGCATGGCCCGTGACCTTGCCGCCCGCGGCGCCCGCCTCGCCCTCTGCGACGTGGATGCCGACGGCCTCGAGGCCACCGCCGCCGAGCTCGGCGCCCTGGCCGTCCCCCTGAACGTGACCGACGAGAACGCCGTGATCGCCGCCTTCGACGCCGTCGAGGAGAAGCTGGGCACGCCGGAAGTCTTGGTCAACAACGCCGGCATCACCCGCGACGGCCTGCTCGTGAAGGTCCGGGACGGCGAGATCGTCGACCGCATGAGCCTCGCCCAGTGGCAGCTCGTCCAGGACGTGAACCTGACCGGGGTGTTCCTCTGCGGCCGCGAGGCCGCGACGCGCCTGATCCGCGCGGGCAAGCCGGGCGTGATCATCAACATCTCGAGCATCTCGAAGGACGGCAATTTCGGTCAGACCAACTACACCGCCACCAAGGCCGGCGTCGCGGCGATGGCCGTGACCTGGGCGAAGGAGCTGGCGCGCTACGGCATCCGCGCGGCCTCGATCTCACCCGGCTTCACCAACACCGAGATGGTCGCGGCGATGCCGGAGAAGGCGAAGGATGCGATCCGCGCTCAGGTGCCCGCGAAACGCCTCGGCGAGCCCGACGAGATCGCCGCCGCGGCCCGCTTCATCATCGAGAACGATTACTTCTCGGGACGGGACGTGGCCGTCGACGGCGCACTCAGGCTCTGAGGCCCATCCCGGTGCCGACGGCCGGATCGAGGTCGTCGGCACTGATGACACGATTCCGACCCGCGCGCTTTGCTGCATAGAGGGCACGATCCGCGCGCGC
>JBCCZC010000474.1:0-4139 GCA_039188505.1 Pseudomonadota bacterium | reverse complement strand
TCCCTGGATCCTCACGATTGTTCTTGACCGCCCGGATGCTACCTCAAATTGAGGGAGCGACGAGACGGCGCAGGCGGCCCGGTGCGGCGCCTGGTTGTCGATGCAGAGATCGCTCGGAAAGACCTGGCAGTGAGCCAACCCCCAAGCGAATCCATGCTTGGCCGGCGTGTGGCGATGGCGAGCCTTCGGACGCCTGCCTTTCCAAGACTGCGCAATAGTCCGGACAGGAACGACCATCCGTCTCCGCAAGACCACCCAGCGCCGAGCGCCCCGGCGGTTGTTCCTTGGCGACTCATCGCTGCCGCGGCTGCGATCGGCCCGAACGAGCGAGCGCTTCAGCATCGAGACGTCGCGCCAAGGTCCTTCTCTGGGCGGGAGCCGGGATCGAAATCTGCGCCCGCGGGATTGCGGCCGTGGAGTCCGCAAAGCGACTGAAGTATGCTCGCACGCCCGTGGCGAGCACCTTCGCTTCGCTTCGGATCGGCCAGCAATTCCAGGAGAACCAGGATGTACTCGAGGATCGTTGGCACCGGCAGCTACCTCCCCGATCGAGTGGTCACCAATACGGAGCTGGAATCCCGGATCGAGACCTCCGATGAGTGGATCATCGCGCGGACCGGGATCGAAGCGCGCCACGTGGCTGCGCCAGAAGAGCACACGACCGATCTGGCGCACAGCGCTGCGCTCCGCGCGCTCGAATCGGCCGGCGCCTCCCCCGCTGATGTCGATCTGATCATCGTGGCCACGACCACGCCGGATAAGGTGTTTCCGGCGACGGCATGCTTGCTCCAGGAGCGCCTGGGTGCGAACAACGCTGCGGCCTTCGACGTGCAGGCGGTCTGCACCGGGTTCATCTACGCCCTGTCGATTGCGGACCGCTTCGTGGCCTCGGGGATGCACAAATGCGCCCTTGTCGTGGGGGCCGAAGTGTTCTCTCGGCTGCTGGACTGGAGCGATCGCAAGACCTGTGTGCTGTTCGGAGACGGCGCGGGTGCTGCCGTTGTTCGTCCGGACAGCGAGCCGGGTATTCTCTCCTGCCACCTTCATTCCGATGGCCGCCAGAGCCACATCCTGCAGGTGGAGGGCGGCGTATCCGACGGCGAGATCATCGGACATCCTTACGTGCAGATGGACGGCCAGGCGGTCTTCAAGTTCGCGGTGCGCGTCCTCGGCGAGTGTGCTCGGGAAGCGCTGGACAGGAACGACATGGTCGGCGCTGATCTGGACTGGCTGGTCCCGCACCAGGCCAACCTGCGGATCATCCGGTCGACCGCGTCCAAGATCGGACTGCCGATGGAGAAGGTCATTACCACCGTGGCCCGCCATGGCAATACCTCGGCGGCTTCCGTGCCGCTGGCGCTCGACACCGCGGTTCGCGACGGACGCATCCAGTCGGGGCACTCGGTCCTGCTCGAGGGCGTCGGCGGCGGCATGACCTGGGGGTCCGTGCTCCTCCGCTGGTAGCGGGTTCAGCCTCGTTGCGAAAATCCGTGCCCGAAACGAAGCGGGCATGCGATGCGCAGACGCTGCGGTCGGATCCTGACGCCAGGCGCTGTGTTCCTTGCCCACGGACACGGCCGGCGCTGATTCCCGCTAACGATGGCCGGCGGCGCCCGGTCGGGATGCATTGTTTCCTCAGGGCCCGCCGCCGGGCGTGCCGTACGCTGAGGCCCGGAAGGGAAGTTCCAGGCCCGCGCGCCGGAAAGCCGCGTTGACGGCATCGACGCGCGCCTCCGCTCGACGCGGCCCGGCCATGCCTGTAGCGTTGTAGTGGCTATGGATTGGCAACGATTCACTCAGGACGCCCTGACCGCGACGGAGCTCGAGGACGAAGCGCTGGAGGACTTTCTCCAGCGGCTCGGCCTCGAAGCTAGTGAGCGCCGCCTCGAGGTCACCGATTTTCTTGCCCGCCGCCGGCTGTCGAGCTCGTTCATGCAGACGGGCGGAGTCCGCAGCGCCCGCGACAAGCCGATGCTCGAATCCGGCACCCGGGTCGGCATCTGGCGGATCACAGGACTCATCGGTGCAGGCGGGATGGGTGAGGTCTACGAGGCCGAGCGAGCGGACGGCCTGTTCGAGCAGACGACCGCGCTGAAGCTCGTCGGCGAGGGCGACAGCCGACTCACGGAGCGTTTTCACAGCGAGCGTCAACGCTTGGCGCGGATGGACCATCCCGGCATCAGTCGCATCATCGACGGGGGCGTCGACGAGGAAGGGCGCCCCTACATGGTGGTCGAACTGGTCGATGGTGAACCGATCGACCAATACGTCGCCTCGAATGGCGTCTCGAAAAGCGACATCGTGCGCTGCGCGATCGCTCTCTGCGCGGCCGCTGGACACGCTCACGGTCGCTTCGTGCTGCATCGCGACATCAAGCCCGCGAACGTGCTCGTGGACCGCGATGGCAACGTCCGGCTGATCGACTTCGGCGTGGCGTCGCTGCTGGACACGGAGGAGTCGCGCGCCGCAGGTCCGCTCACGATCCCCTACGCCGCGCCCGAGCAGCTCCGGGGCGAGGCGCTCACCGTTGCCACCGACGTATTCGCCATCGGCGCGCTACTGCATGACCTGCTGCTGAAGCGGCCGCCGGAACGCCTGGCTGACGGCAGCGTTCGCATCGACGCGGTTGGGCTCGCCGATCAGGATCTGGCCGCCGTGGTCCAGCGAGCCACGGCGGCAAATCCCGAGGATCGCTATCAGTCGGCCGATGCGCTTGCCGATGATCTGGCCGCGAGCCTCGAGCGGCGGCCGGTGGCTGCCCGCAAGGGCGGCGCGGTGTACCGCTCGGTCCGACTGATCCAGCGCTTTCCCGTAGCCAGCGTCATGACCGCAGCGTTCATCCTGGCGCTTGCTGTCGGGCTCGGCATGAGCCTCGCGCTGGCGGATCGGGCTCGCGAAGAGGCCGGGCGGGCGACCGAAGAACGCGATCGGGCGGTGGCCGCGCTGGAGCGAGCCGAGTACTTCCAGGCCCGCTCGGAGCGCGCGGCCGAGACGCGGCTGGCCTACGCCGATGCGCTGCAGCGCGCATTCGGGGCCGAAGGCGATCCGGAAAGGCTCACCAGCGTGCTCCTAGAGCGCTGGAGCGAGGCCCACGAAGGCTGGCGGGCAGCACCGGACCGCGCGGCTCATATCAGCCTCGCGCTGGGTGAGAACTTCGTCGAGCGCAACGACTACATCTCAGCTTCGAAGGTGCTCGAACCGTGGATCGAGGCGGGCTACGGGGAAGAGCCGCTGCGCGTAGAGGGCAAGCTGAATCTCGCCATCGCCTACCGCTACTCCGGGCGCCGGTCCGAGGCGCTACCGTTGTTCGACGAGGTTGCTGACAGGCTCGCCGAAACGCCGGAGGCCATGTCCATGGACCGGGTGGTGGCCGTCGTGAACAGCGCGACGATTCGACGCGAGCCTGAGGAGCTTGCCTCCGCGGAAGCGCTGCTCGTGGCCGCGATCGACGACGGCGCTCCGCCGGAAACCATGAGCTACTACTGGAACGCGACGCAGTCCATTCGCAGCCGTCTCGGGGATCTGGACGGGGCCCATCAAGCCGCCGCGAAGGTCGTGGAGCTGCTCGACGCGAACCCGCTCACGGCCGCGGCTGGCCGCAACACCGCGCGCCTGAATCTCGCGACGTTCGAGGTGTTCCATCGGCCCAACCCCGAGCGGGCCGAAGCGCTGCTCGACACCGTGCTCGGCGAGGACGCCGAGGCAGTCGGCATGACCGGCGGCAATGCGGCGGCGCTTCGCCTGAAGGCCGTCCTGGCCGCCCAGCGCGGTGATTTCGAGGCCGCCGAAGCGCTCTTCGCCCAGGCCGTCGAGCTCGTTCTGCGCTTCGGCAGGGCCGGCAGCTATCCGCACCTGATGACGGAGGCGCACCGCATCGAGGCGCTGATCACCGCGGGACGGTACGACGAAGCGAGCGAGGCCCTCGCGGTCATTCGCGAGACCATCGCCGGCGCTCGGCCCGACGGCAAGGGCGACCATCCAAGGCTGGTGCTGACAGAGGCCTATCTCGTGGCGCGCAGCACCGGTCCGGACGCCGCAACCGAGTATTTAGCCTCCCAGCAGGGGTTCCCGATTGGCGCACTCCGGCGCGATGCATCCTGGGGCTGGTGCGGCCGGCGGCTCGAGGGCCTCGGTGTTCG
>JBCCZC010000473.1:0-4155 GCA_039188505.1 Pseudomonadota bacterium | reverse complement strand
GTGGTCGCCGGTCAGGGCGAGGAATGCTTTCGGCGCGGGCGCCGCCGCGAAGAGGGCCTCGCCCATTGCGAAGGGGATGAGCTCGTCCTGCCGAGCGTGCACGACGAGGACCGGGGCCGTCGCCCGCGCGATCGCGTCGCGTACCGGAAATTCCAGGCGAAGGATCAGCGAGGTAGGGTAGATGGGGTAGGACCGGCTCGCCATGTCCGCGGCAGACGTCATCGACGATTCGACGATCAGCGCGGCAGGCTCTTCGCGGGCGCCGAGCCAGGCCGCCGCCGTACCGCCCAGCGAGCGGCCGAAGATCACGATCTCCTGTGCCGCGATCGAGCGCTCCTGCCGGAGATGATTCCAGGCCGCGTCCGCGTCCCGATAGATCCCGGCCTCCGACGGCCTGCCCTCGCTCCGGCCGTAGCCACGGTAGTCGATGATGAACGTGTCGAGGCCGAGGCGCCGAAATACGGCAATGGATTCGAGCCGGTGTGAGATGTTGCCCGCGTTGCCGTGGAAGAACAGCACCGTGCCCCGCCGGTCCGGTGCGGGCACGAACCAACCGTGCAGACGGACGCCGTCGGCGGCCTCGAAGTCGATATGCTCGTAGTCGAGGCCGACGTCCTCGGGCGTGGCGGTCAGGGCGCGCCCCGGCATGTTCGGCAGAAACACCATCCGTTCCTGCATGAGCCAGAGCAGGAGCCCGAAGCCGACGTAGAGCAACGCGCCGGCCGAGAGCAGCGTGACCAGGCCCCTCATGGTGTGAGCTCCGTGAGCGCATCGACGGCCATGAACTGATCATACGCGGCCCGCCAGCGCGAGGTCGCGGTCGACGGTCTCGCAGACCCCTCGAGAGTCGACCCTGCATACCCGTGAGCCTTGTGCTCGACCGCCCGCGACGCCATTGTCGGACGATGACCCGAGCACATAGCCGATGAACCCGATCCAACGAGACAGCGCGACTGCTAGCGAGGGTCGGTAATGGAACGAGCGAGAAAGGGCGGCACGGCCGCATTCGGGTTCCTCGCCATTACCGGCTTCATCAACGCGCTCGGAATCGGCCTGGTCATTCCCGTATTGCCCGCCCTGCTGATGGACCTGACCGGCGAGGGCGTGGCCGACGCCGCGCTCTGGGGCGGTCTGGCAACCTTCGTCTACGCCGTCATGCAGTTCGTGTTTTCGCCGATCATCGGCGGGCTGTCGGACCGCTACGGGCGCCGGCCGGTCCTGCTCGTGTCGCTGCTTGCTTTCGCCATCGACAACGTCATTCTCGGGCTGGCGTCGTCGCTCTGGATGTTCTTCGTGGCGCGAACGCTCGCAGGTATCTTCGCGGCGACCTTCGCCACGGCCAACGCCTATGTGGCCGACGTCACGCCGGCCGAGCAGCGCGGCGTCCGCTTCGCCATCCTCGGGGCGTCGTTCGGCGCCGGCTTCATCTTCGGACCGGCCCTCGGCGGCCTGCTCGGGGATATCGATCCGCGCCTCCCGTTCTTCGCCGCCGCCGCGTTTGCTTTCGCCAATACGCTCTACGGCTATTTCGTCATCCCGGAGTCGCTGCCGGCAGAGAAGCGACGGCCCTTCAGCTGGGCGCGCTCCAATCCGCTCGGGACGCTCGTCACGCTGTTCCGCACGCCGGGCGTCGGCCGGCTCCTGCCCGTCTTCTTCCTCGCGACGCTATCCACCTGGGTCTACGTCACGGTGTGGTCCTACGTGGCGATCGCGAAGTTCGGCTGGAGCGAGGGCCAGATCGGTTGGTCCGTCGCCTACTACGGCGTGATCTCTTTCGTCGCCCAAGCGGTGATCGTCCAGAAGGTGCTGCCGCGGATCGGGGTGCAGCGGGCATTGCTCATTGCCCTGGTGGTCGAGGCGATCTCGCTCACCGGAATCGGTTTCGCCCAGAGCGGGGTGATGCTCTACGCGATGATCACCCTGGCGCTGATCTCGACGATGCAGGAGCCGGCGCTGCGCCAGGAGCTCTCGTCCCGCGTGCCGGCGGACGCTCAGGGGGAACTCCAGGGCGGACTCGCGGCGCTGGCCGGGATCGCCATCGTCCTGGCGCCGTTGACCTACAACAGTCTATTCAATGCGTTCTCGCGGGAAGGCGCCCCCATTGTCTTCCCGGGTGCTCCCTTCCTCGCGGCCGCCGCCATGTCCCTGATCGCCGCGGTGGTCTACCTGCGCTTCCGCCCGCCGCCACTCCAGGCGGACGAGAAGCCTGGGGCCTGACTGCGTTCCCGCGACCCGGGCGCTGGCCGGTCACGGAGCACGGGTCGGGGAATTGCGCGAAGTTTGTCGAATCCGGGTAGATGTTGGTGTCGCACTCGCCGAAGAGCGGGTCCAGTTGAACGCCAGTGCCTCGGTACGCGAAGAGCGACGGATCACCGTCAACCGCGGTTTCAACCGTCGTGCGTCCTTCCTGGATGGTGAAAGGGGCTGGGATCGACAGCGAAGCCGCGTGCACAACGAGACGCACATCCCAGGTGTTCTACAATAACGGCCTCCGTGACCGATGCGCGTTGCCAGCGGCTAGCCAAGCGACGCGCGCTGGGGAATTGAACGTATTCACCTGGATCGAGGACGCTTGCCGGCAGGCGAAGGGCTACAATCCCGGCGACCTCCGAAGCTGAACCCAGGGACATGGACAATCCTCGCATCGTGGTGCTGGGAGCCGGCTCGATCGGCTGCTTCGTCGGTCTGGGGTGGTTGCACTCGGGAATTCAGGTCTCGCTCATCGGCCGGTCCTGGCTCATCGAGGACCTGGCGAAGCATGGCGCGGTGCTGACAGATCTCGACGGTGGGCGGTGGGAATTGCCGCGGGGTAGCGCCGGTGCGACCGTTGACGCGAGCGTCCTGGCAGAGGCCGATATCATTCTGCTCTGCGTCAAGAGCACCGGGACCCTACCGGCCGCGGAGCAGATCCGGGACAACGCTCGACCCGGCACGCTCGTCGTCAGCTTTCAGAACGGCGTCAGCAACGTGGACGCGTTGCGCCAAGCGCTGCCCCAGATGACCGTGATCGCTGGCATGGTGGGTTTCAACGTCGCCTATGAGGAGGCGGGCCACTGGCACAAGGGGACGAGCGGTCTGCTGCTGGCCGACGCCCATCCGGCCCTGGAGGCGGTGACCGCAGGTACTAGCGGGGCGCCCTGGGCACTGGAGCTGGTCGACAACATGCCGGAGGTGGCTTGGGGCAAGCTGCTGCTGAATCTGAACAATGCCCTGAACGCACTTTCCGGCAGAACGCTGCTCGACGCGCTGTCGGACCGGAGCTACCGGCGAGTCCTGGCGGCCTCCATGCGCGAGACGTTGGAGATTCTCGACGCCGCGAACATCCAGCCGGCGAAGGTCGGACCCATGCCGCCCGCCTGGTTGCCGACCTTTGTCGGTGCGCCGGACTGGTTCTTCAACACCGTGGGCCTGCGCCTGCAGAAGATCGACGCCCGGGCTCGCTCGTCCATGGCCGACGACTTTGCCAACGGGCGACCGACGGAGATTGACTACCTGAATGGGGAGGTGGTGCGCCTCGCGGAGCGGGTCGGTCGGAGTGCGCCGGTGAACAGCGCCATCGTGCGCCTTGTTCGCAAAGCCGAGTCGGCCGGGGCACGTCCCTGGAGCGGCCCGGAGATGCTCGCCGAATGCGGGCTTGACGGGTGATGCCGCATCCGGCGAAACCGAGCCTCGGTGGCACTAGCTCGCCGCCGGCGCTTTCTCGCAGGCACTGATCTCAGCGAAGCCGAAGTCGGCGGACGCGCGTCAGGGTGGACAGGCCGCGCCGGCCGGCACCCCGATCATCCAGCGCCGCTGACCAGCAGAAGCTTCGCTACTTTTGTAATAGCCCCCGGTCCTCTTTCCCGGCACTCGAATCCCCGCGGCACGCCGCTTCCGTCTGCTTGCAGCCCTTTCTTTCGCCCGCCACCGCTCAATTGTCAGAAGACGAGCCCGGCGGAACGCCTCAGGCGAGGCCACGCCGCGGCAAGACCGGAGAGAAACTACGGTCCCGCGGCCGGAATCGATGCTAGAGTCACTCCCGTTAGCTCTTGCGGCCTTCGCAATTTCCCGGATCGGGGTATCTGAGATGTTCAAACGTCCGCAGCTCTGGCTGCTCGCTTGCCTGTGTACGACGCCGGTGTACGCGCAGCAGTTCTGGGATGGCACCGACACGAC
>JBCCZC010000472.1:0-4158 GCA_039188505.1 Pseudomonadota bacterium | reverse complement strand
ACGCTGATTGGCTAGCGCGACCGCCAGGGTGACGGCCACCTGGAGGGCATTGACGGTGACGTGGTTGGCGCGGTTGACGCCGCGGATCAGCTCCTTGTTATTCCGCATGACCACCTCGAGGGTGACCACGCCCTGCTGGTTCACGGCCAGCTGCTGCTGCAGATCCATGATCCGCTGGCGCAGGGGAAACAGGAGCTCCTCCTGAACGAACTTGGCCTTTGCCGGCTCGCCGGCCAGCTCCCGTTCAGCCTTGTAGGTGAGCTTCTGATCGATCACCTGGGCAAGCTTGATCGCTTTTTCGAGCTTGCGCGTGGTCTCACGCATGTGCGCCTGATCCTGCTGCAGGGTCACGTTGTCGTGCTGCAGCTGGGCCTTGCCGTCCTCGAGGGACCGCATGATCGCGTCGATGACGGTCTGCGAAGACTCGAAGCGGGTGAAATAGCGCTTGATCGGCGTGCCGATGCCCGGAATCCGCCCGACGAGTCGCGTGAACCAGCCGGGCTCGAGATCGACGTTGCCGGGATCGAGTTCTTCGACCTTCATCTTGAGTTCGATGAGCGCGCTGGCCACCTCGCCGCCGTCCTCGGCGCGATTGGACATGCCGTTCAGGGGCTCCTTGAGCATCGCGCTGCGGTGGCTGGCCTCTTCCTGGAGCCGGAGACCCATGTTCTCGACGGCGGCCTTGCCGGCGTTTGCGGCGGTCGCGTCGCCCGGATCGATGGACACGAGCCGCTCGACCAGCTCGTCGGCCTGCGCCACCAGCTCGGGATCGGCGGCTTCCGCCGTCAACGCTCCCGGGTCGGTCAGGTCGAGTTCCTTGCGTACGACTTCCGGTTCGATGACCAGCGTCTGGGATTCGCTCATGCCTCTGCTCCTTGCACACCACGGCAAAAGGCCATGATAGCTGGCGCCAGTGTGGCTGTCGCCGGTCAGGGGTCGTGGTGGGTGCTCAGGCGTCCCGGTCGACCGACTTCATGCGGTAGAGCAGGTCGAGGGCCGCTCGCGGCGTCAGCGCGTCGGGCTCGACGGACTCGAGCAGCTCGCGCAGCGCGTCCGGCGGCGGGGGCTCGGGCGCGGCAGCCGCCGGGGCAAAGAGCGAGAGCTGCGGTGCATCGGGCGCCGTTGCCGGGCCCGCCTCCAGCGTTTCAAGGTGCCGGCGAGCGGCGGCGATCACGGAGGGCGGCAGCCCTGCCAGGGCGGCTACCTGGAGCCCATAGCTGCGGTTCGCGGGACCTTCCTTGACCGCGTGGAGGAAGACGATGCGGTCCGCATGCTCGATGGCGTCGAGGTGCACGTTGAAGACGCCCGCCATGCGGGCAGCCAGCTCCGTCAGCTCGAAGTAGTGCGTCGCGAAGAGGGTGAACGCCTGCGAATGGGTCGCCAGATACTCGGCGCTGGCCTGGGCGAGAGCCAGACCGTCGTAGGTGCTGGTGCCGCGGCCGATCTCGTCCATCAGCACCAGGCTGCGATCTGTCGCGTTGTGAAGGATGTTCGCGGTTTCCGTCATCTCGACCATGAAGGTCGACTGGCCGCGGGTCAGATCGTCTCCCGCGCCGATCCGGGTGAAGATGCGATCGACCGGCCCGATGCGGGCGCTGTCAGCGGGTACGAAGCAACCGGCATAGGCCAGCAGGACGATGAGTGCGGTCTGGCGCATGTAGGTGGACTTGCCGCCCATGTTCGGGCCGGTGATCACCAGCATCCGCCGGTTCTCGTCGAAGCTGACGTCGTTGGGCTCAAAGGGGTCGTCGCTGACGGCCTCGACCACCGGATGGCGACCGCGACGGATGTCGATCAGGGTGTCGTCGACGAGCTCTGGCCGCGACCACGACAGGGCTTCGGCGCGGTCTGCGAGTGCAGCCAGGACGTCGGCTTCGGAAAGGCCCGCGGCCACCAGCTGCAGCGGGCCAATGCGTTCGATCAGCTGGTCCAGCAGATCATCCCAGAGGGCCTTCTCGCGGGCGAGCGCGCGCTCGCGGCTGACCAGGACCCTGTCCTCGAAGCCCTTGAGTTCTTCGGTGACGTAGCGTTCGGCCGATTTCAACGTCTGTCGGCGGGTGTACTCGGCCGGAACCTGATCGGCGTGGCTCTTGCCGATCTCGAGGTAGTAGCCGTGCACGCGGTTGTAGCCGACCTTGAGGGTCTGGATTCCGGTTCGTTCGCGCTCGCGGGCCTCCAGGTCGACCAGGTACTGGTCCGCGTTCTGGCTGATCTGGCGCAGCTCGTCGAGCTCGGCGTCGAAGCCGGGTGCGATCACGCCACCGTCGCGGATGAGCACCGGCGGCTCGGCAACCACCGCTCGCTCGAGGAGGTCAAGGTCGTCGGGGCGGGGCGCGAGCGCGGTGGCGAGCTCCCCGAAACGCGGCGAATCGATCCGCCCGAGGATCTCATGCAGCTGCGGCAGGCCAGCGAGAGCCTGGCGCAGGGTGCTCAGGTCCCGGGGGCGCGCGGAGCGCAGCGCAATGCGCGCGATGATCCGCTCCACATCGCCGACCTGGCGGAGCTGCTCGCGCAACTCGTCGAGGGTCCGGCTGGCGATCAACGCGTCGATGGCCTGGTGCCGCAGCCGGAGCACGGCGCGGTCCGCGAGCGGTTGGTTCAGCCAACGACGGAGCAACCGCGCGCCCATGGGGGTGACCGTGGCGTCGAGGATTCCGACCAGCGTGTGTTCGTGACGGCCGCCGGGATTGACCTCGATCTCCAGGTGTCGTCGGGTGGACGCGTCGAGGTGGAGCATCTGTTCGGCGCGCTCGACGCGGATCCCGCGGACATGGGGTAGGGCGGATCGCTGGGTGTCGGCCACATATTGGAGCAGGGCGCCGGCCGCGCGGATCGCGAGGCCCATGTCCTCGCAGCCGAAACCGTGGAGGCTCTGCGTGCCGAACTGACGGTTCAGGATCTCCCGGGCGGCGTCACGCTCGAAGTGCCATGGCGGCAGCGTCCGGTGTCCAGGACGATCGCTGACGCCCGCGGGCAGCGTCGTCGCTTCATCCGCCAGGGTTTCGGCTGGGTCGAGGCGCTCGAGTTCCGCGGCCAGCGTGACCGTGTCATCGAGCTCCTCGACGCAGAAGCGCCCGGCGGACAGATCCATCCAGGCGAGGCCGAAGCGCGTCCCGTCGGCGCACAGGGCGAGCAGGACGTTGTCCCGGCGGTCCTCGAGGAGCGCCTCGTCGCTCAGCGTGCCGGGCGTGACGATGCGCATCACCTGGCGCTCGACGGGTCCCTTGGTGGTGGCCGGATCGCCGATCTGTTCGCAGATGGCAACGGATTCCCCGCGCCGCACGAGGCGGCCGAGGTACTGTTCCGCGGCGTGATACGGCACGCCCGCCATGGGAATCGGCTCGCCCGCCGAGTGGCCCCGAGCGGTCAGGGTGATGTCGAGCAGGGCGGCAGCGCGCCGGGCGTCCTCGTAGAAAAGCTCATAGAAGTCGCCCATGCGGAAGAAGACGAGGATGTCGGGGTGCTGCGCCTTGATCCGCAGGTACTGCTGCATCACAGGCGTGTGCCCCTCGAGCGACCGGGCGTTGGCTTCCATGGCGGCGCAGTGTACAAATGCCGACCCATGAAGGAAACAGAAGCAGCATTGAGCATCGTGCCTGACGACACCGCACTGGCGACGCTGGCCCGGAGTCTCGGGGCCGCCTGCCTCGCCGCCGGTGTCGAGGTAGCTACGGCGGAATCATGCACCGGGGGCTGGATCGCCAAATGCCTGACCGATGCGTCCGGTAGCTCCGGGTGGTTCAGCACCGGTGTGGTCAGCTACGGCAACGCGACCAAGGCGGCGCTGCTCGGCGTCGACGCCCTGCTCATCGAGCAGTACGGCGCCGTGAGCCGGCCCGTGGTCGAGGCCATGGCGGTGGGTCTCCGCGACCGCTGGGCCCCGAAGGCCTCCACGGTCGCCGTCAGCGGCGTTGCGGGACCGACCGGCGGCTCGGCGGAGAAGCCGGTCGGACTGGTCTGGTTCGGCTGGACGGATGCGAAAGGTGGCCTGAGGAGCGAGCAGCGGGTCTTCCCGGGGGATCGCGAGGCGGTGCGGCGCCACGCCGTCGCCCGCGCCCTGGTCGGACTGCGTGACGGCATCTCGGGCTGACCCGGAGCCGCCAGCGGGGACTGCTTGCGGCCGGGTTTCTGGACTACAATCGCTTGCGCAACGGCCTT
>JBCCZC010000471.1:0-4187 GCA_039188505.1 Pseudomonadota bacterium | reverse complement strand
GCCGTCGGGCCTGGTGACACCGATCGCGTTGGCGTCGATGGCGGTGATGTAGACGTTCCCGGCGCTGTCCACGGTCGACCCGTCGGAGAGCGGCTTGTCGCCGTAGCGCTCGACCCGTTCCCGCAGGGACGACTCATCGAGGGACTCGTCGAGCAGGTCTCGCGTGCGTACGCGGTACATCGAGATGCAGGACATGGGCGCGAAGTACACCCATTCATTCTCCGCATCCACGGTGATCGGATTGACGCCGATTCGCGCCGGCGCGCCCCCGAGGGTGACGCTCTTCCCGTCGATGATCATTTCGACGTCTTCCGGGACGGTGAAGGGCGAACCTTCGAGGACCCGGCGTGCGCGCCCGGTGTCGAGGTCGACGACGATCAGGGCAGCCGTCTCCGGGCTGGCCGTATCGCTCACGTAGATCGCCTGATTGTCGAGGTCGATGGCGAGGTCGTTGAGGAACGGCGCGTCACCGATGATGGGCTTTCCGAGGTAGATGATGCGGTGCAGCTTCTCCGCGCGCGTATCCCAGCCGACCAGGCGCCCGGCCCGATCCGCTCCGCCGCTGTCGAGCAGCCAGAGCACGCCATTACGATCGGCGTTGAGCCCGAGCACCCCGTAAAGACCCGGGCCGTCGCCGACGGGCCGCTGGCTCCAGCGCTCATCGGGATAGGGCCGGGTCGAACCGTCGGGGAGCACCTCCACCACCCGCAGGTCTTTGCCGTAGAACTCGTGCAGGGTCATGAACAGTCGCCCGTCGGGCCCGATGGCGATATTGCCCGGGGGCCGCTCGCTATCGAAGCGATGGACGATCTCCAGCTCGGACTGGGCGGCGAGAGGGGTGGAAAGGAGAACGAGCAGCAGCGACAGCCAACGCATGGATTACTCCTCCGTGAGTCGTAGGCGGATGCTAGCACTCCGGCTAACCTAGGCGTTCGGTTGCAGCAGAGGTCAGCCCATGCCTTGCGCTATTCATGATTGCCGGATCGGCCTGGTGGTGGCGTTGCTCGCCTGCATCTTCAGCGCCCCCGCCCCCGCGCAGTCAGATCCCGCCAGCGCAATCGCAGCCGCGATCACGGCGGGGGAGGCCGACGGCATCCACGGGATGGTGATGCTCCGTGGCGGCGAGCGGGTCATCGACGCGGCGAGCAGCGAGCTCGACGAGAAGGGCCTCGACATCCGGTCGGCCACCAAGTCGATCACGGCCCTGCTCATCGGCATCGCCGTTGATCGCGGCGAGCTCTCCAGCGTCGAGGAACCCATTGACCAATGGCTTCCTGGCTACGCCAAACACTTCGAGCGGGATGCGGTGAAGCGCGCCATCACCATCGCGGATCTTCTGACGATGCGCTCGGGACTCGAGTGCAACGACTGGGATCCGGCATCTCCGGGTCACGAGGATCGGATGTACCGGAAGCGGGACTGGATCGACTTCTGGATTCGCCAGGACATCGTTGCCGAGCCAGGCGAGGTCTTCAGCTACTGCACCGGCAACGTCATTGCGCTCGGTCGTATCCTCGCCAATGCGACCGGCCGGTCGGTTGCCGAGTTCGCGTCGGCGCACCTGTTCGAACCGCTGGGCATCGAGCACGCGCAGTGGGAGACCTGGAATCGCAAGCGCGATATCGACAGCGGCGGTCACCTGCGACTGCACCCGCGGGACCTCGCGAAGATCGGTCAGCTCGTCGCGTCCAGGGGTATGCACGACGGCGAGCAGGTCGTGAGCGCGGCCTGGATCGAAGGGATGACGACGGAACACGTTGCTATCCCGAACCAGCAGCAGCGCTACGGCTACCTGTGGTGGCTCGACGCAACCACGCGGCCGGAGCTCCCGCGCACCCGGCTGCAGATGGCCTGGGGGAACGGCGGCAACTACCTCATCGTGCTGCCGGAGCTCGATACGGTCATCGCCTTCGCGGGCGAGCGCTACAACCGGCCCGATCAGATGGAACCGCTGGCCTGGGTTGGACGTGGAATCCTCCCGACGCTTGGATCAGGGGAGGATTAGACTCAGTCCCCGTTGTTCCGCCCTTGCTGCCGAAGAGCCCACGCGTGCAGAATCCCGGGACCTTGGACCAGGAGCAAACGTTCCCATGAGGCCTACGATCCTTTTGCTCCTGGCCGCCTCGCTGCTGGCTGCAGCCACGGCCCGCGCCGAGACGCCAGCGAACCCGCGCGAGCAGGCCACCCGGGCCGCCGTTGCCTTCGTCGACGCGTTCAACAACCTGGATTGGGAACGCTTCGAGGCGGCCTGGGCGGACGATGCCACGCTTTACATGCCCATGCCGGGCTTCCCGGACCGGTTGGCGGGTCGGGAAGACATCATGGCCGCCTTCAAGTCCCTTTTCGGCGATTTTCCGGAGCAGCGTGAAGGACCGCCGTACCTCTCCATCAACCCGATCGATCTGCGGGTCGACGTCGTGGGGACGGCGGCAATCGTCACCTTCCTCCTCGGCGATGAATCACCGCGCCAGCGCCGGACGCTCGTCTTCGTCGAGCAGGAAGGCATCTGGCGGATCGCCCACCTCCATGCTTCAAGGGCGCCGCTCGAGCACTGACTGTTGGCACTCGGGTAGCGCTGACCCCGATGGGATGATCCGCCGGTTCCTGAAGCGGATTCGCTAGCGAGACCACTTATGAATGGACGCACGATGATCGCCCTCGGCCTGGCTCTGGCCCTCTCGCCGCTTTTTTCATTTGCGGAAGAGATACTTTCGGCGGCGGAGAAGGCCGAGGTGATCGAGCAGATCCAGGCGTCGATCGAGGAGAACTACGTGTTCGCCGATCGCGCCGACGCTCTCAACCAGTCACTGGGCGAGCGGCTCGAAGCGGGGCAGTTCGACGCCGCCCATAGCGGCGAGACTTTTGCGGAGGCCCTGACCGAATCCCTGTTCGAACTGACGAATGACAAGCACTTCCTCGTCACCTACAACCCGGAGCTGATCGAGAACCGGCAGGCCCGGCGCGAGCAGGCGAGCCAGGCCGAGGCCGGCAGTGAACCGGAAGCAGCCGAGCCATCCATCGACTGGAACCTCTGGTACGCGGAGAAGGAGAACTTCGGCTTCGAGAAGGTCGAGATCCTGCCCGGCAACATCGGCTACGTGAAGCTCACCTTCTTCCAGCCGCTGGCGTGGATGCAGGCGACGCTGGATTCGACCTTGGACTTCGTGAGCCACACGGACGCGCTCATCATCGATCTGACCCGCAACGGCGGCGGCTACGCGCCGTCGGACAGCTACTTCGGGAGCTTCTTCCTCGAGCCCGAGCCGATGCTGTGGATGTCGAGCTACGACCGCCGCAGCGACGAGCGCTCGGAGGAGTTCACCGTCAAGGACGTCGGCGCCGAGCGGTACCTGGGGAAGCCGGTCTACATCCTCGTGGGCCCCGAGACCTTCTCCCTCGGCGAGAAGTTTGCCTATGCGATGAAGCACGTAGGGCGAGCGAGAATCGTCGGACAGGTCACCGCGGGCGCGGCCCATGCCATCGATGTCGTCGAGGTCGACGACCGGTTCCTGTTTCAGGTGCCCGTGCTCCGGAACATCCACCCGGAAACCGGCAAGGACTGGGAGGGCGTGGGCGTGGTCCCGCACGTCGTCGTCGAGCTGGACCAGGCGCTGCGGGCAGCCCACATCGAAGCCCTGGACGGGCTTATCGAAGACGCCGCAGACAAGACTCGTTACCACTCACGCTACCAGGCGCGCCTGCAGGACATCCGGGCGCAGCTGGCAGACTGATCGGCTCAGCACGTGGCGGAGCAACCTCAAGCCGTGGGGGTCGATGGCTGCCGAGCCGGCTGGCTTGCCGTCACTTTCGACGGCGAGGCCTGTGCCGTGAGCGTCGTGTCGAGTGCCCGGAGCCTGGTCGAGCAGGTCCCCGAGGCCACCATTTTCATCGATATGCCCATCGGATTGCCCCACGTTGACCAGCCCGTGAGGCGCTGTGAACCGGAGGCGCGAAAGCTCCTCGGTCCTCGTCGCAGCAGCGTGTTCAACGTGCCCTGCCGGGAAGCGCTCGATGCGCCGACCTACGCTGACGGTTCGGCCCGAAATGCCGCGATCACAGGACGCAAGCTCTCCCGGCAATCCTGGGCAATCGTCCCGAAGATCCGGGAACTGGACGAGCTCCTGCTCGCGCGACCGGCCCTGCGAGCCAGCCTGCGCGAGGCGCATCCGGAAGTCTGCTTTGCCCAG
>JBCCZC010000470.1:0-4246 GCA_039188505.1 Pseudomonadota bacterium | reverse complement strand
CTCACAGCTTTCTGGGTTGCAGTTATCCTAACTATCATTTCTGGAGTTGTTTACCTGTTACCAACCCACAAGACTGAAGGTCGGGTCGGCGATCAAAAGCGACGACCCATCGACCATCAACTGCGTGCTGAGCCGGTGGGCGATGAACGAGGGCGTGCTCACGTCGCGCCAGGTGGCGATCGACACGACCCGTATCCGCATCTGTGCGGACGGTGAGATCGACTTTCCGGACCGGGATTTCAGTCTTCTCGCCGCGCCGACGCCGAAGCGGGCGGAGTTCTTCAGCCTCGCCACGCCGATCGCGGTGCGGGGGACGTTCGAGGGCATCAAGGTTGGCACCAAGGCGGGACTTCTGTCGATTGGCGAGACCGCCGTGCGGTTTGTGATCAGCCCGGTCACCACGCCACTGAATCGGCTATTCCGGGGCACGCTTCCGGCGGACGGAGCGGACGTGTGCGAGCTCGCGATCGGCCCGCATCCAGAGGAACTGGAAGAGCTGCCGGGGTGCTAGCCACGAGTCAGCGCGTCAGGCGTCAGGCGTCAGGCGTCAGGCGTGACGGTGCGGCCTCGTCGATCACCACCAGCAGTCGCGAGAGACCCGTGCCGAGGATCGGTGGTGAACGATGGAGGAGGGTCGGCGACGCGCTGCCGCGCCATCGCTTGCCCTTGAGCAGGATCGGGCTGCCCGTGGGAACCTGATGGACGACGTCGGGATCGTCAGCTGACCCGGCAGCGCCATACTCTGTTCCGGGACCGCTGTAGGTACAGATCAGGCGTGCCCGGAGCGTGTCCCGGTGGAACTTGCGGCAGGCATCGTCGTGAACGCACTCGATCCGCACCACCACGGCGGAGATCTCCAGCAGTCGGGCGAACTGGCGCGCGAGCGCGTCCACCTCCGCCGCCAGCCACTGCTCCGCCGGGCCGACGGAGACGCCCCAGCTCCCCAGGAGCGCCTCGACGTGGCCGCGGACCTCCTCGACGGCGAGGCAGAACCGCGAGTCGGCCACCCGGTTGCGGACCAGACCTGCAAGCCGCGGGACAAAGGTTGGCGGCAGGTCCCGGCGCCAGACGACGCCGTCGATCTCGTCGTCGTGGAGTGCGTCCAGATCCTCTGCATCGACGACGGTCCGCACCGCATGGCACGGTGCAAGCACCATGGGCATCACGCGGACTCCAGGCGCCACTGCGGAAACGGGTCGAGGGCGAGGGGCAGCGTATCGATCGAGACCGCCTGCGCCTCTGGGATCAGCGCGTCATCCAGGGCCGCCTCCAGGGCCGGCCAGTCGATACCCGAGCCGATGAAGACGATCTCCTGCCGGCGATCTCCGAAGGGCGCCTCCCAGTGCGCGTCGATGTAGCTCTCGACGCCCGCGCCCCGGGGCCACTGATCGCGCGGAACGGAGGCCCACCAGGTGCCAAGCGGGATCACATTCGAAAGCGCCCCGGCCAGGGAGAACTCGACCACCCATTCCGGGCGCGTCGATAGCCAGAAATGACCCTTCGCGCGGATGACGCCCGGTAGCGCGCCGTTGAGCACCGCGTGGATGCGCTGCGGGTCGAAGGGCCGCCGAGCACGGTAGACGTGGGAGGTGACGCCGTACTCCTCGGTCTCCGGCGTATGGTCGGCGTAGCCGTAGAGCTCCTTCGCCCACATCGGGTGCTCGTGCGCCTGCTCGAAGTCGAACAGGCCCGTGTCGAGGATCTCGCCTGCGGGCACGTCCGAGTGGTTCGTCTCGATGATCCGGGCGTCCGCATTGAGGCTGCGGATGATCTTGCGCGCGGCGTCCGTCCTCCCCGGCCCGGCGTCGTCGACCTTGTTGAGGATGACGATGTCGGCGAACTCGATCTGATCGGTCAGCAGGTGCACCAGCGTACGCGCGTCTTCCTCACCCATCGTCTCGCCCCGGTCGCGGAGGAAGTCGTGGCTGGAGTAGTCGCGCAGCAGGTTCACGGCATCCACGACGGTCACCATCGTGTCGAGGCGGGCGACGTCCTGCAGGCTGTCGCCGGCCTCGTCGCGGAAATCGAAGGTGGCGGCGACGGGCAAGGGCTCGGAGATGCCGGTGGATTCGATCAGCAGGTAGTCGAAGCGCCCCTCGGAGGCCAGCTCGCGGACCTCGGCGAGCAGGTCGTCGCGAAGGGTGCAGCAGATGCAGCCGTTGGACATCTCGACGAGCGTTTCGCTCGTGCGGGAAAGTTCCGTGCCGGCTCGCACGAGCTCCGCATCGATGTTCACCTCCGACATGTCGTTGACGATGACGGCGACTTTCCGGCCTTCGCGATTGTTCAGCATGCGGTTGAGGAGCGTCGTCTTGCCGGCGCCCAGGAAGCCGGACAGGACGGTCACGGGGAGTCGATCGGTATTGGGTGCAGCGGTCGTCATTTCGAGCTCTCGGGCGCCCGGGAGGATGAAAGTGTAATGATATAACATTACAGTTTTGCCCGTACGAGACCACACGGGCACACTGGCGTGCGTCTGGTCACAGGAACCGCAAGG
Source organism: Pseudomonadota bacterium (assembly GCA_039188505.1). GTDB lineage: Bacteria > Pseudomonadota > Gammaproteobacteria > Xanthomonadales > SZUA-38 > JBCCZC01. The sequence goes on along the minus strand of JBCCZC010000470.1, from coordinate 1,749 downwards.
TCGCCCGCTTGAACACGATCCATCTGAACGATCGAACCGTGGATCTCGCGACCGGCGCCGTCGCGGGTCCGGGTGTGGAGGACGTGCTCTCGGCGCGCGTCCTCCAGCTCCTCCGCCACCTCGTGGCGCATCGCGGAGAGGTGCTGTCCCGCGACCACATCCTCGCGGCGGTATGGGGGCATATCGAGGCGGCCTCGGATGATTCCCTCAATGTCGCCATCTCGGCGCTGCGGAGATCCCTCGGCGACACGGCACGGCCCCACCGGATCGTGCAAACGAGGCCCCGGCGCGGCTACGCCTATATCGGACCGGAACCGGAGCAGGCCGATGAAACCGTGGAAGCACCAACGGTCGTGCCGCAGCGCGCCCGCTCCCGGCTGGTCCCCGGGCTGGTCCTGGCTGCCGTGCTGGCGACGGTGGCCTTCGCCGCGTTTCGAGGGCCGCATGAGCCGCCCGCCGCGGGCCCGGCCGCCGGCAAGCCTCGCGTCGCGGTGCTGCCCTTCGAGGACTTCAGCACCGACGGCGATCATCTCGGCTTCGCCAACGGTCTAACCGACCAGCTGCTTCATTCGCTGGCCCAGCTCGACGGGCTCGAGGTCATCGCCCGGACGTCGAGCTACGCGCTCCGCGAGGACGACCTGACCGTGGCCGAGATCGGCGAGAGGCTGCAGGTCCGGGCCGTCCTCGAGGGCAGCGTGCAGCGCTCCGGCCAGACCGTCCGGGTCGTCGCGCAGCTCATCGACGTCGAGACCGAGGCGCATCTCTGGTCGCGCACCTACGACCGCCCTGCGGGAGAGATCCTGGCGATCCAGGACCAGGTCGCCGACACCGTCGCGGAATCGCTCTCGGTCACGCTCCTGCCCCGGGCCGCGCGGCCGCCCGTGAACGTGGCAGTCTTCGAGGAGCTCGCCATGGGGCGGTATGAGCTCGACAAGTTCACGCTGGAGGCCGCGCGCGCCGCACAAGTACACTTCGAGCGCGTCCTCGAGCTGGAGCCCGACCATGCGGACGCCCACGCGCTGCTCGCCGACGCCCTCCGCGTCGCGGCCGTGCTCGGCGGGCGGGCATTCCGTTCAAACCAGGCAGTCGCCGACCGGGAACGTTACCTGGCGCTCATCAACCGCTCCTACGAGCTCGATCCGGAGTCCTCGATCGTGCTCCAGGCCAGGGCTTCCGTCGCGTTCTCGAGGGGTGATGCCGAAGCGACGATCCGCACCTATCGCAGAGCGATCGAGCTGGCGCCGGGCGATGCGGACCCGCGCGGGCTCCTCGGGCGAGCGCTCTGGCGGTACGGCCGCCACGACGAATCGCTGGCCGAGCTGAGCATCGCCGGACGCCTCGATCCGCTCAACCTCGAGATCGACGTCTGGCTTGCCGACGCATTCTGGGGCGTCGGCCGGGCGGAGGAAGCCGTTGCGCGGCTCCGCAGAGGTGCCGATCGCCACCCCGACTACCCGCGCTACCACGATCAGCTCGCGCTCTACCTGACCCGCATGGGCCAGGGCGCCGAGGCCATGACGCACAACCAGTATCTCCAGCGCCTCGATCCCGGGAGCGCGCGGTTTCGGTACCAGGCGGGCGCGCTCATGGCCCCGCTCGGCGCGATCGATCGCGCGGAGGCCTGCGCGCAGGCGTTCGGGACCGACGAACCGGACAGCTTCTTCGATCGCTACCTCCAGCAGCTGATCGCCGGCTTCCGACGGGACTTCGAGCGTCAACAGTCGGTCTTCGAGAGGATGCGCGAGGCGG
>JBCCZC010000469.1:0-4316 GCA_039188505.1 Pseudomonadota bacterium | reverse complement strand
AGGAAAGGATCGAACTCGTCGGAGGCGGCGCGCACGATCGTCGATCGCAATTCCACCTCGACGAACAGCCTGTAGCGATCGACGAAGCGGCCGTCGCCGAGCGGCTCATCAACCGTCGGATCGATGGTTCCCGTGATGCTGTCGCCGCAGGCCACCTCGCCGACAACGCCGTCCACCGCATCCATGCCGCCCTGAGCCAAGGCCAGCTGGGTCCAGAGCAGGGTCAGCAACCACGATAAGGACGTTCTCATGGCCCGCATTGTCGATGATCCGAGCGGCTTCGTCAGCGCGCGAGGGGATTCATCTTGGATGCGATCAGCAGTTGGGCACCTGCAGCGTCTTGCCGGCACGGATGAGGTAGCGCGGCGGGCTGATGTTGTTCAGCGCCGCAAGCTCCTTCAGGGACATGCAGCGGTAGCGGCTCGCGATCAGTCCGAGGGTATCACCCTGGCGGACCAGGTAGGGAATCAGGTCCGATTCACGGCTCTCGCTCGCGTCCCGGAGGTCCCCGGCGAGCGCGAGCACCGTTGGGTCGGAGCAACGCTCCGGATAGAGCTCAGCGACCTGCAGGGGCACGTCGATGCTCGTGCCGGCAGGTTGGCGTTCGCCCGGATTCAGGTCCGGGTTCAGGTTCCGCAGCGCGCGGAACCAACCGTTGGCGATCTCGGCGTTCCCAAGGCAAATCGAGATCTCCGACAGGGAGATGTCCGAGGTCAGCTCCAGGGGGCCGATCTCGCCTTCATAGCTGGGCCAGTACAAGCCGTGCTCCTCCGGGTGCAGGAAGAGCCATGCGGCGGCCAGCACCTGGGGCACGTAGCGCCGCGTGTCGCGCGGAAGGGAATAGAAGAAGTCGGAGGTCCAGAAATCCGCGCCCCGGTAATGGCGATTCAGCCGCGCGAGGCGGTTTTCGCCCGCGTTATAGGCGGCCAGGGTCTTCTCCAGGCTCTGATCCAGGCGCTGATATTGATCGTTGAGGTAGTCAACGCTCGCCTTTGCGGCCTTCGCCGGATCGAGGCGTTCGTCGAAGCCGTTGGTGTCCTTGAGTCCATAGCGGCGCGCGGTGGCGCGCATGAACTGCATCGGCCCCGCGGCACCGGCGCGAGAATAGGAGTGGACGCGTCCCTGAGACTCGACGGCCATGATGCCGAACAGCAGTGCCTCGGGCAGCTCGGCGTCATCATAGGCCGGCAGCATCAGCGGCCGGACGAACTGATAGTTCTCCCAGGTCTTGATCAGGAGCGGCCGGTTCCACGTGAGCCAGTCGTGCATCGCGTCCTTGACGTAACGGTTGAGCTGGATGAGTTCGGCCAGATCAACGCCATCGAGGGAGCGACCGCCCTGCCCCGCGAGCGTCGTCGACGGGCCCTCGCCGGGCTCGACGTCGCCGGGTTCACCGGTGTCGAACACGCTGGATTCGTAGGCCAGGACCGCCTGATAGGCCGACAGGGCACGGCCGAGATCGCAGCCCGCCGCGAGACGGCAACGGTCCGCCGCGTCGTCGATACGCTGCATGGCGTCGGCCACCACCTCTTCAGCGGCCGTGACGCTGCCCTGCTCGAACAGCGCCATCCCGTCCTGGTAGGCCGAGACCGCGGAATCGAGGTCGACATAGATCTCGTTCACGATCGCAGGTGTTTCCGGCGGCGCGACCGGCGCCGTCTCAGCCGGCGTCGGCGCGGGCGCCGGCTCCGGCGCCGGGGTCTCGGCCGGCAACATGGCGCATCCGCCGATAACGGTTGTACAGATGACGATTTGCGCCCACTTCATCCTTTGTCCCTCGACTCCCTCCCTCGGGAGTTTTATTTTGCTCTGATCATCGGACCGGAAAGCCCATGACGCACTTCACGCCCGCCAGTTTCCGCTTCCTCCGTGAACTCGCCGCCAACAATGAGCGGCCCTGGTTCGAGGAGAACCGCCAGCGCTACATCGACGACGTCAGGACGCCGATGCAGGAGATCATCCGTGCGCTCAACCCTCGCCTGCAGGCCATCAGCGAGCACTACCAGACCGATGACCGGCTCAACGGCGGGTCGATGTTCCGCATCTACCGCGACGTCCGCTTCTCGCGCAACAAGGCCCCGTACAAGCCCTGGGCCGGGGCGCGATTCTGGCACACCGCGGGCGGGCGCGGCCACTCGCCAGTCTTCTACCTGCATGTCGCTCCGAAGAACATCTTCGTGGGCGCTGGAATCTGGCGACCGGAGTCCAAGGTGCTGAAGCGCCTCCGGAACTTTCTGCACCACAACCCGAACACGTGGCTTCAGCTCATGAAAGACCTCGAAGCTGCGGGCGAGTTCCGCCGCGGGGGCGATCAGCTCAAGCGCATGCCGCGCGGCTTCGATGCCGACGACCCCGTCGCGGACGACCTCCGCTACAAGGATTTCGTGCTGAGCCAGGAGCTGACGGAAGCGGACGCGAAGGCGAGCGATTTCGTCGATCGGATCGCCGCCCGCTACCAGGCGGCCGCACCCTTCGTCGATTACCTCTGCGCGGCCCTGGATCTCGATTTCTGACGCTCGGCCGCGCCGCTAGCCATCGGTGGCCGGGGCGGCACCGGCGGCCCGTGCCTCGATCGTGTCGTAGAACGGCGCGTAGCTGGTGCCGAGCATGAGGACGATGGACTGGCGCGGCTGGATCGGTCCGCGGAGGCGCCTGCTCTCGCGACGCACCTGTCCGGCATTGTCCCGATAGGCGAACTGGACCTGAACGTCCCGGAGCGAAACGGCGGTGCGGTTGCCGACCTCGAAGTAGACGCGTCCGGACTGATCGACGCGGCGCCCCACGGCCACGTAGCGATCAGGCCGCTTGGGCAGGTCCAGGGCCAGGAGTCGCGACGTCGCGGTGCGGCCCGCCGGCGTCCGTGATGATGCCGCCTTTTCGTAGTAGCGGATCGCTGTCTCGTAGTCCTTCTGCGCCTCGGCGATCTGTCCCAACGCCGCTACCGCGTCCGCGGTCGGCAGCAGGCGCACGCTCGCGGCAATGTCCTCCTCCGCCGCGTTCAGATTGCCGAGGCGGCGGTTTGACTCGCCTCGACCGAGGAAGAACTTGAAGTACCCGGGGTTACGCTCGATCGCTTCACCGTAATGGCCAATCGCCGCTCGGTAGTTACGCTGGGCAAAGGAGACGTCTCCTTTCAGGCCGTAGAACTGGGCTTCGCGGCCTTCAATGCGAATCGCCGCTTCGGCCAGGCGCCGCGCTTCGTCGGGATCGCCATCCGAGAGCGCCTTGCGCCCCTCGTCGAAGCGCTGATACGCCTCTCGGGTTTCGCGTAGCCGGGCCGTGGCTCGGCGATAATCCTCCTCACCGCGTCGACCGCCGGGCCCCAGCTCAGCCGCGGTGCGCCGATTGGCCTCGACCCGGGCCGCTGAGGGTGGGTGGGACGCGAACAGGCCGCTCAGCCAGTCGCTGCGGCGCCCCTCGGACAGGCGAACGAAGGTCTCCTGAAGGTCGACCGCGCCCTCCACGTCGTAACCGGCGCGCTTCATGTAGACCATGCCGTAGCGATCCGACTCGAGCTCGGCGTCCCGTCCGTAGCGCGTACTGACGAGCGCCGCGGCAATCTGAGCACCGCCGAGGGCGTACTGGCCATAGTCGCTGTCATGGGTCGCGATGGCGGTCGCGACCATCGCCCCCTGGAGCAGCAGGCCCCGCTCCATTCGCTGGGCGCCGTGTCTCGCGGCGGCATGGACGACCTCGTGGCCCAGCACCGCAGCCAGCTCGGCCTCGCTCTGAAGCTCGTAGAGCAGACCTCGGTTGATCGCAATCTTGCCGCCGGGGAGAGCCCACGCGTTGGGAACGGAGCTGTTGATGACCTCGAAGTCGTAGTCGAGCGGGCGATCGCTGACCGCGGCCACACGGCCGCCCACCTCCTTGACGTAGCGGGTCAGATCGGGATCCACCACGTAATCGCCACCCTGCATCTGCCGGCTGGGCGAGAATTGCTGGTCGCCAATCTGACGCTCTTGCCCTTCACTGACCAGGCCCAGCTCGCGATCCCCCGTTACCGGATTGGTCACGCAGCCGCCCAGGAGCGCAGCCATTGCAAGCAGTGACGCAGCCGCGAAGCGACGCATGCCGACTCTCGACGTCATTCCGATCCCCTCCCGAATCCGAGTTCTCCACCCATGGACTGGATGGTAAGCCGCAGGCTTCTCCAGCGCCACGATCTGCCGATCGTCATGGCGCGACGCGGGTACTTTTCCTACAGCGAAACCGGGCCTGTACCGATAGGCCGAGGTGCCGAGGAGTGCGAAGCTGATCGTCAATCACTGACCGCATCAGGGAGGATTCGCGGACATGCAACGACTGATGTTTTT
>JBCCZC010000468.1:0-4337 GCA_039188505.1 Pseudomonadota bacterium | reverse complement strand
CCGGTCGCGCGCTGATGGCGCCTCGGCTGCGTGCTGCGATCGCAGGCGCGCGCGGCGTCCGCCGGCGCCGCCGGCGCCGCCGTCCCGACGGCCTCCACCGGCCACGCTCGCCAGGATTGACCGTTCGTGAAGCCCGATGACATCCTTTGCCTGACGCTCGAGCGACGAACGGGAGCCCGAGAAGTGTCCGCACGCAACTATGCGCCCATGACCAAGGCCGAAGTCATCGCCGCGCAACGCGCCTGGGCGACGTCCGTCGTGGACCGGGATGTCGACAGACTTCTCGACCTCTACGACTACGGCACGCCGGGGGAACCGCTGCTCTTCAAGCCCACGCTGACAGACACCATCCGAATCGACCGCCGCGGTGCCCGGTCCTATTTCGTGGGCGGCGATCCGGACTATACCGACGACCGCGGCTTCCTCAGGCAAGGCTGGACGCGGGTCGTTTTTCAGAGCGAGGTGGGTCCGGTCCCGATGGCCGGTGGACCGGGCTACGCGGACATGGGTCACTACGCCTTCAGTGACGGCGACGGCGGCGTTACGCGCGCCGACTACACCTTCTGCTACCACAAGCTCGGCGGACAGGTGCTCATCTCGGTGCATCATTCGTCATTGACCTGGTTCCCTCCCCGGGGGAACTGAGAGCGGCCGTTGCGAGGGCGGCCGCTCTCGCCTGCCCTGCCCGCCCCCAGGGTCGCCCCCAGGGTCGCCCTCAACAGACGGTCGAGACCGTTCTACCCCGGCTGGGTCGCCTGGAGACTCCTCGCGATCGGCCGACCGGGGATCGCCAGTCGCCCGGCAGCTGTGCAGAATAGAGGCGGAGCCGCCCGCTCGAGGGCGCCGTGACCCGCGGCGCCAACCGACGGCGGAATACGAGTCAAGTTGATGGGATCGGCGACGCTTGGATCAGGACGAATTGCATGGAGAACCTGCGGCACCGGAGGAGTCGTCGCCCGAGCCGGAGCACCCACAGGTCCAGCGGACGATCGCGATCGTCCTGAGCTGGAAGCGGACTGAGAATCTGCCGTACGTCATCCGAGGCCTGCGGCGGCAGTCCTACGTCGACGACATCATGATCTTCCACAACCACCCGTCAGATCGGCGCATGGACGGCTGCATCAACGTCTTTTCCGATCACAACTTCGGCTGCGCGGTCCGCCACCAGCTGGCGCTGCTCCTCGACTACGACTATTTCGTCTTCATCGACGACGACCTGATGCTATCCCGCGACCTCGCGCCGTGGCTCGTCCCCCAGCGGGACAAGCACGGGGAGCGGCGCATCCTGGGGCTCGTCGGCCATACGCTGAACCTCGCCAACCAGACCGCACCCTATTCGAGCGGCTCCTCCAGCGTTTCCAAGACGCCGCGCGCCGTGGACCTGGTCAAGGGGCGATTCCACATGCTCTCACGCGGCGCGATCCAGGCCATCTGCGACGCCGGCCTCCATACCCGGGCGCTGCTGGCCGAGGACGATATCCGCGCAAACGTCGCGGTGCAGATGGCGTTCGGCGAGCCCGGCCTGCTGGTACCCGCTGTCGGCGTGCGGTACCTGCCGGAACCGCACGGTCGCTGGCATCGAAGCAATCACCTCGACGACCGGGATCAGGCCGTCCAGGAAGCCATGGAACTGGGATGGAGACCACTTGGACCTCGCGACGATCGAATCACATCAGAGTGACCGCAGCCTGACGCTGGCTGCGCGCTTCCGGCAGCAGGTGGCGTCACTGCCCGTCTCCAACGTCTTCAATCCGAGCTTCCACGTGGACGACCGTGCGGCCGTGCTTGCGTTCCGAGCCATCGTCGATGGCGAGCAGGAGCTTGCCGCCTTCGTAGCCGTCGACGACGAACTCATCCGCCTGGACGGTTTGACGCCTCCGGTGGCCGTGCCCCGGCTGATCGATCCGAAGGTCTTCGCCCTGGACGACCGCGTCTTCATCACCTTCCACTCCGGCGTGGTGTCACCCCGCAACCAGGTCTTCGTCATGGAGGTCCATCCGCGCGTTGGTCCGATCCGGGAGGTGATCTATTCGCGGCGCCGACCGCAGGAGCGGAACTGGGCATTCTTCTCGAAGGGTGGCGACATCCATGCCGTCTACTGGCTCAACCCGCTGATGGTTCTGAAGCTGGTTCGCGAAACGGAGAATGCCTGGGTCATGGCGCGCGCCTGGGCGCCGCGCCTTGATCCCCACCTTCCCGAGAATCTCACGCTCGGAACGCCGTTGGCTGGCCATCCCGATGGGTTTCGCTTCGTCGGGCACGGCAAGACGATGGTCGACGGCAAGAAGATCTACCAGGGTCGAGCCGGCCTGTTCGACTTCGAACGGCGCGCAATCACCCTCGATGATGAGTGGCTCGTCCATTCGCTCGCCTCGATGGCCGGCAGTCCGATCAAGCACAACACCCATCTGCATTCCTGCACGTACTTCTCCGGCATCCAGGTCGTCGGCGGTGAGACCGTCGTCGGCTACGGTGTGAACGACGTCGACTATGGCTTCGCGAGTCTCCGGCCCAGCGCCCGTGGTGCGGCGCCGAGCGTGAAATCCCGCGGGGGCAGCGAGGCCCCGGCGCTTCCTCTCGAAGTGGGTGAACCTAGCCCCGGTAGAGCCGCTTCAGAGCCTCGCTAGAAGAAGCAGCAGCGTTAGGGAAACGAGGGTCGCCAGGATTGTCCGGATGCGATTCGACGCGTTCCACCGGGGCTCGAATTCCGCCCGTGCCGCGGCGAGCGCGTCCGCATCCAGCGTGTCGAGATCCAGTTGCTGCAATCGGTTGTTGAGCGGCAAGTGAACCCGGATGGTCGAGAACTGCACGCCGAGGATGTAGACCACCGTCGCCACGACCAGCAGCGTGAGCTCGACGCCGGCGAGCCGCATGAAGCCGAGGGACGCGGCCGAAATGACGGCCACCGCCGAACCGAGCCAGACGATCAGGAAGAGCGGATGGTTGTCCTGGATGACCCGATCGGTGACCTGGAATGCGCGGAGGAATTCCGCGTCACCCAACTTGCCGATGCCCGGCATGACCACCACGGCGTACGCGAACAGGAAACCTGCCACCAGGGAGCAGAGCAACGCGGCGGTGATCAATACGCTTTGAAACAGGTCCATGGCGGCCTCCACCGGTCGTAACGACTGCAGCCCCGAGGATCGCGCCGCGGGCCTCGCGCTGCAACCCCGGGCGACCTCCGGCTGCGCAACCAGGATTCGCTACGGGATCAAGAAGAGCTATCGCTTCGATAAAAATTATTCATTTCTATTGAAACCGGCCGTTCGATAGTCTCATCTCCGTCGAGCGTGACTGGTCCGACACCCTGCCGAAGGGCATGTATTTCTGGACGACTCCGTCACTAGCGACGTTGCAAGATCGGTGCTTCTGGAGGGGATCCAGCACGGCAGCGGAGCTCGCCGCAGGAAAGCGTCAAGCGCCCTGAAAGCCCGAAGAATTCCGCTCCACCCGATGCTGCGATCACCGACATCGCTGCGCCGAGTGGACCGGCCCCGGACGACGGCCTCGTCGAGGATTCGCTCGCACCACGCCGTTCGCCTGAGGAGCACGTTTACGCGAATCGTCGGACATCACGAGGTGCAATTCCATGCTCAAGAAATCGCTTCCGCTCGTCGCCGCCATCGCGGTGGCCCTGTCCTCTGCGTCGAGCCCGGTGCTCGCCCAGGGGGAAGCGCGGGGCACCGATTACTGGTGGCCCAACACCCTTGACCTGCGCGCCCTGCGCCAGAACGAAGCGCAGACGAGCCCTTACGGCGCCGACTTCGATTACGCGGCCGAGTTCGCCACCCTCGATCTTGAAGCGGTGAAGCAGGACATCGCCGCGGTCATGACCGATTCCCAGGACTGGTGGCCCGCCGACTACGGCAACTATGGCCCCCTGTTCATCCGCATGGCGTGGCATAGCGCCGGCACCTACCGGACCATGGACGGCCGCGGCGGCGCCGCTGGCGGTCAGCTCCGCTTCGAGCCCCTGAACAGCTGGCCGGACAACACCAACCTCGACAAGGCCCGTCGCCTGCTCTGGCCCGTCAAGGAGAAGTACGGCCGCAAAATCTCCTGGGCCGACCTGATGATCCTGACCGGGAACGTCGCGCTCGAGACCATGGGTTTCGACACCTTCGGCTTTGCCGGCGGTCGCGAGGACGAGTGGACTCCGGAGCTCGTGAACTGGGGACCCGAATCCCAGATGCTCGCTGACGAGCGCTACTCCGGCGAGCGCAAGCTCCAGCGTCCGCTTGCCGCGGTCCAGATGGGTCTCATCTACGTGAATCCGGAAGGCCCGAACGGCAACCCTGACCCGATTGCCGCGGCGCAGGACATCCGCGAGACGT
>JBCCZC010000467.1:0-4349 GCA_039188505.1 Pseudomonadota bacterium | reverse complement strand
CGCTCTCGCAACCGATCGAATCACTGACGTTCAGTGACGCCAAGGTCTTGAAGGTCCCCGTGCCCATCGCGACGCTGACCTTCGACGCCCGAGTAGGTGAAGCGGGTGTCGATCGGTTCGGCGCTCCTAACCGCCACCATGGCAATCAGGGATAGAGCACCACCAGCTGCGGATTCCCCGCCAACGCCCGTGCCCGCTCCGCGTCGGGATCGATGTCGCCGATCGGTACAGCGAGCTCGACCTCCCGTGCGAAGGCGATCAGCGCCGCCCGCTGTAGGCGAAGTTCGTGGAGCTCTGGAGACTGTGCCAGTCCCGCAGTCAGCACCCCGAGATCCTCGACGAGGATCGCCGGCTCGAATGTCCCAAGGCGCGCTGCAGCGGGATGCTGGCTCAGCGACAGCTCGCCGATAGTCAGCTGCGCCTGCACGCGGTCCCAGTCGCTCGTCAGCGCCACGGCCAGTCGCTCCCGTGCCAGCGCGATGGCCTCGTCCGGCCAACGTTCCTCGCGCAACGCCGCGCGCGCGGCGAGCGTATGTCGGACGCCGACCTGGATAGCGACCTCATCCGGATCCTCCGCCCTCGCCAGCAGTCCTTCGAGCTGCTCGTCCAGGAGGTCGATCCAAGGTGCGACCGGCGCACCGGTGCGCAGCGCGTACTTCGCCATGAGGATCGGAATGCCCTGCTGATTGAACCGGGTGAAGAAACGCTCGGGCTGAATCTCGAGCGCCCGGTCGAAGGCTTCAAGACCTGCCCGAGCCGCCTCGGTCGGGTCCTCCCCCGCCTGGCTTCGGTACTCGGCCAGGGTCCGCCCGGCCATCCCCGTTGCGGCATAGACAGTGGACAGGCCGGGCCAGCGTTGGATTGCCGCGTCACCGCGAGCAACCGCCTCTTCGAGGATCGCCTCGGCCTCACGCCCCCGGATGTGGCGCTCGTGTCCCTGCTCGGTCAGCGTCTGGATCAGCGCCTTGCGCACAACGAGATAGTCCGGATGCCTGTCGGCGGCTGCGGCCAGCAGCTCAACTGCCTCGGAAAATGCCTCATCCCCGTCCTCACCCGCCGCATAGAGCATCGGGCCCAGGCTGCGCAGCGTCGATGCCAGATCACTCAGGTACGCGGGGTTATCGGGGTCGGCCGCCACGGCACGACGGAGCGCGTCGGCGGCCTCCCGCAGCAGCATCACCGCCTGGCGACCCTCGCTCTCCTGCTGTTGGTAGCCCCGCAGCATCAGCAGCGCGCCGCGTAGGCCGTCGACGGCCGGCTCCGGGTCGGCCCCCTCAAGCCAAGCGAGTCCTTGCTCGATGACCGGTCGGGGGTCTTGGCCGCGAAGCCGGCGGAAGCGCGACAGTCGATTGAACGCGCTGGCAGCGGACAGCCGGTGCACAAGCCGGTCCGGGTCGACGCGCCGCAGCGTTCCGCAGCTCATCAGAGAAAGATCGGGCGCATCGCCACCCGCTATCGCCAGCGCAACGGCGAGATCGTCCAGACGGCACCCGAGATTCCAGGCGTCCGGATGGCTTCGAGCGACGTCGGTCAACCGATCCATCAGCGGGCGCGCCCGGTCCAGCATGGCCGCCATCCCGTCGGTTTCGCCCTCGGCGTGTAGCCGCGAGGCCTCGTCGAGCAGCAGGCGGACGGACTGAAGCCAGGCCGGCACGGGCCAGACCGAATCCCCGGCGCCCTCGAGAGCCGCGAGCGCGCCCGGCAGATCGCCGTCCAGCCGGGCCAGGAGGGAGGACGACAGTGCATCGGTCTGCCCGACCGCTTCGAGATAGCGGCGCGCCGGCGCACCGTGCTCGGTCTCGGCCGCGGCGACGGCATCGGCCCGGGCGGACGGATCGCGCTGGCGCCGGGCCTCAGCCAGCGCATCGAGATATAGCGTGGTGTGGGCCGCGCCGAGTTTGCGCGTCACGGTTGGGTCCTTGATGCCGGCATTCCAGGCTTGCTCCAGCGGCTCGACGGCCCCGGCCACATCGCCGATCGCGAGGTGAAGCCGACCCACCGCCGCCAGGGCCGCTGCGGCGACGGGGCCCGTGGTCACTTCGGCGAGGCGCGCCGCTTCGTCCAGCGCCTCGTCAGTAACGGCCGCCACCTCGCGTCGGATGTCGTGGATCGGCTTGGTGTAGACGAGCTGCAGGTCGCGCTCGACCGCGAGCACCCGCTGCTCGAGCGCCCGGCCCTGGGCCACGGCCGCCTCCTGCCTCGCAGCCGCCTGCCAGCTCACCCAGGCAGCGCCGAGCAAAGCGAGAATCGCGAGCGACACCGCCGCCGCTAGCAGCGGGGAATTCATGATCCGCCGGCGCAAGCGATAGACCGGTCCGATCCCGCGCGCCCGAACGCTGCGACCCTCGCTGGTGGCCAGGAGATCGTCGTAGAGATCCCGGGCCGATCGATAGCGCAGCGACGGCTTCCGCTCGAGGCATTTCTGCACGATCCTCGCCACTGACTCCGGAATACCCGGATCGAGGCTGCGGACCGACGGGGCATCGCGGGTCACCGCGGCCAGCAGCAGTTCCGCAGCGCTCTCGCCCGCATGGGGCAGCCGACCGGTCAGGATCTCGAAGAGCATCACGCCCAGGCTGTAGATATCCGAGCGCTCGTCGGCCCGATGCCCTCGCGCCTGCTCCGGCGAGAGGTATCCCGGCGTGCCGAGGATCTGGCCCTCGGCCGTCAGGGTCTGGTCGTCCACGGTGCGCGCCAGCCCGAAGTCGAGCACCCAGGCGTGGAGCCGGCCGTCGATCGCCTCCACCAGCACGTTGCCGGGCTTGAGGTCGCGATGAATGACGCCATCGTGGTGGGCCGCCTGAACGGCTGCGATCACGTCCCTCATGACGGCAAGCCGGGTCGCCAGATCAGCAGCGGCCAGGGCCTGGTCGATCGGCGTGCCGTGGATGAAGGGCAGCACGATCGCCGGCTGACCATCGTACTCGGTGACGGCAAGGATCGGGCAGATGTGCGGGTGCTTCAGCCGCTGGAGCGCCTCTGACTCGCGCGCCATGCGCTTGGCCCAGAGTGGATCGTCGGCCCGGAGGACCTTGACCGCCACCTCGCGCCCGCTCATCTCATCAACCGCGCGTAGCACGCGCCCGGTCGCACCGGTGGCGTGGGGAACGGCGGTCGACAGTTTCATGGACGAAAGTGTATCGGATCCCACGTGGGACGTGACTCCCACGGCCGAGCCGGCCTCAGGCCGTCGCCGACAGATACGTCACGTCGTAGCGTCGAAGGAAGGGATCGGCACTCACGAGGGTCAACTGCTCGATAACGGCCTGGGCCACGAGCAGACGGTCGAAGGGGTCGCGGTGATGGTCCGGCAGCGCTGCGACGCGCAGCGCGTGGGCGGCGGACACGGCCATTTCCCGAATACCGGTGCGCTCCAGGCGCGTCAGCACATAGCGCGCCGGGTCGAGCGGCAGCTTCAGTTTTCCGAGCCCGCTTTTGATGGCGATCTCCCATGCGCTCGCTGCGGACAGGTAGAGGGCGTTCTCGGGATTACCGAGCTGGTCGAGCACTTCGGGGTCGAGGCGCTCCGGGGAGACCTGGAGCCAGAGCCAGACATGCGTATCCAGGAGGAATCTCATTCCTCGAAAGTCGCTAGCACGCTATCGGACAACGGTGCATCGAAATCATCGGGCACCTCGAACAAGCCACGATCCTGGCCGAACTCACGCTGCAAGGCGCTTTCGATCGGCACCAGCTTCGCGACGGGTCGCTTGCCGCGCGCGATGATGATCTCCTCTCCAGCGGCCGCGCGTTTGAGGAGCTGGGAGAGATGCGTTTTCGCTTCGTGTACGGAGACCTGGGCCATGGGGTCCTGCTTGACTAAGTAGTTAGCCATATCTTGCGCCGATCGATTCGTTTCGTCCAGCTTGCGACCAAGGACGCCAAGGCGATGCCGGACGACGCTGACGATCGATGTGCGATTCGGAGGCAAGGGCACGTCAGTCTCCGACTGCAGGCGGCGATGCCGGCTGCATCGAGCCGGGGGCCGTACCAGGCCTCAGCTGTTGCGTGCTGTTTGGGACCGCGCCCGGTTTGTTGCCGTAGCGGAAGAAAGCCGCGAATCTGCCGACAGGTTCAGACGATCCGAACCGGGGAGGTTCCATGCTTCAGCGAACACTGGCGCTGGGCGCCGCTACGCTCTTTCTTTCCGCCTGCATTGCCACGCATGAGCGGCCGATGAACGAGGGTGAAAAGACGATCGTTTCCGACGCCGTGGCCCAGAAGGTCGACGACGCGGGCGGCCGGCTGGATATCCGCGACGACGACACGGTCATCTGTGACCGCTTCAAGCGGACGGGAACGCACATGGTGACGCGCGTTTGCTATACGCTCGCCGAAAAGCGAGCGCT
>JBCCZC010000466.1:0-4378 GCA_039188505.1 Pseudomonadota bacterium | reverse complement strand
CTTTCCGTCGTCCGGCTCATGGACATCATGGCTGAAGCTGCCGGAAAACCCGCAGGCCTCGATCAGGCCAATACGATCAGCCGCTGCGTCATGCGCAAGGAAGAGGAAGCGGAGCACGTCAAGCAGGAGATCCGCGTCATCTGGGGCGACTATCTCAAGCAGCCCCAGTTCGAGCGGTTCCCGAACGCCCATGAGCTGGTGCACCGGATCATGCTGAAGGCCAGCGCCTGCAAGCAGGGCGTTGACCGCGCCGACGGTGTCGCTCTGGTCGACCTGGTCAACGAGTTTGCGGACCTCTTCTGGGCCACAAAGGGCGTTGCGACGGAGCGGAAGGTTTGTCCCTATCCGCCGGCGCTCGAGGTCGTGCGTCCCGTTCTCTGAGACCGGTGTTCGGTCTTCGCATCGTTCGTGTCGCGGGCGCCAGCATGGCGCCTGCGCTTCATGACGGCGACTACCTCGTCGCACGACGCTATGGCCGACGCGTTCCCGCGATCGGCGATCTTGCCGTCGTCAGACATCGCCAGTACGGCCTCATGGTCAAGCGTGTCATTGCCGAGCGTCAGAGTGGCGGCTTCGATCTCGCCGGTGACGGGACGGCATCCACGCCAGCCGTCGACCTCCGTTCGATTCCCCTGAGTTGTTTCGAGGCGCGCGTACTCTGCCGCCTGCCCATTGGTCGCTGATGGCGATGGCCCCGGCGCCCTAGGCCAGGGCCGCGTACGGTTCGTCGAGCCCGAACGTCGACTGCACGCTTTCCGGCGTCAGAACCTCGGCGGTCGCATCGCACGCGACCAGCCGTCCCGCCTTGAAGAGTCCCACGGTCTGCGCGTGTTCCTGCACGAGCTGTAGGTCGTGGAGCACGGCAAGAATGCCCCAGCCGTCGGACGCCAGGCGCCGCAGCAGCCGCATGAGCAGGATCTGGTGTTTCAGATCGAGGGCGCTCGTGGGCTCGTCCAGAAACAGCCAGCGCTCGCCGATGTCGTCGACCGGTTCCCAGACCTGAGCCAGTGCCCGAGCGATATTGACGCGCTGGCGCTCGCCCCCGGACAGGGTCAGGTAATTCCGATCCGCGAACCCCATGATGTCCATGGCGGCCATGACCTCGGCGACGACCATAGCGTCCCGTTGCGGGGTGGTGCGCCCCTCGTGCGGGGCTCGTCCCATCGCCACCACTTCGTGGACGTGGAAGGGAAAGGAGAGCAGCGATGACTGGGAGACCACGGCCCGTCGTCTGGCCAGTGCCGACACAGGAATTCCGCGAACCTCCTGGCCGTCGAACCAGCTGGTTCCGCGGTCGGGCCGCAGCGCGCCGGTCAGGAGGGAAAAGGCGGTCGTCTTGCCGGCGCCATTGGGTCCGCAGAATGCCGTGAAGTGGCTGGGCAGACAGGTTACCGACACCCCGTCGAGGATCGGCCCACCACCGCGAATGACGGTTGCGTCCTGCAACGCCGCGCTCATCCGAGCGTACCCGAACGCTTGTCCCGGAGGAGTAGCCAGAAGAAGAAGGGGGCGCCCAGGGCGGCCGTGACCACGCCGAGTGGTAACTCTGCGGGAGATACCGCCATGCGAGCGACGACGTCTGAAAACAGCACCAGTGCGCCACCGAGCAACGCCGCGCCGGGCAACACGTAGCGGTGGTCCGGTCCGGTCATGAGGCGAACCAGATGCGGCACGACGAGGCCGACAAAGGTGATGACGCCGCAGACAGCCGTCGCGGCGCCGACGCCCAGCGCCGTCATCAAGGCCGCTCGACGTTTGATTCTCTCAACCTCGATGCCGAGGGTGGCCGCATCCGCCTCCCCGAGGAGGAGGGCATTCATGGGCCTCATGAGCGACAGGAGGCCGGCCACGGCTACGATCATGAGGGTCAGCGCGGGCCACACGCGAGCCCACGTCGCGCCGCCGAGGCTCCCGAGCGTCCAGAAGGAAAGGTCGCGAAGCTGTGCGTCATCGGCCAGGAAGATCATGTAGCCGAGGCCCGAGGCCGCGAGCGCGTTTGCGGCAACCCCGGCGAGCAGCATCGTTGCGACGATGACGCGATTGTCGATTGTCGCCAGGCGGTAGATCAGCAGCACGGTCACGAGGGAGCCGCCAAAGGCTGCAATCGGCAGGGCGAAGGCGCCGAGCGCGTCGACGAAGGGCGCCAGCATCGCGCCGCCCAGGACGATAACCGAGACGGCCGCGAGGGCCCCGCCGGAGGACACTCCGATCAGCCCGGGATCGGCTAGCGGATTGCGAAAAAATCCTTGCATGGCCGCGCCTGCGATGCCGAGGCTCGCCCCCACCAGCATTCCGAGCGCAGCGCGCGGCGCGCGGATACCCTCGATGACGCCGATCTTGACGGTCGAGATCTGTCCAGTATCGCCGATTCCGATGCGGGCGGCGAGCACGGTCGCGACGTCGGCCGGACTGATCGCCAGTGGACCGACAGTGATCGTGAGCAGCATGCCAGCGAGTGCCGCAAGCGCACAGCCGGCGAGAATAATCCGGCCACGTCGCTGGCGCCGGAAGCCGAGTTCTGCGGTGAGCCGGGCCGAGGCGACCTCAGCCACCGCCGCTGGCGACTCGTGCGCTGTTGATCCGGGCTGCAAGTTCCGCGACAGCGGCTGGTGTTCTCGGGCCGAACTGCATGACCGTGACGGGATCGACCAGGAAGACCCGCCCGTTCTGCGCGGCGTCGGTTAGCGAAAGGGCAGGGTGGCTCATCACTTCGTCGATGCCGCCCATCCGATCAGCGTGGTGACTCATGACCAGGATGACATCGGGCTCGGCAACAACGGCGGCTTCGAGCGACAGGGGCTTGTAGCCCGTATGGGAATCGAAGACGTTCTTGCCACCCAGGAGCTGGATGATGCCGTCCGCGGCCGTTTCTGTGCCTGCCGCCGAGGGCGCGCCATCGCGCAGCGACGCGAAGAACAGGACCCGAGGCGTCATTCCCATCAGTTTCACCTGGTGCTGCGCTGCCGCCCAATCATCACGGATCTGCTTTGCGAGGACCTCGCCGGCAGCCGGGATCTCGAGGATCTCGGCCACACGGACTGTCTTCTCCAGGATCGACTCGATCGTGTAGGCCTTCTCCATCTGGATGATGGGAATCCCCGCGTTTCCCAGCTGCTCCAGGGCTTCGGGCGGTCCAGCGGCGCCGCTGATCAGCACCAGTTCGGGTTCCACCGAAAGGACGCCTTCGGCGGAAAGCTGCCGGACGTAGCCGACCTTCGGCATGTCGTTCGCTTCCGGCGGGAACACGCTGGTGGAGTCGCTGGCCACGACCCGGTGTCCCTGGTCCATGGCGAAGATGATCTCGGTGACGTCACCGCCGACGGAGACGACGCGCTCCTCCGCGAGCGCTCCGCTCACGACCGCCAGGACCGTGACAAGCATCAGGATCTTAATGCGCACTTCGAGCCTCTGTTTCACTCTTGCCATCCATTAATGTAAATCATTCTCATTTGCATTGAAATCGACTTTTGCCGCCTGCCGACCGCGGCGCAATCAGTCGTTGCTTGGAGCCAACCGCCAGAAGGAGAAGCCCATGCGATCGTCGCGAGGGTCCTGCAGCGGCGTGACCACGGCGAGGTCGCCGTCCGAAAGCCGAGCGACCGGCACATACTCGCCCGCCGTGTCCCGGGTCCATCCGTCCTCGGACTCCGTCCAGGACTCGAAGGGCAACGGCGGCGATCTCATGATCACGAGCCCGTCGTCCTGAAGCCGGACCTGTGCCGCGTGGACACTCATGCCGTCCGAGAAGGCGAACCAGCTGGCCACCAGACCGCCCTGGCCGTCGGTGCCGAGCCAGGGGAAGAAGCACATCGCCTCGTCCTCGGCGAACGCCTGCGTCGTCCAGCTGGCGCCGTCGTTCGTCGAGCGCGCGAGGTAGAGCTGCGCGCCCTCCGACCAGAGGTAGAAGAGGGAGCCGTCGCCCGTCCAGGCGATGGGTTCCACCCAGCGCGGGAGCTGCTGTGCCCACAGGCGCTCGCCAGGCACCTCATGCCGCTGCCAGCTCCTGCCGGCGTCCTTGCTCACCAGGAGGAAGTCGTAGTCCTCGTCCAGCTGGTTGCCTGACGCGGAAATCGGCGTGACGCGGATGGCGAGACGGCCGTTGGGGCCTGCGGCGAAATGACTGGAACCGCCCCGGTCCGCGACCCGGACGATCTCACCGAAGCGGGTGCCACTATCGTTGCTCGAGGTGTGGTGGACGCCGGCGCCGTCGTTCCAGATAACGTGCACGCTACCGTCCGAGGCGACGGTAACCCATGGCCGGTCGACGCGTGGGTTGCTGGCCAGCTGCTGCCAGGTCCACGTCTTCGCCCCGTCGCGGCTGACGCCCAGGGCGACATGCGTGCCTTCCCGCGTCGTTCGGTCGAAGCCCATCGTGACG
>JBCCZC010000465.1:0-4383 GCA_039188505.1 Pseudomonadota bacterium | reverse complement strand
CGTCGCCGCGGCAATGTCGTCGAAGCGCTGAGCGAGGTGCGCGAGCCGTGCCGCCGGGTCGGCCGCATCACATTCGTCGAGGTGGGCGAGCGCGTACTCGGCAAAGAAGCGGGACACCCAGGGCGCGAAGGCGTCGGGGTTCTCGCCCGGGCGCCCCCCGTCGCGCTCGTGGGCGATCGCCACGGGCAGGTGCAGATTCAGCCCCTGCGGATGAAGGAAGCGCAGGAAGGCGTTGAAGACGACATCCTCGCCGCGCTCCGTCGGCACGGTCGGCGGCGTCAGTTCGGTATTGTCCAGCGCGGACACGGTGAAGTTGGAGATGTCCGACACCTGCGGACGCCGGTGGCAGTGCTGAACCCGCGGGCGCTCCAGCTGACCGAAGTAGGTGCTCTTGTCGGCCCACCAGGCGCTGGCGGCCTCGCTGTCCATGAGGTAGAGCCAGACTCGCGTGTCCATCCCTGCGTCGCCCGCGTAGCCGAACTGCACCGTCTTCACGGTGGCGTCGTCGAGCAGCCGGCTCGCCGCGGCAAAACTCTGGTCCGCAAGGCTGTCCAGATCGAGATCCAGATCGAGCTCGCCGGCAGCGATGGCCAGCGGTTGGCCGCAGGCGAGCGGCAGACGTTCATACCAGGCGAAGGGGGAGGGCTCCCACGCGGAATCATCTTCCTGGAGCAGGGTGATCGGCGCTTCGGTGGTCGCCGAGAGCCGGACGATGCCGGCGCCGTCGTCCGGCGATGCCGCGAGGGTCCAGATCATGTCGTCGTCGAGGATGATCGGGCGCTCGCCCGCCGTCAGCAGCAGCAGCGCGTTGAAGGCCGCACCACCGGCAAAGCCGTTCCCTTCCGGAAGTAGCAGTGTCCGCATGCCGGACTCGTCACAACCGGCGGCCACCAGGTGATCCATGAGGCGCGATCGCCAGGCGCGATCTAGGTGCGTGGCGCCCGCAAAACGGTCGACCACGGCCCGGTTGGCGGAAACGACGCCGTCGTCGCGGCTGTCGTCGATCACCAGTACGCGTCCGCCGGGCGGCAGCGATTCGAGCAGCCGCTCGAGGGCAGCCGGCCGCCCGCAGGTGCGGATTGCCACCACGGGGGCCTGCGCGGCTGCCGGCTCCTCATTGGCATCTCCGATGAGCGCGTCGGCCATGACGACCAGGCCACGATCGATCAGGAACTTCACGACCGGGTCGATCGCGTCACGGCGACCCTTGAGCTGGGGGATCGCCTCCTCGATGCGGGCGACCTGCTGATCGAGCGTCGCGAAGCGGCGCATCACGCTCATCGCTCGAAGCACGTCCAGGGTCATCACGTGGACCTGGTCCGTGCCCCGAACCTGGAAGACGCACTCCTCCGGTGAGATTTGGGCGGTCATCCCGTCGATGCTCGCGTAGAGCGGCCCGCTTGAGGCCTGGGGTGCGGCACTGGTCATCGTGCCGAAGTCAAATTCGAAGTCCATGGCTTGTTCCGTCGTTCAGGGCCTGGCCAGTTCGGGTGGGCCAAGCCGAATCCAGTGGGATTTCCGAGCTATCCGTTCTCGAGAGCTGCGAGCTGCGCCTCGAGTTCGGCGATCCGCGCGTCCCGCTCGGCGATGATCCCGCCAGCGCTCATATTCTTGCGGATCTCGTGGTAGTAGTGGGCGTAGACCGATTCATCGGGATCGGTGAACAGCGAAACCCCCGGGGGGCTCGGGAGAGCCGCCGCGGTCTCCGCGCAAACGGCGATCCAGTACAGGGGCTCGAGGGGCCACGGCAGGACGGCGCCACCGGCCTGCTCGCAGGCGACCAGCTCGACGCCACCGCTGCCCTCCGCTTCCCAGATGGCCGATACGAACGCCAAGCGTTGGCCGAGGATTCGCCGGGCCGGGAAGCGCTCCTCGATCATCGTCACGAACTCGTCCCGGTAGAGCTCCCGCACGTGAAATTCGTTCTGATAGTCGCGTTCATCGCTGTAGGTGCGGCGATCGGGACTCGAGATGACGAGAAATCCGTCGGGTCGGAGGACGCGCCGAAACTCATCGAGCATCTCGGCTTGCGGCTCGAGGTGTTCAATCGTCTCGAAGGAGACGATGGCATCGAAGCAATCATCGTCGAACGGCAGTGCCGTCGCGTCACCCTGCTGAAAATCCAGAGTTTCGGCACCATAGCGCTGGCGGGCGTGGGCCACCGCCTCGGCAGAGGCATCGACGCCCGTGACGGACGCCGCGGCTCCGGCCATGAGGGCACTGCCGTAGCCCTCACCGCACGCGAGGTCGAGGACCCGGCGATCGCTGATGAGGCCGCGCGCGAACGCGTAGCGGTGGTAGTGCTCGTACCAGATCTCCCGCGGGATCTCCGGGTGGAAACGTTCGCCGGTGAATTCCATGCTCAATCCAGGTCCTGCAGGCCCGCGGCGTCGCGCTCCGTGGGCGTCATGGCGTCGATGATCGCCTGACGGATGGCCGCGAGCGGGTCGGCCGCAATGAAATCGTGCACGACCTGCTCATAATCCGGGTGCTTGGCCAGGAGCCGCTGCATGGCCTCGCCGCCCGGCCGCCAGGGCGTATCGCGGAAGCTGGCGTGACCGACGTGCGCCACGTAGGCGTCATCGCAGAGGACATTGCGCCAGCCAGCCGCGGCAGCGCGGCGACAGAAGTCGTTCTCCTCGCCGTAGCCCGCCCCGAAGGTCTCCGCGTCGAAGCCACCGAGCGCGTCGAGCGCGCGGCGGCTGACCGCCATGCAGAAGCCGACCCCGGTCGGGAGCTCAGGGTAGTGTGGTACGGCCGTGCGGGCAACCGCACGGGCGATGGCTTCCGGCGCTGATGGCAGCGGACAGGGCCGGCAGAAGTCTGGAAAGGAGCAGATCTCCGCGTTGTTCGAAAAGGGCGTGGCCGTCGCGATGGTCGCGTCGGCGGCGAGGGCACGTGCGAGCGCCTCGACGGCTCCGGGCGTCACGATGGCATCGGAGTTCAGGAGCAGCACGTCCGCCGTCGTGGCTTCGAAGCCGGCATTCGCCGTCCGCACGAAACCTCGATTCTCCGCATGTCGCAGCAATCGCCGTTCGGGGCGATCGACGAACGCATCGAGCAGTGGCCTGACCGCGTGATCCGGGGATGCATCGTCGATGAGCAGAATCGGCTGGGCCGGTGGCGTGTAGGCTTCGAGGGCCTGGAGGCACCGGGCCAGCTCCGCCGGCGCGTTGTAGACAGGAACGACGATCTCCACGCTCAGCTCCAGCGGTGATCCAGGCGGTAGGTGCCGAAGCGGCGGCTGGCGCCCGCAACCTGGAACAGCATTCGGTGGGCGCGGAAGGCGCCGTCCGGGCAGCTCACCTCGAGGACGTAGCGGCCGGGGAGGAGGCGCGTCGTGGGCAGCGGCACGGTCAGCTTGGCGGGCCCGGCGATCGCGCCTTCCCAGAGCGCCGTGCCGTCAAGGCGTCCGAGCTTCAGGCGCGCTTCGGCACCGCGCAAAGCGAGGTCGATCCGGGCGTTCTCGCCGGCGGCGAACGACGAGTCCGAGCGATCGTCGGCCCCGCGCAGCACCGCTTGCTCGACGAGTTCCGGGCGCGCGGAACCGGCCTCGGCGTGCTGTCCGCGTAGCGCGTCATGGTAGGCCAGGTACGCCTGGCTGACCTCGAACACGTCCCCGTCGGCGTGGACGCCGCCCTCGTGGATCCAGATCGTGCGCTGGCAGAGCTTCTGGACGTGGTAGATGCTGTGGGAGACCAGCAGCAGCGTGCCGCCTTCCGCGAGATAGCCCTCCAGCCAGGCGATACATCGCTTCTGGAACGACTCGTCGCCGACCGCCAGCACCTCATCACTGAGGAGGATGGGCGGGCGGACGCTCGCGATCACGGCGAAACCCAGGCGCACGACCATACCGGACGAGAAATACTTGATCGGCTTGTCGAGATGGTCCCCGAGTTCGGAGAATGCCAGTGCCTCCTCGACGATCCGGTCGAGGTCCTCGCGCTCGGCGCCCATGAACGTCGCCGCTGTACGGATGTTGGCGATGGCGTCCTCGTCCGCATGGAAACCCGCGCCGAGCTCGATCAGCGGGCCGATTCGGCCGTTCACGGTGACGCGGCCGGTGTCGGGCTGCCCGATGCCGGCAATCAGCTTCAGGAGCGTCGACTTGCCGGCCCCGTTGCGACCGAGGATCGCCACGGCTTCGCCATGGGCGATCGTCAGGTCGATGTCGCGGAGGACCGTCCGGCGCCGCGGACGATGCCGCCCCCGCAGCGCGTCGATTAGCTGCATCCCGCCGCTTCGCCGATCGACACCGTAGCCGCGCGTGACGCCTTCGAGGGCGATCGCGGTGCTCACAGGTAGTCCTCGAACTGGCGTGAAAGTCGCCGGAAATACTGGACGCAGAGAATCAGGGCGAGCAGCGCGCCGCCGGCCATCAGT
>JBCCZC010000464.1:0-4383 GCA_039188505.1 Pseudomonadota bacterium | reverse complement strand
CGGAAGACTTCCTTGCAGAAGCCGTCGACGATCATGGAAACCGCGTCCTCTTCGTTGATCCCGCGCTGGAGGCAGTAGAACAGCTGGTCCTCGCTGATCTTCGAGGTCGACGCCTCGTGCTCGACCTGGGCCGACGGGTTGCGGACCTCGACGTAGGGGAACGTGTGCGCCCCGCAGCGATCGCCGATCAGCAGCGAGTCACACTGGGTATAGTTCCGGGCGTTCTCGGCGCCCGCAGCCACGCGTACCAGCCCGCGATAGGCATTCTGCCCCTGCCCGGCCGAGATGCCCTTGGAGATGATGTGGCTCCGGGTGTTCTTGCCCAGGTGGATCATCTTGGTCCCGGTGTCGGCCTGCTGGTGGTTGTGCGTCAGCGCGACCGAGTAGAACTCTCCACGAGAATCGTCCCCGCGCAGGATGCAGCTCGGATACTTCCAGGTGATCGCCGAACCGGTCTCGACCTGGGTCCACGAGATCTTGGAATTCCGACCGCGGCAGTCGCCACGCTTGGTCACGAAGTTGTAGATCCCGCCGACCCCGTTCTCGTCGCCCGGGTACCAGTTCTGCACTGTCGAGTACTTGATCTTCGCGTCGTCCAGCGCGACGAGCTCGACCACGGCCGCGTGGAGCTGGTTCTCATCGCGCATCGGCGCCGTGCAGCCCTCGAGGTAGCTCACCTCGCTGCCGGACTCGGCCACGATCAGGGTCCGCTCGAACTGGCCGGTATTCAGCGCGTTGATGCGGAAGTAGGTCGACAGCTCCATCGGGCACTTCGTGTTCTTTGGAATAAAAACGAAAGAACCATCTGAAAATACAGCAGAATTCAGCGCTGCAAAGTAGTTGTCCCGGTACGGCACGACCGAACCGAGGTACTGCCGGATGAGCTCGGGATGATCCTTCACGGCTTCGGAGAAGGAGCAGAAGATCACGCCTGCCTTCGCCAGCTCTTCCTTGAAGGTCGTCGTCACCGACACCGAGTCGAAGACCGCGTCGACGGCGACGCCGGCGAGCTTCGCGCGCTCGTGGAGCGGCACCCCCAGCTTGTCGTAGGTCTCGATCAGCTTCGGATCGACCTCGTCCCAGCTTTCGTACTTCGGCTTGGTGCGTGGCGCCGAGTAGTACGAGATCGCCTGGTAGTCGATCGGGTCGATGTTCAGGTGTGCCCAGTCCGGCGATGGCATCTTCTGCCAGTAGCGGAAGGCCTTGAGTCGCCACTCGAGCAGCCACTCGGGCTCCTCCTTCTTTCCCGAGATCAGGCGAACGACGTCCTCGTTGAGCCCGGGCGGGACCGTGTCGGCCTCGATTTCGGTGCTCCAGCCGTGCTCGTACTTGCGCTGAAGCCGCTCGTGGACTTCCTGATTGGTTGCTGACATCTGGGGTTCTTCCTGCTGCCCGTGTCGCGGCTTTGCCGCTCTAGGTGATCGTTACGACCTTCAGGCGCCGCACGTCGGCCGTGGGCGCCATCTGTGTTGCCATGTCCGCCAGCGTCACGTTCCCGAGCGCGTTTTCGACGGCCCGCGAGATGATCTGCCAGTTGCTTTGAACCTTGCAGTACGCCTCCTGCGCGCAGGCGCCGGGCGATACCGAGCATTCCGTCATGCCGATCGGTCCTTCCATCGCGCCGATGACGCTCGATACGGTGATGTCCGCCGGCTCCTCCACGAGGCGGTAACCGCCATTGGCGCCCCGGTAGGACCGAATCAGTCCTGATTTCGAGAGCCGTTTGAGGATCTTGGCAACGGTCGTCTGCTCCAGGTGAGTTTTCGCCGCAAGCTCGGTCGCCGAATACACCCGCCCCACTTCCTCGGACATGGCGGTCAGCAAAACGATGCTGTAGTCGGTCAGCTTGCTCAGACGAAACATGGTTCAATCCGGACGAATCTGGTCCTGAATGATACCAGAACCGTATGAAGGAGTCGTCGTCGAGACTGAGAGCGCGGGCCGAGGCACTCTCAGGAGCGCTGGCCCGAAGCGCCCGCCGGCCTACCGGCGGGCCCCTTGATCATTCGATCACTGACAGCGGCATGCCCGGCACCCACGGCGCTCCCGCACCCGATAGCTGCTTCTCGAACGCCGGAATACGCTCTTCGGTCAGCGCGATGAAGCGGCGGCGAACCTCGGCGAGCTGCTGCTCGGCGCGATCCATGCCCCGCTCTTGCGCCGGCGTCGGTCCATAGGTGGAGAACATCGTGCCGATCGACACAAAGAACAGGTGACCGCCGACGGTGGTCTCCTCGAGGTGACCCACACCGCCAGCCTCGGGCGTCCCTCCGACCAGACGCCGGATGTCGTAGAACTCGCTCCGGAGCGCCTCCAGGCCCTGGTCGAGCTCGGCGGGGGCGCTTCGCGTCCGCGAGAGCGCCTCTCGGAGCTGCTCCATGCGCTTCTCGAGCATGGGCATCGACTGCCCGATCGCGGTGGTCTGCCGCTGCAGGGCATCAATCCGCTGCCAGAACGCCACGACGTCATCCGCAGACGCCTCATGGAGCACTCCCTTCGTCATGCGCTCCACCTCGAAGGTGACCTCGGAACCAACGGGGCTCGTCTCGCCGGCGACCCGGGTCGCGAGCGTGGCGCTGTAGGTCCCGGGTGCCAGCAGCATGCCGCGGACCTGAGGGCTGAAGTAGTTGCCCTGGACGCCGATGGCCTGGGTCGCCGGGCCGCGTAGATCCCAGGCGATACGATGGAATCCCTTCTTCGTCGGGCCGTCGTTCAAGCGGCGAACGACGTTGCCGTCCGCGTCACGGATCGAGAGGATCACTTCGGGCTCGGGCTCCTTCTGCTCCGCCACGACGGCGTCCCAGCCCGGGAACGGAATGTCCTCATCCGCATCGAACTGCTTCTCGGCTTCCTGCCGTCGCGTCGCCGCGGTCATCAGGTCCTCGGGAAGGTAGTAGGTGAAGACGGCCCCGAACGGGGGATTCGCGGCCGTGTAGAACCCATGCCCCTGGGCCGCTTTCTGACCGCCCCCCATCGGCATCTGCTCGAGGTACCACCAGGCCCTGCGCGGGGCGAACAGAGCGCCCTCGCCCGCCAGCAGATCATCGGAGACCTCGCGCAGCGGCGAGTAGTCATCCAGGATGTAGAAGCTTCGGCCGAAGGATGCTCCGACGAGATCGTTCTCGCGGCGCTGGATCTCGAGATCCCGGAAGGAGATGGTCGGAACACCCCCGTTGAGTTCGATCCAACGCTCACCGCCGTCCACGGTGAAGAAGATACCGAACTCGGTGCCGGCGAAGAGCAAACCGGGGCTCACGTGATCTTGGACGACGCGCCAGACCAGATGCTTGTCGGGAATGTCGCTCGCGATCGAGGTCCAGCGGCGACCGCCGTCCGTGCTCTTCAGCAGGTACGGCGCGTAATCACCGTACTTGTGATTGTCGAGCGCGACGTAGACCGTCTCGGCGTCGAAGAGATCGGCCTTGATGTCGTTGACGAACGCCGTGTCGGGCACCCCAGGTAGATCGCCGACCTCGACCTCACGCCAGCTGCTGCCGCCATCCGTCGTGATCTGGATCAGCCCATCGTCCGTTCCCGCGTAGATCACGCCCTCGGCCACAGGCGACTCAGCAAGCGACGTGATGGTGTTGTACTGCGACATGGCGAGCATGTCCCACGGCGAATCCCAGCTCTGCTGGCGTCCCATGATGGGCAGAAGCAGCCGCTCCTGGTCCCGCGTCAGATCGCCGGAGATCGTCGTCCAGGTGTCCCCCCGGTCGTCCGAGCGCCAGACCCGCTGTGACGCGAAGTAGAGCCGCGTGGCGGAATGGGGACTGATGAGGATGGGCGCGTCCCAGTTGAACCGTTCCGGCGGATCACCTGCCTCACCCTGGGGCTTGATGTAGACGATTTCACCGACGGTCCGGTCATAGCGCACCAGGTTCCCCTGCTGCCACTCCGAGTAGACGATGTCCGGGTTGCCGGGCTCGGTGGCCTGGTCGTGACCATCGCCGAACAGGGTGATGAACCAGTCGGAATTGCGAATACCGTGGATGTTGTCTGTGCGCGACGGACCACCCTGCGAGTTGTTGTCCTGGGTGCCGCCGTAGACGTTGTAAAACGGCTCGTCGTCGTCGACCGCAACCTTGTAAAACTGCGTGATCGGCATGTTCGCGATGAAGCGCCAGGTCTTCGTGTGGTCGAAGGTCTCATAGAGGCCGCCGTCGGAGCCGAGCATCAGGTAGTCCTTGTCGTCCGGCCGGAAAGCGATGGCGTGGTCGTCGCCGTGCTTGTGCTCGTTGCTCATGGGCACGAAGGTCTTGCCGAAGTCGTAGGAGATGACCGTCGTGTTGCTCATGAGGTAGAGCCGACCCGGGTGGTGCGGGCTTGCGTAGAGCTCCTGGTAGTAATGAGGGCCGGTGCCACCGGAGACGGTGTCGGACT
>JBCCZC010000463.1:0-4389 GCA_039188505.1 Pseudomonadota bacterium | reverse complement strand
GAAGGACTCGATCTGGCCCTGGAGCTTGATGCCGTTGACGAGGTAAATCGATACCGGAACGCGCTCCTTGCGAAGCGTGTTCAGGAACGGTTCCTGCAAAGAATGTCCCTTGGACATGGACTCTCCGTTGTCGTTGTTATCGCCATTTCCGCTGCGAGCCGAAGGCAAGGATCCGGAAACCGCCAAAAACCATCCTCGCGCGCCCTGGCGCACGTGGGTAGGTCCTCCCTTTACATGGGCGTCGTGGCTGCCGATTCAAGCGACCAAAGAACGCCCACAAGCCTCAAGTTTATCACAGCGGAGTGTCGTGCCAGCGTGATATCAGCGCCGCGGCGCGGGCCATTTCCCGGGGGGATGTCGGGTCGAACCAGTGGGCGTCTTGCTGGCGTCGCAGCCAGGTCAGCTGCCGCTTCGCAAGCTGCCTCGTGGCAAACAGCACGCGCTGGCGCGCCTCTTCGAGATCGTAGTCGCCGCAGAGATGGCCGATGACCTGGCGATAGCCCACGGCCCGCATCGCGTTCAGCTCCGGGTCGAACCACGGCTCGGCCATGAGCCGGGCCACTTCCCCGACGAAACCTTCGGCGAACATCGCGTCCCGGCGTTCGGCGATGCGGGCGTGCAGCACGGCTCGGTCGGCGGGACTGATCACGATGCGGAGTACCTCCCGGTCAAGGCCGCCCGTGGCGGCGCCCTGGAGCGCGCTGAGGGGCTGGCCGGTCAGAGCATGCACCTCGAGGGCGCGCTGGATCCGCTGGGGATCGTTGGGGTGAATGCGCTCAGCTGCTGCCGGATCGACCGCGGCCAGCCGGGCGTGCATCGCGGGCCAGCCCAGTCGCTCGCCCTCGGCCGCGAGTGCGGCACGGATCGGCTCGTCCGCTCCAGGTAGCGCAGACAGCCCCTCGATCAGGGCCCGAAAGTAGAGCAGAGTGCCGCCGACCAGGGCCGTGCCGCGGCCTTCGGCGTCGATCGCGGCGATCTCGCGGGTCGCGTCCGCCTGGAATTCCGCCGCGCTGTAGGGCTCCCAGGGATCGCAGATATCGATGAGCCGGTGCGGTGCGCGCGCCAACGTCTGGGCATCGGGTTTGGCCGTGCCGATATCCAGACCGCGGTAGACCAGGGCCGAGTCGACCGAGATGAGCGCGACGCCATGCCGTTCGACGGCATCGACGGCCAGCGCTGTCTTCCCCGCCGCCGTCGGGCCCATGATCGCCAGGAGCGGTCGTGGCGCGCGCGTCACCGGCCGCGAAGGAACAGTCGATCCAGGTCGGCCATCGGGAGCTGCACCCAGGTCGGACGCCCGTGATTGCACTGGCCGCTGCGCTCGGTGCGCTCCATGTCGCGGAGGAGGGCGTTCATCTCCGGAATCGTGAGGCGGCGATTGGCGCGAACCGAACCGTGGCAGGCCATCGTCGACAGCACCTCGTTCATGGCCTCCTCGAGGCGGCCGCTGGTGCCGTGGGTCTTCAGGTCCGCGAGGACGTCGCGAATGAGCGCCGCCGGGTCGGCGCTCGCCAGCAAGGTTGGCACCTTCCGAATCCGGACGGACTCGCGGCCGATCCGGTCGATCTCGAAACCGAGGGCCGCCCAGCGCTCAGCGGTCGCCTCCGCGAGGTCGGCTTCCGCCTCGCTGACGGCGGCGTTCACGGGAACGAGGAGCGCCTGCGAGCGGATGCCCTCTCCGCTGACCGACGCCTTGAGCCGCTCGTAGGTGATGCGTTCGTGCGCTGCGTGCATGTCGACGAGGACCATGCCCTGGGCGTTCTGCGCAACGACGTAGACGCCGTGGAACTGGGCCACCGCGAAGCCCAGCGGCGGCACCTCCTCGTTCTCGCTCGCCTCCGGCAGGGAAGCCGAGGTGGTCGTGGTCTCGATCGCCCGGGGCGATGCCGCGTAGAGTGCGGCCTGGTCCGCCAGGGAATCTCGCGGCCGCGACCACTCGGTCGCCAGCGGCATGGCGCGTTGGCCGCCGCCGCCCAGGCTACCCGCGGCCGGGCCCGGGGCCGGCCCCGGTGAGGCGAGGACCGCCGGCTCCTGGCCGGCCCGGGTCTCGGCCAGGGCGCGATGCAGCGCCGAGAACAGAAAGCCGTGCACCGACCGCGTTTCGCGAAAGCGGACCTCTGCCTTCGTCGGGTGCACGTTCACGTCGACACCGGCCGGATCCATCTCCAGGTAAAGGGCGAAAACGGGGTGCCGGCCGTGGAACAGGACGTCCTGGTAGGCCTGCCTGATCGCGTGACTGACGAGCCGGTCCTTGATCATGCGTCCGTTGACGAACATGAACTGCTGGTCCGCCTGGGCGCGGGAAAACGTCGGCAGCCCGATCCAGCCGTCGAGCCGCATCCCGGACGCCTCCTCGCTGATGCGCAGGCAGTTGTCGAGGAAGTCGGGACCGAAGAGCTCCGAGATCCGTAGGTCCCGGTCGTGGGGTTGCTCGGCCGGGCGGTAGTTGCGCACGACGCGACCGTTGTGGCTCAGGCGAACCTGAACGCCCATCCGCGACAGGGCTATGCGCCGCACCAGCTCGTCGATGTGGTTGAACTCGGTGCGTTCGGTTCGCAGAAAGCGCCGGCGCGCGGGTGTGTTGAAGAACAGGTCGCGCACTTCGACGGTCGTTCCTGGCGGATGCGGGGCCGGCTCCGGGTCGCCGTGGGAAGTTCCGTCCGAATGGATCGCCCAGGCGTGATCGGCGTCGGGTCGCCGGGAGACCAGGCGGAACCGAGAGACCGAGGCGATGCTGGCGAGCGCCTCACCGCGGAAGCCGAGCGTGGCGATGGCTTCGAGATCGTCAAGGTCACCGATCTTGCTCGTCGCGTGCGGGTGCACCGCCAGCATGAGGTCTTCCTTCCCCATGCCGACACCGTCGTCGCGAATCCGGATCAATCGCGTGCCGCCAGCCTCGATCTCGATCTCGAGGCGCTTCGAGGTCGCGTCGAGGGCGTTCTCGCACAGTTCCTTGACGACGGAGGAGGGTCTTTCGATCACCTCGCCGGCGGCGATCTGGTTGACGAGGTGGGGCGGGAGGACGCGAATGGGCATGCGCCGCGTTTTACCGCTCCGGAAGTCCCGCGGCAAGCGAAAAGGCAGCGAAAAGGCAGCGAAAAGGGGTCAGGTACATTTTCCGGCCGGAAAATGTACCTGACCCCTTTCGCAACATCTGAAGTCAGCCGAGGGCGTCCAGAGCCTCTACGATCCGGGGCAGGGCATCGCCGGCGGGCTCGCGCAGCAGCCAGGTGGCGCGCGGGCTGAGCGGTGTCGGCGCCGGATTGATCTCCACGACGTGCGCGCCCCGGTCGGCGGCGGCGTGCCCGAAGGAAGCCGCGGGCTCCACCAGGCCGGACGTTCCGATGCTGAAGAACAGATCGCAGGTCGCGACGGCGAGGGCGGCGGCATCGATAGCGTCCGCGGGCAGTGGTTCGCCGAACCATACGACGCCCGGCCGGGCCAGTCCGTGCGGATCGTAGGGAGATCGCGGCGGGGAACCCGGGTTCGCGTCCAGCCAGTCGCGGTCGATCACGCGGCGGGTGCTGCTGCAGATCGTCCGTATGA
The DNA here is from genome assembly GCA_039188505.1 of Pseudomonadota bacterium. Classification (GTDB taxonomy): domain Bacteria; phylum Pseudomonadota; class Gammaproteobacteria; order Xanthomonadales; family SZUA-38; genus JBCCZC01. The sequence goes on along the minus strand of JBCCZC010000463.1, from coordinate 843 downwards.
TGCTGCCGTGCAGCTCGACCACGCCGGTGCTGCCTGCGCGCTGGTGCAGGCCGTCGACGTTCTGGGTGATCAGCGAGAACAGCGGCACGCGCTCCGCCAGGGTCACCAGCGCCCCGTGGCCCGGGTTCGGCGCCGCCTTGCCAACCAGGTCTCGACGCCACTCATACCACTTCCAGACCGTTTCAGGGTCGCGCTCGAAGGCTTCGGGAGTCGCGAGATCCTCGGGGCGGAACTTCTCCCACAGGCCTGTCTGGGCCTCGCGGAAGGTGGGAATGCCGCTTTCTGCGCTGATCCCGGAGCCCGTCATGACCATGACGTGGGAGGCCTGCTTCACGCGGGCCGCGATCGCCTCGATGTTCCTGGCAGTTTCGGTCATCCTCTCCTCCATGGCCGATAGACCTGGCGCCACGGCGCTCGCTGCGTTCGATCTGGGCGCGCTTGCAGACGAAGAGACGGTTCTGATCGTCAGCGATACGCATGGTCGGTTGCGCCCGGGCGTCGTGCCAATGGCGCACGAAGTCGACCGGGTGATCCACTGCGGCGACATCGGCCGCGGTGTCCTCGAACGGCTGGCCGAAAGCGGCCGTCCTATCGATGCGGTGATCGGCAACAACGATGACATCGTCGCAATGGGTCTGCCACCGCTCCCGGAGGTTCTGCGCTTCACCCTCGGCGACGCGCAGGTTGTCGTGGTTCACGGCCACCAGTGCGCGAGCGCCGCGCGCCGTCATCGCTGGCTCCGGCAGCGCTTCCCGGAAGCGGCGCTGATCTGCTACGGCCACAGCCATCGGCGCGTTTTCGACCAGGACGATGTCCCCTGGATCCTGAATCCGGGCGCCTGCG
>JBCCZC010000462.1:0-4399 GCA_039188505.1 Pseudomonadota bacterium | reverse complement strand
TTTTCGTTGAATGGTGCAAACAAACACAAAACATACTTGTGTTATGAATTCAGGTTTCCGTCAAATCACGCTTTGGTCACGCATAAAGGCGGCCGAGAACAGCGCCAGGGACCGATCGACGCTGCCGGGCACGTTGCGATAGAGGAGGGCGCCACAGCGTTCGCAATCCGCGCGGGCGCCTTCGGGAATGGCCTCCCGACGGTAGAGCGCGCCACACTCGTGACAGGCAACCAGTTGATTTTCAACAGTGATCACTGTGCTGGCGGGAGTCCGTTCACCCGCGGCCCCCACATTGCCCCAACGCACCCAGACGGAGTCGCAGTCTAGCAAGAACCCTCACGCCTGCGTAATCGCTTCGCCATCCGGACGAGCGGCACGATCATCTGCGCTGCGGTGCCGTATCCGCAGCAGGACCTCCTGCTCGGGCCGGGTGGTCAGGCGCGCAACAGGGCGCACCTGCTCGGCGTCGAGTGCCTCGAAATCGTAGCGGCGCACGAGGCGAGCGATGATGAGGGCGCTCTCGATGACCGCGAAGGCGGCACCGACGCAAACGCGAGGGCCCTGGCCGAAGGGCAGGTACGCACCGGCCGGCATGTCTGCCTCGCGGGCGGGCAGGAACCGGTCAGGATCGAAGACGTCCGGGTCGCGCCAGAGCCGGCGATGACGCTGGATGGTCCAGGGCGACACCATGAGCATGGTGCCTCGGCGCACGCGCTTGCCGGCGATCCTGGTGTCCTCCGCGGCGACCCGGGGAATGAACGTGATCGGCGGGTAGAGGCGCAGTGTCTCGCGGAAGACGTTGCGAACGTACGGGAGCTGCTTCGAGGCCGCGAAACTGACGGGCTCGTCCCCGACCACCGCGGCGACCTCATCCCGCATGCGGGCGACCACCTCCGGTCGCTGCGACAGGATGAAGAGCACCCAGGTCAGGGCACTAGCGGTGGTTTCGTGACCCGCCAGAAAGAACACGCCGAGCTGGTCGATCAGCTCCTCACGATCGAAGGCGGAGCCGTCTTCCGGATCCCGTGCGGCGATGAGGTCGGCGGCGATGTCTGCTGCCGCGTCCGTGCCGTCGAGCTTGGGATCGAGCAGCTGACCGACGGCAAGGCGGATCCGCTCGCACGCCGCCAGCACATCGGGCGGCTGGGCGATGGGGCTGAACGGCCGGGACAGGATGAGGTGCCGGAGGGACACGTTGGCGACGCTCGACTCGAAGACGTCGAAGGCATCGAAGACCTCGCGGGAAGCGCCGCTGTCGAGGGGGCGCGAGAAAATGGTCCGGCAGATGATGTCGGCGGTGACCTGGCTCATCGTCGCCGTTAGCGGGATCGGTTCGCCGCTGGCAACGTGGGCATCGAGGCGCTGCTCGAGGTCGTCGACCGCGCCTCGCATGGCGTCGAAGGCCCGGTTGATCCGCATGTGCGAGAACGCGGGTTCGATCATGCGACGCTGGCGACGCCAGGTGTCGCCGCCGCTGCCGAAGATCGAGTCGCCGACGAGCGGCGCCAGCGCGCCCTGCATCAGGTCGTTCTTGGGGAAGATGTCGAGTGGGTCGGTCAGGATCTCACGGAGCGTCGCCGGATCGTTGATGAGGAGGATGCCTCGGCGGCTGTGCCCCAGCCGACCGACGTCGATCTCGTAGGCCGATGCCGGGAGCAGATTGATGAGGTCGCGGTCGCCACGCCAGATGGCGCGGAACAAGGCCAGCTGCGGGCCGATCGGGCGCGGACCGGGCGGGCGATAGGGCGCCTCAGGCATGCGAGAGCCCGGCGTCCTCTTGGAGGTCGAGCGGCTTCTGTCCCTCCCACCGGCCGTCGGCCCCGACCACATGGAAACGGGCGAAGAGCTCCTCGGAGAACCACTGACCCTTGCGCACCTGTTCGATGGCCTCGTTGTGGAAGCCGCGGTAGGCGAATTCGCGCATCGCGTCGAGGTCATGCCAGATCGAGAAGGTCACCTGATGCACCCACGGGATCTCCCCGAGGCCGGCCTTGAAGGCCAGCTGCTCCTGCCCGGGGATCATGGCGCTGATGTTCGGTACGCGACGCCAGAAGGGCACGACCGCGCGGAGCTTGATCGTCGCCCGCGTGAGGACGGCAACGGGTAATTCGGGTCCGTCCGCCGCCACCTCGAAAGGTGCCTCGCCGGCCCACTCGCCGCGGCAGCGGCTGGCCTGCAGAAAGACCGTCCAGTGCTCGCTCGCGTGGTTCCGATAGCGCCCGTAGACCGGTGCCTCGGCGAGCTGGCGCCGAGCGTGCTCGAGGGAGGGCCAGGTGGCCAGGATCGCGTAGACGCCGAAGTTGGGAAAGGGGTGGAAGCCTTCGCGCGACCCGGTTCCCAGAAGCTTCGAGAAGCCGATGCCGGGAAGCCGCCGCAGCGGTCCGCGGGCAAACTGCATCTGCGAGAACGCCCAGCAGCGGTTCCAGAGTCCGTCGAAACGGAAGAACGACAGCGATACGACCTGCACGGTGGCCCCAGACGACCTGTCAACTAGAGTTGACTCGATCGTGCGTCAATGCGGCTGCCGATGCAACCAGTCCGAGCTCTGGACCGGTTGCCGGACTCAGGTCGCCGTGTAGCCGAGAAATCCGAGAATCAGGGCAGCCAGGAACGCGAGCAGGATGATGATGGCCTGCAGCTGGTAGAGCTTGCGCAGGTTGTCGAGTGCGTCAAGGACGTGCTGGATGTCGTTGCCATCCGTGGTTGTCACGCGCTGGAAGCTCTTCGACGCCCGGACGGTCCAGGTGCCGATGACGATCAGGAAGGCCGCTGCCGGCAGGACCAGATATTCGCCGGCGAGCAGCGGGAGGCCGACCAGCAGGCCGATGCCGAGCGACAGCCGACCGGAAAGGCGCATCCAGCTGGCGGCCCGGTCGACGACGACGTCCTGCTCCTTCGTGAACTCGTACCCCATCGGTCGTTGCACTCCATGCGCTGGGTTGAGGCTCGATCATGCGGGATCTGGCTGGCGAAAACTATCCGCTTGCTTCAGCCGAGCGCCGCGAGCGCGCCGAGTGCTGCGGCAGGGTCGAAGGTGGCGTCGAGGAGCGGGGCCATCGGGTCCTCCGGAACGGCGGCAAGCCGGCGGGCGATATTGCCCATGTGATAGCGCCGCGGCGAAAGCCTCGCCTTCAGGTCCGACCAGCGGAGTGGGAGCGACAGGGGAGCGCCGGGTAGTGGCCGCACGCTGTAGGGTGCCGCGATGGTCTTGCCGTGGCCGTTCTGGAGAAAATCGACGTAGACCCGACCTTCGCGAAGCTCGACTCGCCGCTGGATCGTGGCGAGCCCGGGCAGGCGGTGCACGCAGATTCGCGCGAGCAGCTCCCCGAGGTCGCGCGCCTGGTCGTGGGTCAGGGTGCCGGCAAGCGGCACGAGCACGTGGAGGCCGGAGGAGCCGGTGGTCTTCAGGAAGCCGGCGATCTGCGCTTCCTCCAGCACATCGCGCAGGCATCGGGCCACGGTCACGACGTCCCGGAACGGCGCCTCCTTCGGGTCGAGATCCAGCACGCACCAGTCCGGACGCTGGAGGTTGCCCGCGCGCGCGCTCCAGAGATGGATGGGGATGGCGCCGAGGTTGGCGACGTAGGCCAGCGTGTCGGCGTCTTCGATGATGATGTACTCGCGCTCCTCGGCGTCGCCCTCGTTCCAGATGGCTTCGCGCCGGATCCAGTCGGGCAGGAAGTCGGGCGCCCGATGTTGGTAGAAGGATTTGCCGTCGATGCCGTCCGGATACCGCGTGAGGACGACCGGACGATCGCGCAGATAGGGGAGCATGCGCGGTGCGATCGCCCGGTAGTAATCGACCAGCTGCCCCTTGGTCGTGGCGCATTCCGGCCAGAACACCTTGTCGCGGTTGGTCACCAGCACGCGTTCCGGGGATGGGGCCGGCGCCACGGTGACCGGGTCGACGGCGTCATTGGACCAGGGCCCCGACCGGCACGATGTCGGTTCTCGATCGTCGCGTACATGCAGGAGGACCGGCTGCCGCAGGTGGCCGTTTTCGGTCCAGGCCTTGAAGCGGACCTCGACGACCAGTTCGGGTCGAACCGACACGAGGTCGGACTGATCCGCGTCGAGCACGGGATCGTCGACGAGCGATTCGAGACGCTCGAGCAGCGCGCTGCGCGTCTCCTCGTCGAGGGAAGCGGCAACCCGACCGACGCCGACCCAGCGCCCCTCGTGAAGGCTGGCGAGCCGGAGTGAACCGAGCCCGGCGCCGCTGCGTTCCGGGGCGTAGCCGATCACGGCGAATTCCGCCGTGGCCAGCGCCGGGATCTTGAGCCAGTCGTCCGAACGCCCGCTGCGATAGGGACTCTCCATGCGTTTGCCGACGATGCCCTCGAGCTGCATCGCCACCGCCTGCTCGAACAGGGCCTCGCCGACGCGCTCGACGTGATCG
>JBCCZC010000461.1:0-4417 GCA_039188505.1 Pseudomonadota bacterium | reverse complement strand
TTTCGCGAAACTCGGAGTCCTGGATGCGCACCTGCCCCGATGCGTCGATGGCCCCGCCGAACGCCGGCCCCGCATTCCGAGCCTCGCAGGAGACGAAGCGGAGTCGTCGGAACTCCAGAATCGGACTCCCGAGGCTCTGAAAACAACCGCCGAAGACGCCCAGCCCGTTGGCGATGGTCAGGTCCTCGAGGATGAAGAGCCCGTTCGGCGGCGGGCTCACCACCAGGGACTGCACTCGCGCTAGATCCAGCGTCAGTTCATCGCGACCCGAGCCGGTAATGCGGACGACAGGCTTGGTGATCTCGGGCAACGGCGTCGAGACGCTGATCGTCCCCGAAAGCCCCTCGGCGGCCTCGATCGCGTGCACGTTACCGCTCGCGGCGTTCAGATCGACGATGGCCTGACGCAGGCTACCGGGTCCCGTTGACTGGGTGTTGGTGACCGTGAAGGTTGCGGCGCGAGCGATCGGAAGGCCGGTAAGGGCAAGGCTCAGCCCAACGGCGGTGAGATGGGCCAGACAGCGCTGATTCATGGGCGTCTCCAGGAGTTCTACCCAGGTATCGCGAAAGCTCGAGAAAACCGGACATGATTCGGCAGTCTTCGGCGCAAGAAGCAGGCCCCATCGCGGCTGTAAACCCTGGCTGCTGCACGCTTGCGGGATGCCCTGTTGGGCGCGTCGAGATCGATCTCCTGGCTCCCACGGGCGATCGTTGCGGAGCCTGGCGCGCCGGACCGTTTGTCCGGCGCTAATGAACTCCCGCCGACGTTCCGATTTCCACCCGGGAGCGGAGAATCGAACTGGGCTCAACGTCCGCGCCATGGGCACAGGTTGAATCAGCGATTCATGGCTCACTTTCTCTGCAACCACGCTGCTAGACTGGCGATCTGTTCATCAGGGAAGACCGAACGCCGGACACCATGGCGGAGATCACAGGATTGCTCGTCGACGCCCGCAGAGGCGACGCGGACGCCGAGGCGCAGCTCCTGCCCCTGGTCTACGCGAAGCTGCGCGAACTCGCCCGAAAGCAGCTTCGGAAGCTTGGCGAACAGGACACGCTCAACCCCACTGCGCTCGTTCACGAGGCCTACCTCAAGCTCCTGCGCGGCGACGACCGGACCTATCAGAATCGATTGCACTTCTACGCGGTCTCCGCCAACGCCATGCGCTTCATTCTCATCGACCACGTGCGAAAGCACTGCGCAGAGCGTCGCGGTGGCGGGCAGAAGGCGGTGACGCTCGACGAAGCCTGGGTAGCCAGCGAGAGTTCGCCGGAGCTGTTGCTCGAGTTGAATGATGCGCTCGAGAAGCTCGGCCGGTTGGACGAGCGCCTCGTGCAGATCGTGGAGTATCTATTCTTCGGGGGCCTCACGCAGGCCGAGGCGGCGGAGCAGCTGGGCGTGACCGAGCGCACCGTCCGCCGGGAATGGACGAAGGCGAAGGCCTGGCTCACCCTCGAGCTTCAGCCGAACTCATGAGCAACGCGTCGGACGACCGCGCGCGCTGGGCGCAGATTTCCGCTCTCCTTGACGACGCTCTCGATCGGCCATCGTCGGAACGTCTGGCTTTCGTGGCCTCGGCGTGTGGTGATGACCGGGCGCTGGCGGACGAGGTACTCGCGCTGCTGGAGGCCGCCGAGGAATCGCCGACTTTTCTGGACGGTGCCGCCGCTGATCTCATTCCGCCTGCTGCGTTCGACAGCCTTGATGGAGATGCCGACAAGAGCGACGAATCGGGGGCCGGGATCGGTCCCTACCGGCTGACGAGACTCATCGGCCGTGGCGGCATGGGTGCGGTCTACGAGGCTGAACGAATCGACGGGCAATTCGAGCAGCGCGTCGCCCTGAAGCTCCTGCCTGCGCACGGCGGCGACGCTGTTCGCAAGCGCCTGCTGCTCGAGCGTCAGGTCCTCGCCCGGCTGACCCATCCATGCATTGCCCGGCTGCTGGACGGCGGCGTGACCGATGACGGCCGCCCCTACTTCGTAATGGACCTCGTCGACGGCGAGCCGATCAGCGTCTACTGCCGGGAGCGCCAGATCGGCCTTCACGACCGACTGGGGCTGGTGATCGCCGTCTGCGAAGCGGTGCACGCGGCGCATCGAAATCTGGTCGTCCACCGAGATCTGAAGCCGTCCAACATCCTCGTCGAGCGCCCGACGGATGCGCCCGGCGGGCAGGTCAAGTTGCTCGACTTCGGCATCGCGAAGGTGCTTGATGAGGTTAGCGAGGGCGATTCCGCGGCGCTGACCCAAACGGGCGAGCGATGGATGACACCGTCCTATGCTGCGCCCGAGCAGATTCGTGGCGAGGCCACCACGACGGCGACGGACGTCTATCAGATCGGTGTCCTGCTCTATGAACTCCTTACCGGCGCGCCGCCGTTCACCGAACCGGACTCCGGCCCGTTCGACCGCCAGCGCGCGATCTGCGACCAGGCTCCGGTGCCCCCGAGCCGGACCACCGGACGTCGAAAGTCGACGAGAACCGAAGCACCGGGCATTTCTCCCGGCCGATTCCGCGGCGATCTCGACGCCATCGTGCTGATGGCGTTGCGCAAGGAACCCGAAGCGCGCTACGCGTCCGCCGAGGCGATGGCCGAGGACCTGCGGCGCTTCCTGCGTCGCGAGCCCGTGCTCGCACGACGCGGGACCGCCCGCTATCGGCTCATGAAGTTCGTTCAGCGCAATCGGGCGCCTGTGGGCATTTCGGCGGCAGCAGCGCTCGTGCTGGTGTTCGCCAGCGTGATCTACGCCGTCAACCTGTCCAAAAGCCGTGATCTGGCCCAGCAAGCGGCGGAGACGGCCCGGGCCGAAGCGACCAAGAACGAGCAGATCGTCGGCTTTCTCGTCGACATCTTCTCGGAGGCGGATCCGGACGAGCAGCAGGGCGAGGCAGCGACCGTCACGGAGGTCCTGGACCGCGCGAGCCGCCGCATCCTCGAGGAACTCGACGGGCAGCCCCTCGAGCAGGCGCAGCTGCTGCGGACCCTCGGTGAGGTCAAGTCGAAGCGCGGGCAGTACGAGGAGGCCGAGCGTCTGCTGGAGGCAGCGCTCGAGCGCTATGTGGCATCGGGAACTACGGCGGGCAACGAGCGCCTGGCAACGCGGCGCCTACTCGTCGGAAACCTCTACGAGATGCGGGCCTACGACCGAGCTGAACCGGTAGCGCGGGAGGTGCAGGCGTTGACGCTGGCGAGCTACGGTCCAGCGCATCCGAAGACCGCGTCGGCCAATCTGCTCTACGGCCAGGTGCTGCTCGAGCAAGGCCGGCCCGAGGACGCCCGCGAATTCATCGATGAAGGACTCCGCATCGCGCGCGGTCTGCCCGACGAGGCGGAGTTGCTCGAGGGCGCTCTTCACAGTCAGGCACGGCTCTCGCGCGTGCTCGGAAGGCTATGGGAAGCCGAGCGAGCCTATCGGGAACTGCTGGACCGTCATGCGGCTTCCGGTACCGATCGATCGATCGAAGCCGCCGGACTCTGGAATAGCGTCGGATACACGCTGAGGCTTCAGGAACGCTACGAAGATGCGCGAGTTGCCTACGAGAGTTCGCTCGCAATCACGGGCGCGGTCTATGGCGATACACACCCCAACTACCTCACGACCTTGAACAACCTGGCGTCGGTCCATTTCGGCATGGGGCAGCATGCGGACGGAATTCGCGTACTTGATCAGAAACTGGCGCTGTCGAAGGCGGCCTATCCGCGCCCGCACTGGCGCCTGGGGTCGGCATACGTCGGAGCAGCCCAGGGTCGGGTCGAGGCCGGAATCCATGCCGAGGCGATCCCGCTACTTCTGGAGGCCGAGTCCATCTGGGTTGCGTCCATCGGCGACGACCACAGCTGGACGGCGAGCGCACGATCACTCCTGTCGGCATGCTACGCGGTCGAGGGACGGACCGAAGACGCCGAGGATCCGCGCGCAAGAAGCCTCACGGTTCTTCGTCAAGCCGAGAAGATCCCACCGGCGATCGTACCCAGGCTCGAGCAGACGGCGAAGATCTACCGATCCATCGGCATGATCGAAATTGCCGACGAGTTCGATGCCCTGCGGTCGCGCGCGGAACAGGGTGGGACCTGAAAACAGCGTCACAGTAAGGACAGCGCGTCGATCCGCGCCGATGCCCTTCGAGCTTGCCGGCGCTCTGATTCAGGTTCGCGATTAAATTCACGCTGACGCGACCACGTCAGGCCGGGGCGCGTCCGCTCCAGCCGATGCGATCGGCGCATCCAGCGATATCCCCTCTCACGTCGCGGACGGGTTCACCCTCAACCGTCACTCGGCGTTCCCCGACTTCGACAAGGCAGACCCTATGTCCGGATCCGCTCGGTTTTCCCGTACCACGGAAGACCTCACTATTCAGCCGGAAAATCGCCATGTGCCACGGACCCGATCGCAGCTCGACCATTCGCTTCACG
>JBCCZC010000460.1:0-4420 GCA_039188505.1 Pseudomonadota bacterium | reverse complement strand
CGGCATGCGGGGCTCTCGCGTCCAGGCTGTCTCGAACGAGCTGTCCGGTGAGCGCATCGACATCATTCTTTGGGACGATAATCCGGCCCAGTTCGTGGTGAACGCGATGGCGCCAGCGGAGGTTGTCTCGATCATCGTCGACGAGGACAAGCACGCGATGGACATCGCGGTCGACGAGGACAAGCTCTCCCAGGCCATCGGCCGGGGTGGTCAGAACGTGCGTCTCGCCAGCGAACTGACCGGCTGGCAGCTCAATGTCATGACCGAAGCAGACGTCGAGGAGAAGTCCGAGGCGGAAGCGCAGTCAGCTCGGGAGCTGTTCGTCACGACCCTCGACGTGGATGAGGAGATCGCCACCATCCTCGTGGCAGAGGGTTTCTCGACGGTCGAGGAAGTTGCCTATGTGCCGGCTGCCGAGCTGGTTGAGATCGAGGAGTTCGACGAGGGTATCGTCGATGAACTGCGGTCGCGGGCCCGCGACTCGCTGCTCACGCAGCTGATCGCGGCCGAGGAGAAGCTCGAGGAGAACAAGCCGGCAGAGGATCTGCTGGCGCTCGAGGGAATGACGGACGGTGTGGCCTATGCGCTGGCCGCACGTAGCGTGGTGACCCAGGAAGACCTCGCAGAATGCGCGGTCGACGAAATCGCCGATATCGAGGGGCTCGATGACGAGTCCGCCGCAGCGCTGATCATGGCCGCACGCGCGCCGTGGTTCGAGGCTGAAGAGGACTGAATCATGCCCCGTGATCGCGCCGGCCCGCCGGGCCGTTTCGTCGATCCGAGCAGGAGTACGTAAATGTCGCAAGTCACAGTAAGACAATTGGCCGAGGTCGTGGACATCCCCGTCGAGCGCCTCATCGAGCAGCTCGGAGAGGCCGGCATGGACTTCTCCGATCCGGACGAGACCATCTCGAACTCGGACAAGATGAAGCTGCTCCAATTCCTGCGGAAGTCGCACGGAAAAGGCAGCGAGGACGACGTGTCCGCGCCCAGCAAGGTCACCCTTCGCCGCAAGACCGTCAGCGAGCTGAAAGTGCCGGCTGGTGCCGGCCGGGCGAAGACGGTCAACGTCGAGGTGCGCAAGAAGCGGACCTACGTGAAGCGCAGCGCCATCGCCGGCAACGAGACCGTTGACGCCGAGCGCGAAGAAGCGCAGCGCAAACTCGACGAATCCATTGCGGCGCGCGAGGCCGAGGCCGAGCAGCAGCGTGCGGCCGAGGAGGAGCGCCAGCGCCAGGAAGAGGAGAAGGCTCGCCTCGAGGCCGAGGAGAAGGCCCGGCAGGAAGCCGAAGTCGAAGCCAAGGCGAAGGCCGAGGAAGAGGCGAAGCAGAAGGCCGAGGAAGAGGAGCGCGCACGCGTCGAGGCCGAGGCCCAGGCACGAGCCGCGGCCGAAGCCCAGGCACGCCAGCAGGCCGAGGCCGCGCGCAAGCGACCGGCGCCGGTGGTCGAGAAGAAGCCCGAGAAGAAGCCCCGGCGCGGTGACGCCGCCGGCAAGTACGGCCGGAAAGAGCTCCACGTTGCGGCCAATAAGCGCGGGCTTCGGAAGCAGAGGCGCCGCGGCGGCGGTGCACGGCACGTCGAGACGTCCGAGCATGGTTTCTCGAAACCAACGGCGCCCGTCATCCGCGAGGTCGAGATTCCGGAGACCATCACGGTCCAGGAGCTGGCCCAGGCGATGGCCGTCAAGGCGACCGAGCTCATCAAGGAGCTCATGAAAATGGGCATGATGGTCACGATCAATCAGTCGCTCGATCAGGACACGGCGGTGCTCGTGGTCGAGGAGATGGGACACACGCCGATCGCTGCGAAGGAAACGGACCTCGAGAGCGAACTCTTGGCGAAGGCCCAGGAAGAGAGCGAAGAGGTCGAGGGTACGACGCGACCGCCGGTCGTCACGATCATGGGTCACGTCGACCACGGAAAGACGTCGCTGCTCGACTACATCCGGACCACGCGGGTCGCTGCAGGCGAGGCCGGCGGCATCACCCAGCACATCGGTGCGTATCACGTTGACACGCCCAAGGGCGTTATCAGCTTCCTCGACACCCCGGGCCACGCCGCGTTCACCGCCATGCGGGCGCGCGGCGCGCAGGCGACGGACATCGTCATCCTGGTCGTGGCAGCCGACGACGGCGTCAAGCCGCAGACCCTCGAGGCCATCCAGCACGCCCGCGCGGCCGAGGTGCCGCTCATCGTGGCGGTGAACAAGATCGACAAGCCGGAAGCCAACCCCGAGCGGGCGCGTCAGGAGCTGTCGAACGAGAACGTCATTCCCGAGGACTGGGGCGGTGAGGAGATCTTCGTCAACGTCTCGGCCATCACCGGTGAGGGCGTCGACCAGCTGCTCGAGTCGATCCTGCTCCAGGCGGAGCTCATGGATCTCAAGGCCAACGCTGATGCGCGCGCCACGGGTGTGGTCGTCGAATCGTCGCTCGACAAGGGGCGTGGTCCAGTCGCCACCGTGCTGGTTCAGAACGGCACCCTCAGGCGTGGCGACATGCTTCTGGCCGGCCAGGAGTTCGGCCGCGTTCGGGCCATGTTCGACGAGGGCGGCAACAACATCGACGAGGCAGGCCCGTCTATCCCGGCCCAGGTGCTCGGACTTTCCGGCGTACCGATGGCCGGCGACAACGTGCTGGTCGTGAAGAACGAGAAGCGGGCGAAGGAAGCCGCGATGGAGCGCCAGTCGCGCGATCGCGATTCCCGCCTGGCGGCCCAGCAGGCGGCCAAGCTCGATTCCCTGTTCTCGCAGATGACCGATGGCGAGCAGAAGCAGGTCAACCTGCTGATCCGGGCCGACGTGCAGGGCAGCGCCGAAGCACTGCGCGATGCCTTGACGAAGCTGTCGAACGACGAGGTGGCGGTCAACGTGATCGCCGCTAGCGTCGGCGGTATCACCGAGTCGGATGCGACCCTCGCGCAGGCGTCTAACGCCGTGCTCGTGGGCTTCAACGTCCGGGCAGATGCCGCGGCACGCCGGGTCGTCCAGGAGGCGGGCCTCGACCTGCGCTACTACAGCGTGATCTACGACACGATCGACGACGTGAAGAAGGCCATCAGCGGCCTGCTCGGTACGGAAGTGCGGGAGCAGATCATCGGCCTGGCGGAGGTCAAGGACGTGTTCCGGTCCTCCAAGCTCGGCGCCGTTGCGGGCTGCCTGGTGGTCGACGGGGTGGTCAAGCGGAGCAACCCGATCCGTGTTCTCCGGGACAACGTCGTCATCTACGAGGGCGAGCTCGAGTCACTGCGTCGTTTTAAGGACGACGTCCAGGAGGTCCGCTCGGGTACGGAGTGCGGTATCGGCGTCAAGCAGTACAACGACGTCAAGCCCGGCGACCAGATCGAGTGCTTCGAGCGCATCGAGGTCCAACGGACGCTCGAGGACTGACGAGTTCCCATGGGCGGTGGTTTCGCACGCAGCGAACGGGTTGCTGGTCAGCTCCGACGTGAGCTGGCTCAGCTGATCTGGTCGGAGGTCAAAGATCCCCGGCTGGGTCCCGTGACCGTGACGGATGTCGAGGTTTCACGCGATCTCGCGCACGCGAAGGTCTACGTGGAATCAGCGGATCCGTCGACGCGCAAGGACTCGATCCGGGCGCTGTCGAGCGCTGCAGGGTTCCTGCGGCGCTGCCTCGGGCGCACGCTGCACATGCGCGTCATCCCGGAGCTCCATTTCATCTACGACGACTCGGTCGAGCGCGGTAACCGCATCGATTCGCTGCTCGCGTCGGCCCGACGTCCGGACCTCGATGAGGACACGGACGAGGCTGAAGACGCTGGCGAAGACGGCGGCGACGGCGACGCCTGAACCGCTCCTGATGCCCCGCCGCAGGAAGGGACGCCTCGTCGACGGCGTACTGCTCGTCGACAAGCCGGCCGGCGAGACGTCGAACCGCACGCTACAGCGGGTGCGCGCCCGTTTCCAGGCGCGCAAGGCCGGGCATACCGGAACCCTCGACCCCTTCGCGACCGGTCTTCTGCCGCTCTGCTTCGGTGAGGCCACGAAGTTCGGCACGGGGCTGCTCGATGCCGACAAGTCCTATATCGCATCCGCGTCCTGGGGCACTCGTACGGATACCGGTGATCTCGACGGCGAGGTTGTCGAGCGCACGGACTTGCCCATGCCCACGCGCGAAACGCTGGCTGCGACGCTGGCAGCGCGCTTCTCGGGCACGATCGAGCAGGTGCCGCCGATGTACTCGGCGCTCAAGCACGACGGCCAGCGGCTGCATGAAATCGCCCGGGCCGGCGGGGAAGTGACCCGTGAACCCAGGCAGGTCCGCATCGTCGATGCTGCGATCATCGGGGCGGAGGAAGGTCAGTTTTCGCTGGCGGTCACGTGTTCCAAGGGCACCTATATCCGGGTGCTGGTCGAAGACCTCGCGAAGGCCTGCGGCGGCCTGGCGCACTGCATCGCGCT
>JBCCZC010000459.1:0-4439 GCA_039188505.1 Pseudomonadota bacterium | reverse complement strand
GAGGCTGTCGGCACGACCGGCGGCAACGCGGCGGCGCTTCGCCTGAAGGCCGTCCTGGCCGCCCAGCGCGGTGATTTCGAGGCGGCCGAAGCGCTCTTCGCCCAGGCCGTCGAGCTCGTTCTGCGCTTCGGCAGTGCCGGCAGCTATCCGCACATGATGACGGAGGCGCATCGCATCGAGGCGCTGATCACCGCGGGGCGGTACGACGACGCGAGCGATGCCCTCGCGGCGATTCGCGAGACCATCGCCGGCGCTCGGCCCGACGGCAAGGGCGACCATCCAAGGCTGGTGCTGACAGAGGCCTATCTCGTGGCGCGCAGCACCGGTCCGGACGCCGCAACCGAGTATTTCGCCTCCCAGCAGGGGTTCCCGATTGGCGCACTCCGGCGCGATGCATCCTGGGGCTGGTGCGGCCGGCGGCTCGAGGGCCTCGGTGTTCGGCTTCCTGTCGAGATCGAATCCAGTTGATCGTCTTCCGGCTTCCTGACCGGCGGCCACAACATCTTGTCTAGGTGGCCACCCCCAGCTCCTCGGCAATCCAGACGCGAGCAGCCGCCCACTCCCGCCGCACGGTCCGGGCCGAGAGGTCCAGGGCCTCGGCGCACTCCTCCTCGCTCATGCCGGCGAAGTAGCGGGCGTCGACGATGCGTGCCCAGCGGGGGCGCTCCTCCTCGACGCGCTCCAGCAGCGCGGCAATCTTGACGACCTGCTCCGGCGACTCCGCGAAATCCGGGAGGAGGTTCTCGGTCTCTTCCACCGGCAGATGCTCGGCCATGGCCCCGCGCTTGGCGGCGAGCTTGCGGCGAGCGTGATCGACGATGACGTGCCGGATGGCCAGCGTCGATGCCCGGACGAAGTGCTGGCGCGAATTCCAGTCATCGCGCCCGTGGAGGCGCAGGAAGCTCTCGTGGAGGATGTCGCTCGTCGCCATCGTGTCGCTGAACCGTGCGCGGCGTCGATTGAATCGAGCAATCTTGACGAGCAGCGGATAGTTCTCCTCGATCAAGGCCTCTGCGCCCAGCCTCTCGGCGTCCGTGTAGCTCTCCTTCGCCACCGTCCTCGCTCCTTCGTTCTCACCGCTCGCGCAGCCATCAGCATAAGCGATCTTTGCCGTGAAATTCGTCGACTTGTCCGGTCGGGGACGGGATTGCGTTGAAGGTCTTTAGGCGCGCTGCGGTGCTGGCAGCGTGGGCCGCTGAAGGACATTGAGCAACTGCCGAAGGTGAAACAACGATGAGCGAGAAGCACGAAGACGAACGCAAGAACGAGGAGCTGACGGACGAGGACCTCGATCAGGTTGCCGGAGCGGGCTTTGAAATCCAGGACCTGATGAATGGCCGGAGCCCCGCCAAGGTGAGCCTGGACCAGGACAGAACGCGTCGCGGAAGCATCGGCGGCGGGTCCTAGCGCATCGACCGCCAGGAACCAGCCGCCCATGAATGATCACAGGAAGGAGAGTTCACGATGACGACGAAGAAGCAAACGAATGCACCGGAGACGACCCAGCTCGACGACGAGGCGCTGGACGAGATCTCGGGTGGCATCGGGCCGGGCAGCTCCGGCCGTACCGCCGGTCGCGGCAGACCGGGTGATGCGGGACGGAGCCGGGAACTGCTGGACTACGAATGGATCGCGAAGCCGAACCTGGGAGTTCCGGACGTGCTTCCCAGCTAGTGCGATCTCGGCGCGGTGGGGGATATCCGGCCAGCCGGAATTGCCGGAGCTATCGGATCGGGAGTCGACTTGTCGCTGCGGTCTGGAAGCCGCAGCGACAGGAACTGCCGAACCATCGAAACATGGACGAAAGAGCGATCATCAGCATGAGCAAGCGGAACGATGAGCTGAAACCGAAGAACGAGACCGAAGCCACGCCCCTGGACGACGAGCATGTGGACCCGGATTCCCGGAGGACTCGGGAACTTCGGGTTCAGGACCTCATGGCGAAGAGAAACCCCGGGGAGTTGAGCCCGGACCAGGACAGACCGCGTCGGGGGCGTATCGGCGGTGGCTCGTAGCGTCTCGTGGGCCAGGAACCAGCCACCGAGGCGGCGGTTCGGGAAGGCGCGCGGCAGGACGCGCGGTGTTTGCCGGTCGGCAATGACGTTACTTGAGGACGAATCGATTTCCAGGGAGGTGCAGACATGTCACGCGGCAACTTGGTGAAGCTGCTGGAAGCGGCGGCTGATGATGACGATCTCAGGCAGCAACTGCAGGGCGCGGAGAGCTACGACCAGATCAGAAGCGTCGCTGAAGAGCATGGCTTCGATCTGGACGCGCCGAATGCCGACGATTCCTGGCGCGCTGCAAGGGCGATGGCACGGGGGAACGGGGGCGAGCTGACCGAAGAGGCGCTGAATCAGGTCGCGGGGGGCGTCAAATGCGACGTCCATCCGAGGATGGGTTCCCCCGAACGCCCGAGCAGGACACGGGGCCTTCTGAACGACGACGGGCCGATCTGACCTGGAGCGCGGACTGGACCTTCGTCCGCGGGGCGGCAGTCGGCGCACGCATGCCGTCTGCCACCGGGCCAAAAGCCCAAGGCCCGGCTGCCGACACGTACCCTCGCTGGGTTGCTGGTTCGAATCAACGGGGCGACGATGGACGAGCGATATTGCCAGCCATCGGGCCGAGGGCGGCTGGAGCGAGAGGATCCAAGCACTGGAACAGAGGAACCATGACCATGAGCCAACAACGCGACAAAGATAGCGCCGAGAGCCGGGACGAGCCGAGTGCTCTCACTGACGAGGAGCTAGACGCCGTCAGCGGCGGCATCGGCGCTGCGACCCGCGGCCCGGGCCAGGCGAAGCCGTTGATCGGTCTCGAGCAGGAAGGATTCAGCGACTTCGGACGGTCGCGCAAGGACCTCGGGGGCGGAGACGGCTGACGACGACAACGGGCGACGTCGCACCTGACCCGGCACCGAGACGAGATGGGTCCCGACAGCCCGCACAGCCGTTCAGGACGGGGATTCGAGCAGGTCCGCCGACACCGCCGATTCGACCTTGAATCGGCGGCTGTAGGCGACGAACCGGTCGAACGGGAGATCGAATTCATCGATGCGATCGCCGCCCGGGTTTCAATCAATCGCTCACGGATATCCAAGCCGCGCCGCCGCTCAGCAGGTCCGCCAGCCACTCCCGAACCGTGGTGTCTCCGACCGGATAATCGATCTGTCGTATGACGAAGGTGTGCTCATCGCCATCGGCAACCAGGCTCCGGAAGCGGTCGGGAAATGCCTCCCTGAGTTCGGCCAGCGCCGGCAGGAGCGCCGCCTCGAAGGCGGGGCCGCCGATCATCAGGCCCTCGTCGGCGATGCGGGAATCCTGCTTTGATGAGATAAACCCCATGCGGATGTTGGTGTCCTCCGCGAGCTGGTAGCTGTGGTAGTCCGTCAGGTGACCGTCCTCCCCGATGCAGGTCGGGCAGCTTGCGGGATAGAACGCGCCGGCATTCCAATAGTCGCTCAGGCTCGCGAGCGTCCCCGGCGATGAGATGCCCACGCCAGAGTCGTTCACCACCTCGATCGCGACCCGCGGATAAACCTTGCGAACGAGCGGCAGCGCGTAGTGCACGCCGTAGCCACCGGCGCTGTTGCCGATCAGGAGGATCCGGCTCGGAGCCGGGTAACGGCCGACGATGACATCCAGCGACGCGGACAGATTCTGGATACCCCGAAAGAAACGATCGTCGATGCCGTCACCGTCGCTGTCGGCGTCGCTATCGCCCGTGAAGAAGGTGCCGTCGCAGTAGGGCAGATACCCCACGTCGAATTCCGCCGCCGGATTGTTGGGATCGGCGGCGTCCAGGATCCCGAAAGTCGGAATGGCCGGATTGGCGGTTTCCACGGCGTCGCAGGCATTCGGCCCGCAGACGCCGCCGCCCTGAAGGAAGATCATCAGCTCGTCGCTGCTCCCATCGCGGGTCGACATCGCAAAGGAGCTTCCCGTGAAGCAGAGCGGACCGTCTTCCCGAGCGAATGCATACGTGGTGATACCGCCCCCGAGCGTCTGCGATCCCGATGGGGCAAACATGCCGAGGTAGCGATCCACGCCCTGAGCATTGAGTTCCTGGAACGGAGCGGCGATGGCAACGTCGCACGGGCGCCCACCATCGGCCAGGCGAATCCCCTCGAAGGTCTTGCTGCCGTCGAGGCCCTCGAGCTCGAAACGCGCGGCGTCGCAGTTCTGCGGCGTGATCGTCAGCGTACCCCAGGGGGCGACCGCGTCACCCGGCATCGCAAAGATACCGGTCTCCCCCAGATACGCCGGGACCGATAGCGTCGTCTCCGCGAAGAGTTCGGTCTGGATCAGGTCGGTTACGAGCCAGAGCCGCTGGCCGGGTTCGTCATAACCAAAGAAGTACACCACCGTGCCGGAACCGCCCTGGGTGACCGTGAAGCCGTCTCCCGGCGCCTTCGGATCGAACCAGATGCCCGTCAG
>JBCCZC010000458.1:0-4448 GCA_039188505.1 Pseudomonadota bacterium | reverse complement strand
TGCATCCGTGATTGTCAGGTCGATGAAGGTCGCTACCTTGGATCGGCTTCCGGGCGCATGTACGGGAACAGCAGCACGTCCCGGATCGAGGCCGAGTCGGTCAATAGCATCACCAGACGATCGATGCCGATGCCCTCGCCGGCCGTCGGTGGAAGCCCGTACTCGAGCGCACGGATGTAGTCGGCATCGTAGGGCATCGCTTCGTCGTCGCCGGCCGCCTTGTTCTCGACCTGACGCCGGAAGCGCTCGGCCTGGTCCTCCGGATCATTGAGCTCGGAGAAGCCGTTGGCGATCTCGCGGCCGCAGACGATCAGCTCGAAGCGGTCCGTGAGCTCCGGATCGTCGTCGTTGCAGCGAGAAAGCGGCGATACCTCGGTTGGGTAGCTGATCACGAAGGTCGGCTGCAGGAGGTTGCCCTCGACGGTCTTCTCGAAGATCTCCAGCTGAAGCTTGCCGAATCCCCAGGTGTCCTCGAACGGGATCTCGAGTCGTTCGCAATGGCCGCGGAGCGCACCAACATCACGGAGCTGATCCTCGCCGATCGCCTCGTTGTACTCGAGGATCGCGTCCGCCACGCTGACGCGGCGGAAGGCCGGACCGAAGTCGAGATCCTCGCCCTGGTAGGTCAGCGCGGTCGTCCCAAGCACCGACTCGCAGAGGCCCCTGAGCATGTCCTCGGTCAGGCTCATCAGGTCGTGGAAGTCCGCGTAGGCCCAGTAGAATTCGAGCATCGTGAACTCGGGGTTGTGTCGCGTCGACACGCCCTCGTTGCGGAAGTTGCGGTTGATCTCGTAGACCCGATCGAAGCCACCGACGACCAACCGCTTGAGGAACAGCTCCGGGGCCACCCGTAGGTAGAGTTCGAGGTCCAGCGCATTGTGATGCGTTGCGAAGGGCTTGGCCGCCGCCCCGCCGGGCTGATGGTGCATCATCGGCGTTTCGACCTCGAGGAAGTCGCGCTGATCCAGGAAACCGCGGATGAACGAGACCACGCGCGAGCGGGTGCGGAAGACGTCGCGCGAGCTGTCGTTCATGATCAAGTCGACGTAGCGCTGCCGATAGCGGGTCTCCTGGTCGGCCAGCCCGTGAAACTTCTCCGGTAGGGGCCGAAGCGACTTGGTCAGCAGGCGCAGATCGTCGAGCCAGACCGAGAGCTCCCCTTTCTGGGTCCGGAAGATGCGACCGTGGCCGCCGACGACGTCGCCGATGTCCCAGCCCTTGAAGGCCTGGTAGCGACCCTCGGGCAGCGCGTCGCGCTGGACGTACAGCTGGATCCGGCCCGAGCGGTCCTGGATCTGGATGAAGCTCGCCTTGCCCATGACCCGCTTGGCCATGATCCGTCCGGCCACGGCAACCGTGACCGTCTCAGCGTCGACGGCTTCCTTGTCCTTGCCCTCGAAGCGCGCGTGCAGATCGCCGGCGAGCGCATCGGGCCGGAAATCGTTCGGGTACGCGACGCCCTCGGCCCGCAGGGCATCGAGCTTGGACCGCCGTTCGGCGATCAGCGGGTTTTCGGTCGTATCGTTCATAGGCCCTGCTTCAGACTTTCCATCACGAACTGGTCCAGGTCGCCGTCGAGGACGCCCTGGGTGTTGCCTACCTCGACGCCCGTACGCAGATCCTTGATCCGCGACTGGTCGAGCACGTAGGAGCGGATCTGGCTGCCCCAGCCGACGTCGGCCTTCTGCTCCTCGGCAGCCTGCTGGTCGGCCATCTTCTTCTGCAGCTCCAGCTCGTAAAGCTTGGCCTTGAGCTGCTTCATCGCCGTGTCCTTGTTCTTGTGCTGGCTGCGGTCGTTCTGGCACTGCACGACCACGCCGGTCGGTTCGTGCGTGATCCGCACGGCAGACTCCGTACGGTTGACGTGCTGGCCGCCCGCGCCCGACGCCCGGTAAACGTCGATACGCAGATCCGCCGGATTGATCTCGATGGCGATATCGTCGTCGATCTCGGGGGACACGAACACCGCTGCGAACGACGTATGGCGGCGATTCCCCGAGTCGAACGGCGATTTCCGGACCAGCCGATGGACGCCGGTTTCCGTACGAAGCCAGCCGAAGATGTACTCGCCCTGCACGTGGATCGTCGCGCTCTTCACACCCGCGACGTCGCCGGCGGAAGCTTCGATCAGCTCCGCCTTCCAGCCCCGGCGCTCGAACCAGCGCAGGTACATGCGTAGGAGCATCTCCGCCCAGTCCTGGGCTTCGGTGCCGCCAGCGCCGGCCTGGATGTCAACGAAGGCATCGCAGCTGTCGGTCTCGCCCGAGAACATGCGCTGGAACTCGAGGGCCTCGACGCGCGCCCCCAGATCCGCGAGATCCGTCTCGACCTCCTCGACCGTGCCGGCGTCGTTCTCCTCGACGGCGAGCTCCAGTAGGTCGGCTGCGTCGACCAGGGCGGATTTCACCTCATCGAGGGTCGTGACCACGTTCTCGAGCTGTGCCCGCTCCTTGCCCAGCGCCTGCGCGCGGGCCGGTTCGTTCCAGATCTCGGGATTCTCCAGCTCGAGGTTGACCTCCTCGAGACGCTCCTTCTTCAGAGCGTAGTCAAAGGTACCCCCTAAGGGCGTCTTCGCGCCCGGAAAGGTCTTCGATGGTCTGCTGGATCGGGTTGATTTCCATCTGCGGTCTCGTCACCTCGCAAACCCGCTAGTTTATCAGTGCATCGGGCGCGGAAACGACCCTTCGCGACCACCACGTGCGCTTCGATCGCGTAGACTTGCGATCGCAGCAGGTTTCGCCGCGGCGCGACCGGCCTGCCCGCCCAACAGGAGCCCCCCATGGATCCAGCCGACTGGTACGCCGACTACGATCACCTCACGTGGCAGGGGCACACCATTCCCTATCGCTACGAGCCTCGCTCGGGCGCACCGACGATCCTGCTCATCCACGGCTACCCGACCGCAAGCTGGGACTGGTACCGGATCTGGCCAACCCTCGGCAAAGAGTTCGGCCTGCTCGCCTTCGACATGCTTGGGTTCGGCTGGGCCGACAAGCCCCGCAAGCACCCGTACTCCATGCGCAACCAGGCGGATCTCGCTTTCGATGTGCTGGCCCACTGCGACGTGGCCGATCCCCACCTGCTGGTTCACGACTACGGTGTATCGGTCGGCCAGGAAATGCTGGCCCGCCTTGCGGAGGGGGCACCGCGACTCCGGAGCTGCTGCTTCCTGAATGGCGGACTGATCCCCGATCAGCATCGCCCGACGTTGATCCAGAAGCTCCTTGCCACGCCCGCAGGCCCGCTCGTCGCGCGGGCGATATCGCGCCGCGGATTCGGCCGGGCGTTCTCGCAGGTCTTCGGACCGAACACGCAGCCGACGGCCGCGGAACTGGACATCTGCTGGTCCCTCATCGAGCGCAACGATGGCCGCCCCATCATTGCCTCGCTGATCGCCTACATGGCCGAGCGGCGGGAGTTCCGTGATCGCTGGGTGGGGGTGCTCGAGGCGCCGCCGGTACCGCTCCGGCTCGTCGATGGCGCTCTCGACCCGGTCTCGGGCCGTCACCTCGCCGAAGAGTTCGCGCGCATCGTGCCGAACGCGGACGTCGTGATCCTCGACGACGTGGGCCATTACCCGCAGCTCGAAGCGCCCGAGCGCGTCGCCGACGCAGCGCTCGCGTTCTTCCGATCCCTGGCCTGAGCCCCCCCGAGCGGCTTCATGGCGACTTTCTAAATTAGTGGTATTCTGCCCACGAAGACTTGCAGGGTGCACGGATGAACACCGCGGAACTGATGCCCGTCTCCATCGACGTCGTGGCGATGCGGCGCAACGCCGGCAAGGCGGCCACGCTATTGAAGAGTCTCGCCAACGAGAACCGGCTGCTGATCCTGTGCGTGCTCGCGGAGGGTGAATCGTCCGTCGGGGAGCTGAATCAGCGGGTTGACCTCAGCCAATCCGCACTGTCTCAGCACCTGGCCGTCCTGCGTCACCAGGGGCTGGTCAACACGCGCCGCGAGGCGCAGACGATCTACTATTCGCTCGCGCCGACCGACGCCCTGCGCGTCGTTTCCCTGCTGCACGACATCTACTGCCCCGAGTAGCCCGAGCCGCCCTGGCGGCACGCGCCCGCGCAGGATCGCCGATACGAAGTGCAAAAAAACGCCCCGACCGAAGTCGAGGCGTTCTCGTATGGCGCGCCCGGAAGGATTCGAACCTCCGACCTTCTGGTTCGTAGCCAGACACTCTATCCAACTGAGCTACGGGCGCAGAATCTTTCCTCTGCCATCCCGGCAGGGAGCGGCGCATTATCGTGACGCTGCTCCTTCAAGTCAATGCTTGAAATGGCGGAGAGGGAGGGATTCGAACCCTCGATAGGGCTTTTGACCCTATACTCCCTTAGCAGGGGAGCGCCTTCAGCCGCTCGGCCACCTCTCCGCAGAGGAAAAAGCCTTATACGACGGGGCTTTGGGGCGCCAGCCCTAAATCCGGCCTATTCACAGAAGTG
>JBCCZC010000457.1:0-4455 GCA_039188505.1 Pseudomonadota bacterium | reverse complement strand
CGACAGCCTCTTCAACAGTTTCTTCGGGACCGACCAGTTCCAATTCGAGCAGGTCAACGTGCCGATTCCCGCGGACACGACGATCTCCTTCGGTGGCTACTACTGGCTTGCCTCCGGAGACTCGCCGACGGATTGTCACCTCGAGCTTGGCGTCTGGGAGGCGTGCCCGTTCAACGAGAACGAATTCGTCGGCGCCCAAAGGAGCTTCTCGATCGCGCCGACAACCGATCGGTGGACCGAGACTGCCGGGACCTTCCGCCCGCCGGAAGCGGCCACCTGCGCGCGCGTCCTGGTCAACTGCTTCGAGGGAACGACACCATTCACCATGCGCGTCGATGACACCTGGGTGTTGCCAACGCCTTTCGCCGATCTTTCGGTCTCCACGGCAGTCGACGCCACGCGATTCGGAGAAGGCGACATGATCGACTACGTGTTCACCGTCAGCAACGCCGGACCCGACGCCGTGAGCGGCGCCCGGCTCTCGGCCGACGTGGGTGGCGCGATGGTGGGCAGCTGGGTGTGTGACCCGGAACCCGGAGCCATGTGCCCGGCCGGCGGCGAAGGCGCCATCGACGCAAGCGTGGATCTGCCGATCGGCGCGTCCGTCATTTTCACCCTCTCCGCGACGATCGAGGCGGCGCTGGGGGAACTGGTTGTCAGCAGGGCATCCGTCGAGGCCCCCGTCAACGGCACGGACACGGACATCACCAACAATCTCGCTGTAGGCATCGCTTTCGTCAGCGACATCGTGTTCATCGACAGTTTCGAGGCGCCGCCCGAAAGCCCGATGTCCAAGGCCATCGCAACTGCCATGGGCAAGCCCATGCGGCCCGTCACGCTCACGCGGACGCCGGATCGCATCGACCATATTCGCTGGTCCGGGCGCCTGGAGCGCCGCATCAGCATTCGCGGCAAAAGCGGCCACTGGCGGCCGGGTCCGTGGGAGCCGCTGAAGGATCAATGACCGACCGTGACCGGCGACGCTCGGGATTCTGCTTTCGTCAAGGATCACCGCTCCCAGATTGCGGCGGCGGCCCACCCGCGAAGTGCTTGACGTCGGTCAGATGCCGTTCAGGATGCGTCGGTACAATCCGCGGAAAATTCAGCGCAGGGATGGCCGGTTGATCCGTTCGATAGCTTCCATCGCGATCTTCGCCGCGGTGCTTCTGCTCTGCCCGCCGTCGGCCCGGGCCCAGGACATCGTCGACATCCGAGTCGATCCGACCAACCGCGATTTCACCTACGGTCTCGACGCGGCCAACGCCATCTACACGAGCCGGGATCTCGGTGAAAGCTGGCGGCGCCTTGCCGCCCAGCCCTGGGAAGCACTCGCGGAATTCCACGTCGACCCCCTCGACTCGCAGCGGCTGTTCGTCACGTCCACGGATGGTCTCTGGCAATCTCGGAATCGCGGCGAGACCTGGGCGCGCGCGGACCTGCCGACGAACGAGAACGCACGCTTGGGCTTCGACACGCGGGCCAGCTTCATCGTCCTGGCCCAAGATCAGCAGGTCTATCGATCGCCAGACCGTGGCGACACGTGGATCGCCGTCGCACAGCTTCCGGGCCCCGTGCAGGAAATCGTCATCAGCGACGTGGTCAAGGTCCATGCCCTCGTCGAGGACATCATTTACCTGAGCCCGGACCAGGGTGACCGTTTCGCACCGGACCCGGCCTTCGAGGGCGTCCGGGCCCTCGACATTGTCGCCAGCTGGTGTGGCGTACATCCGCGAACGACAGGCGGCTGGTTCGACCACCCGGCTACGCCGGTAGCCGCTCCGCGTACGCTGAATCGCCATGATCGTCTTGCGGGTTACGAGTGCTCTTTTCTATGGTCGGATTCGGACGGCCACGTGCTGCGGTACAAACTGTCTCGGCATCAACAGGGCGAGCTGAGCCGCGCGTCAGCTGGGATGCCCATCGTCGCCCTCGACACGGCGCCGTTTCCGCAGGGCCCCTACTACGCGATCGGGCTCTCCCGCGATGCGCAGCTCGCGCCGCTCGACGAGATCGGCGAGACGCCCCTGCCGTGCCCGGCCAACCGTTGCGAGTTTGAACTCCGCGCCGACCGTCCCGGCTTTTACCTGTTCGAGTTCGGTCTGGACGAATCCGCGCAGTCCTCGTTCTGGTCCTTCGAGCCGAAGGATGGCTCGTTCGTGAATGGCTTCGTTGGCGGTGGTCCACTGGGAGCAAGCCCCGGGGCGCCGGGCTTCGTCGCCTTCACCAACTCGCATGGCCTCGACGGCGCCTCGCCCATCAGCGTTCGCGTGGAGGAATACACCGGATCGCTCGACCGGGTGGAACTCAAGATCGAGCGCATCCACGACAACGGCGAGCGCACGACCGAAGTCGGGCCACTGGTCATGACCGTCGGTGAGCGACGGGATTTCAATCTGGGTGAGGTCCTGGGCTTCTACGCGATCGAGGTTCGTTCACTCCCGGGCGATCCTGCCGGAGACCTCGGGCTGGAACTCAATGGCCAGCATGCAGCGCTCAGCGGCTACGGTGGGCGGCTCGAGCCAGGAGCTGGGGGGCGCGGCTTCGTCGGGCTCTTCGGGACGCCCTTCCGCGGCGTGCTCCGCTACGGGGAGTCCCTTCCCGATCTGACGCTGGCGTACTTCCACCCCACGGACGGTCGGATTCCTTACTATCCGAGGCCGGATAACCCCCCACCCTTGGCTCCCGGCAACTCCGCGCCGCTCCCGGATGCTGCCGGCAACGCGCCGATTCACTACACACCCGGGAACCGGGTCGCCAGCGACCCCAACGGCCGCTTCATCGCGTTCGACGAGCGCTGGATCGCTGCGCACTACAGCCAACGTATCCGAGCCCGGTGGATCGATCTGGCGACCGGCACGCAGAGGGTGTTTCCCGACGTGAGCTGGGCCGATCCGGATGGCGTCACGCCGGACGGCAGAATCGTCATGTCGGGCCTGACGCTTCATGACACCCGCACCGGCGAGGTGCTCAAGAGGCTCGACCCGCCCCCGGGGGTCCATGATCGATTCGTCGGCATCGCGGACGATGGTGCGCTCGTCATCTTCGCAACGATCGCAGCCAGCGATCCCTACGCGACCGAGTTCAAGCTCTACTGGCTCGATTTCGAGACAGGCTCGCACTCGTTCCTGCGCTCGATCCCACCGGCCGCTCCCTATTCTTTCGACGCGATGCCAGTCTCGGCCGTCGGCGAGAACCTTGCGGTCCTCGAGTCGCTCGAAGGACGCATCGCCGTGCGCGAGCGCCGAACCGGTGTGGAAGAGATCCATCTTCTCGAGGACATCCCGCGGCGCCACGGCGACACCGCGACCGCCATCGAGGACCTGGCGCTGCGTTCGGATGGCAATGCGCTTCTCGTTCAGGTCACCGAGAGGTACCCCAACCTCCGCGGCAGGCTGCTATCGAGGATTTTCGAATACACCTTCGAGGACCGGATTTGGCTGGAGATCGCCCCCAGCGACGACCCGCTCGAGCCGCACCGCTCCAGCCCGCGGTATTCCGGCGACGGGTCGCTGATCTTCTTCGACCGAGAGTCCCTGACAGGCGTCGATCCGGAGCTCGGAGGCCTGGGCTTCACCACGGATGGTCATCAACTCATTCGCGCCACCCGGAGCGGCGAATTGGAGCGCATCGGCGAGGAGACGGCGACGACGTTGAGGACTCTCGAGACCATCCTGGTCAACGAAAACGGCGACCTTGCTCTTCGCCATGGCCGAGCGGGATTGATCGGATGGCGGGCGGATCCGCCATCGGCGTCAGCGGTGGACTGAATCCACCTCAACCGCTAGGCCAACGCCGTCCGCAGCTCGTGGGCGCGCTCGCGGATTGCGGCGCGCTCCTCGTCGACGATCCGACCGAGGTTGCGAACCTGCAGGGCCATGCGCGGGTGCCTCGCGAAGCGCGCCTCGTGACGGAGCAGGAAATCCCAGTAGAGCGTCGTGAAGGGACAAGCGTCCTCGCCCAGGCGCTTGGCCGGTGAGAACCGGCAGCCCTTGCAGTAGTTGCTCATGCGTTGGATGTACTTGCCCGTCGCGGCATAGGGCTTGCTCGCAAGAAAACCGCCGTCGGCGTACTGCGACATGCCCAGCACATTCGGCGCCTCCACCCACTCCACCGCGTCGACGTAGACCGCGAGGTACCACTCATGGATCGCGCGCGGTGCCACGCCGAACAGCAGCGAGAAGAGCCCCGTGACCATGAGTCGCTGAATGTGGTGGGCGTAGCCGTGTTCGAGGGTCTGGCCAATCGTTTCCGCCAGGCAGCGCATGTCCGTGTCACCGGTCCAGAAAAAGCCGGGGAGCGGGGCGTCGTGGCCGAGGGCATTCTCGTCGAGATAGCCGGGCATGCGCGCGAAGTAGATGCCGCGGACGTACTCGCGCCAGCCGATGACCTGGCGGATGAAGCCCTCGACCGCGTTCAGCGGTGCGGCGCCGTCGCGCCAGGCGGCCTCCGCCCGGG
>JBCCZC010000456.1:0-4493 GCA_039188505.1 Pseudomonadota bacterium | reverse complement strand
GTTCCTGGCGGTCGCCCTGCTACTGCCCCACGGCGATCTCCGACCGGGAGACCTGCCGCAGCGCCAGACGACACCGGACCTCGCGGATCCGGGCAGCGACGCATTCTTCGCCTTCACGGTGGACGAGGACCTCAGCCATGTCGCCCTCTTCCACGACCTTGCCGGGACGATCGACGCAGCTCGGCGGGCCTATATTCTCCTGATCGGAAATTCCCGCGCCCAGCTGGGCTGGCGCGAGGACGTGATCCAGCGGGAGGCGCAGGCGCTGGGGCTCGAGGTCTTCAATCTGGCGGTCGGGCACGGGGAGACCGCCCAGTTCGCACTGGACGTCATCCGCCGGCACGACCTCAGGCCGAGGGTGATGATCGTGAGCGGCGGGCCGTTCATCTACAGCACCGATCGATCCGCCTGGGCCGAGACGGTGCAGGCGATGGGCGGCTGGGAAGCACGCAAGCGGTTCTTCGAGAACACCGCCGCGTGGCACATCCGCGCGGCCCTCCACTGGTTCGTCCCCCGCCTCGACTATCACGGCGTCCCGCTGACCGGCGGGTGGGTCCACTATCGATCCGCCCGTACCGGCTGGTGGCGGAACGCGCTGGAGCCCGACAATCGCTATCCCGTCGCCTTCTTCGCCGAGCCCGCGTCCCATGCCGAGCCACTGGCCTTCGCGCGAATGCTGCAGGCCGAGGCCGGGTCGCGCGGCGCCATGCTGGTCCTGACCATGGTGCCCTACGGAAACACCCAGTCGGCTCACGTACGCGTCCTGGCCGACGCGCTCGGCGTCCCGGCCATCGTGCCAAGCTTCGAGGGCCAGGAGACTGCGGATGGCTCCCATCTGCACCGCGACAGCGCGGTGCGGGCCTCTCGCGAGTTCTGGGAAGCCTTCGTCAGACACCCGGTCATCCGCAGTCAGCTGGCGCTGGAGCCGATACAATCGAGGACCACCGCAGGAGTGTCGCAGTGAGCATCCACCTAAGCGAGAACCTCATCGCGCCCCAGACGGGTCATCGCCTGCTCCAGAGCCGCTGGCACCCGGAGGACTATCTCCACGTCGAACATGGGGCCATAGAGACCTCGCCGGCGGAACCGGGCTGGGTCAGCGCGCGCTGGGCCCAGATTCCAGTGCCGGGCACACCGTTCGTCCGGATCGAGAGCCTCTGGC
The DNA here is from genome assembly GCA_039188505.1 of Pseudomonadota bacterium. Taxonomy (GTDB): domain Bacteria; phylum Pseudomonadota; class Gammaproteobacteria; order Xanthomonadales; family SZUA-38; genus JBCCZC01. The sequence goes on along the minus strand of JBCCZC010000456.1, from coordinate 3,331 downwards.
GCATGCCCGCCTGCCTGGTGCTGACGGCGGAAACGCTCAGCCTGGCGGAAAGGCCGGACGAGGCGCTCGAGTCCCACTGGTTCGTCGAGCGCCTCAAGGGCACCCCCTACGTGCGCTTCCGCAGCCGCGTGCGCCACGATCACTACCTCAACGGCGAACACGGTTCGGTCGAGGCGTGTCCGGTCGAGGCCGGCTGGTGGAGCAGTCATTGGCGCATCGTATGAGCAGCCGGCTTGTACTGCTCTGGACGGCTGTGCTGCTGGGCGGCTGCGCGACCCGTGGGCTCGACAGGGACGACCGGGCCCGGCTGGAGCAGACCCGGCAGGCAACGCTGGAGCTGCGGCAGACCCTGGAGACCTACTACGATGGACCGACCGTCCTCGACGACACCTGGTATCTCCCGCCGGACCACGCCGGTCGGCGCGCCGGCATCGAGCGCCAGGCCGAGAATCTCGCGAGGACCTGGCTGTGGCGCGAGGCGTTCGTCATCGGCGCGATCGGCAGCTCGGTTATCGCTGGCCATGACAGCTGCCTGGCCGACAACTACCCCTCACAGCTGGAACGGACCCTCGCGCCGGTCTGGGAGGCCGCAGAGATCGCCTTCTCCGTCCGCAACGCAGCCCAGGGGGGTGCCTGTGGCGATAGCTACCAGAACCAGGTCTGGTGCCTCGCCACGCTGGTCGGTGACGATCTGGACGTGACCCACTACGAATGGACCTACTTCGAGAACCGCGATCCGAACATGTTCGCGTTCCACGAGATGTTTTACCGGAATTCCCTGCTCCATTCCGGGGCGGCCGCGCACCAGCTCCTTTACACCGGCGACTGCGACGGCCTGCATGCCCGCGACCAGGCCCTGCTGGAACGCTACGCGCCTTTCGGGGCCGACGTTCTCTGCATGAGCCGCGGCATCACCCGGGCCGGCTATCCAGGCAAGGCGTGGGGCGTGGTCGGCGACACGCTCCATGACACGACCCGTGAGGGCGAAGCGCCAGACGTCACGCCGGAGCGCCGGGATTCGCTCGGGGTGGTCTTCCGCAACTGGCATCCAGGCCCATTGCTGTTCCAGACCACTGCGGACGCGCTGGCGTGGCGGTACACCGAGGCCCTGCTCCTCGCGCTCGAGTGGATCGAGAGGGAGCCGGCACCGTTCGAGCGGTGGCCGGCGTTCACCGATGCGCTGACAAGCGCCGATCTACCGAAGCTCACGGAGTGCCCTGCGTCGTGGTGCGGCGGCGACGATTTGCCGGTCTGCGCCAACTTCGAAACACCGACCTTCGGCAGAAATTCGATCGCGCTTCTTGCCGCTATCGAAAAGCCTGTACCCGGAGACAAGATCGGCGCTTGGACGTTCACGGCGACGCCGGAGCAACGTCCACTTCCCGAAGGTGAGGCCGATTGGCCCCACTGCACGCATCCCCAGGCGTGCTCCGGCTGGTCGGCGCCGCGGGGCGTGGCGCCGGAACCGCTGCGATTCGAGGTTCCGGCCCTGTCGCAGGGGCTCCTGCTGGCCTGCTGCGGTCGCAAGCACTGTGGCGCAGACTTCGAACAGGCCGGCGCAACGTTCACGCTCGACGGCGAGGCCAGCCAGGCGAGGGCGTCGACCTTCGCGCAGAAATGCATCGAGATCGACGTCCCTGCGAGCAAGCTGGGCAAGGCGTTCGAACTCGGCATCGAGATTCCGGCACGCGATCATCCCCTGCCCCCGGTGACGCACGTTATCGGGCGCTGACGGCGTTCAGCGGATCGCCGGCCGCTCCCAGGGGGACAGGTAGCTGAGACCGAACCGCCTCAGCTTGTCCAGCTTGTCATCGTGCGTTCCCGTCCAGGAGTAGTGAACCACCACGCCCGCCTCGCGCCAGTTCCCGCCCGCATCAACGTGAAGGCCAGTCTCGAGGTTGAACAGGTGGCCGTTGAGGAAGCGATCCTCGGGCAGGACTTCGAGTCCCAGGAGATTGTGCCACCAATAGTGCTGCGCGATGCTGATGAGCGGTCCCTGATGGCCATGCAGAATCGTTCGCTTCGTGTTTCGCAGGGCGGTCTCGAAGACGGATCGAACGGCGTCAGTCGGACGGAGGAAGAAGAATCCGCTATTGCCGTAGGGCGGCGTCCGGCTGTAGTTCGGGCCGTCGTACATGATGCGGAACTCGGCGCCGCTGGCGTGCGCGTCCAACCAGGCAATCGGGTCCCTGAGCCAGACGAGATCGACATCCTGGAACAGGACTCGCGCTCCCAGCTTCAAACAGGCATCGATAATGCCGTTCTTGAAGCCCATCGTCACACGGAACTGCGTGTCCCCGAAGGCCCTCGAACCACCGGCCGGAGGATACGCGCCGGGGGCAAGGCAGACGCTTGGCACGCCCTCCCGGCGTGCAGCAGCCTCGGCCTCCTCGTCCAGCGTGAAGACGAGCGTGCGGTCCCGGATGGCAATCGCATTCGCGTCGCAGGAGCGTACCCAGTTGCGAAAGTAACGGGCAAAGTTCCGGCAAAAGAGCATGGTGACGATCGTCTCGGGATGCCCGAGTCCGGCGAAGGCCGAACGAATCGCCGCTTCCCGTTCGTCACGGTGCCGATCCCAGGCGGCATGGAACTGCTGCGCCGCTTCGGCCGCGTGTCGTTGCTCGACGTGGGTCCAGACCTGCTCGAGGACCATGCGGTCGACGTTGGGGTTCACGGCCCGCCGCAGCGCCGCAGCGGTCGCCCTCAGCGCCAGCGCCGAGGGCGCAACGCGGCCGTCCAGTTCTACGGTCATGACCCAATGGACACGATGATCGACCCCGCGTCACCCCGCTGAGGTACCTCACCGCCCGGGGCGAAGCAGGCTTCGGGAAGCACGCGAACGTCGAGGAGATTGTGGGCTACGAGATGCCCGAGAACGCGATTCACCAGGGGTCGTTCGTCGCCCCGATCGAGCAACCACGCGAAATTGCCGAGGATCGTCTCCCGCGCGGCGCGACAGCGACGATGAGCTCGAACGAAGCAGAAGCGAGGATTGCCGAAGATCGGGAAGGCACGCCCGGAGCCCTTGTCGGACGACAGCTGCACGTCGCCCCGGCCTTGCTCCAGCCAGGGAATCGGATCCTGCCGCCAGACCACGGCGGCAGGCTGAAGAAGCACGTCGACGTCATTCTCCAGACATTCCAGCAGCAACAACGCCCGGACAAAGGACGCCGTGGCCTCGGGCGAGACGCTTCCACCGGGAGGTTCGAGCGCGATCCGGCGTAGGCGGCTGGCGTCCACGGCTTCGGCCGACACCTCATCGAGCGCCGCCACGAGGCATCGTTGGCGCACGGATAATCCGTTGCGATCGCATTGGTTCAGCCACCTCAGG
>JBCCZC010000455.1:0-4531 GCA_039188505.1 Pseudomonadota bacterium | reverse complement strand
CCATGTTCATGCCGGCGCCCATGGCCGTCCGGATGACCAGCGGGCACTTCGTCTTGCCGCCGAACATGTACCGGAACTTCGCCGCCTGGTTGTAGATCTGGTCCATGCACACGCCAACGAAGTCGGCGAACATGATCTCGGCGACAGGCCGCAGGCCGGCCAGCGCCGCGCCGGCACCTGCGCCGATGATCGCGGACTCGGAGATCGGCGTGTCGATCACCCGGTTCTCGCCGTAGTCGAAGATCAGGCCCTTGGTGAGGCCGAAGATCCCGCCCGCCGCGTCGCGCTCGCCCGAGGTGCCGCCGGCGCCGCCGGAGACGTCCTCGCCAAGAACGATCACGTTCGGGTCTCTTGCCATCTCCGCATGGAGCGTCTGGTTGATGGCGTCCCGCATGTTCATCACTGCCATTTCCAGATCCTCAGTAGGAGATGTAAACGTCGGAGGTGACCTGATCGGCCGTGGGACGCGGCGCGGTGCGCGCGGCGTCGACGGCCTCGTCGATCAGGGCGGCGACCTCGGCATCGATGGCATCGATGTCCGCGTCGGTGAGCCAGCCGTTGCCTACGGCCGTCTTCCGGAAGTTCGGCATGCAGTTCATGGTCTCGCGCAGCCGCGCGACCTCGCCCTCCGCACGGTAGTTCTGCGGGTCACCCTCGAAGTGCCCGTAGTACCGGGTGATCGTGCACTCGATGGCGCTCGGCCCCTCCCCGCGGCGGGCGCGGTCGATCAGGCGGCCCATGGCCTCGTAGACGGCGAAGAAGTCGGCGCCGTCGACCACTTCAGCTGGCATCCCGAAGCCCGCCGCGCGACCGGCGATGTCCTTCGAGCCGACCGCGTAGTCGGCGCCCGTGTGCTCGCTGTAGCCGTTGTTCTCGAAGACGAAGATCTTCGGCAGGTTCAGCACGACGGCCAGGTTCATGGCCTCGAAGACGGTGCCCTGGTTGGCCGATCCGTCGCCGGAGAAGCTGACGGCCACCTTGCCCTCGCCGCGATTGCGGCAGGCGATGGCGGCGCCGACGGCCAGGGGTGGTCCACCGCCGACGATGGCGTTGGCACCGAGCATCCCCTTATCGAAGTCGGCGATGTGCATCGAGCCGCCCTTGCCCTTGCAGGTGCCCTCGGCCGACCCGTAGATCTCCTTCATCATGTCGATGACGTCGCAGCCCTTGGCGATGCAGTGGCCGTGCCCCCGGTGGGTGCTGACGATGTAGTCGTCGTCGTCGAGGTGCTCGCACACGCCGGCCGCGATGGCTTCCTGGCCCGCGTAGAGGTGCGTGAAACCGGCGATCTCACCGGTCTGGATCTCCTTGTGGAGCCGCTCCTCGAAATCGCGGATGGTCTTCATGCTCCGGTAGGCCTTCAGCAGGCCGTCGCGGTCCAGCGGGGCGTCGCTCATGATGATGCGTCCTCGGTCTTGCCGTCACCGAACAGGTAGTCGTCGATGACCTTGTGGAAGTGGCGGATGCGGAGCTCCTGCTCCCCGATCCAGAGCCCCTTGAAGCCCTTCGAGTTCATGCCCTTCTGCACGCGCGGCAGGTTGAAGGCGTCCTGGTCGAGTACGAGCCCGATGGACTTGTCACCGTGCTTGAACTGGCGGTGGCGCGGGCGGGCCGGCGGCTCGCCGTCCTCCCAGTCCTGTTCGGGGATGAGCTCGAAGGTCCAGATGTCGAAGAACATCTTGTTGGGATCGGTCGGGTGCGGGCGCTGGCGGAAGAGCCAGTAGTCGTCCGCGTGAACATTCATCGTGATATTCGGGAAGATCAGGTAGTGGTAGTCGTCCGTGAGCTGCTCATCGGTCAGCCGGGAGTAGTCCTTGCCCTGGGAAGCGCCCAGCTTCCGCTTGTGCTTCTGGACGTCCTCGCGGATGTCCGCGATCTTGCCGCGGTAGTCGGCCGGGTCCATGCCCGCCTTCTTCATCTCTTCCTTCATGCCCGGCGGTATCTCCGGCGGGATCCGCACGCGCGGGCTCAGCTTGAGGAATTCGATGAGGTAGCGGTTGTGCTTCTCGTAGCAGTCGATCTGGATATTGAGATCATCGAGATGCCAGAGCAGCTGCGGGTGAATCCCCTGCACGTGGTAGCTCTCGTTGAAGGCATCGACGGAGGCTTTCCAGTTGCAGTCCCACTCCACCGTGATGTCGCGGGTCATGAACATGTTCTCGAGCCCGTAGGGCGCGAGATGCTCGGGAATGATATCCAGGTAGTCGACGAGTGGCTCGATATCGGGATCCAGGCTGAAGAAGACCCACGGTCCCCAGACCTCGCAACGCAGCTCCTCGAGGCCGTCGCAGGGGCGCCCCTGCTTGAACGTCTTGATATCCGGCACGCGGCGAAAGCTGCCGTCGAGGTTGTATTCCCAGTGGTGGTAGTGGCAGACGAAGCTGCCGGTCTCGGTGTTCCCGAGGCCGTGGTCGACGAGCTGATTACCGCGGTGCTGGCAGACGTTGTAGAAGGCCCGCACGGCGCCGTCTTCCTGGCGGACGATGAGAATCGACTCGGGGCCGATCTCCGTGCAGCACCAGTCGCCGGGCTCCTCGATATCCGCGGCGAGGCAGCCGATCAGCCAGGTCTTCGTCCACATGCGCTCCCACTCCAGGCGCAGGAACTCCTCGCCCGTGTAGCGCTCCTTGGGAATCATGTCGGTGCCGAGCTTCGGGTCCGGCGCCTTCTCGCGCGTGGTTCCGACCGGCCCCTTGATCGGAATGACGTCGGCCTGCTTCTTCGCTTTGCTCATCCGTTCAGCTCTCCCGCCGCCCAGCGAATGCCCCGCCGGAGCAGCTCCTGGAATTCCGGCTTCGGCCAGCTGCCGCGCTCGATGGTCTCGTAGTAGTCCATCAGCGGCCGCATGTCGTAGTGACCGCGCGCGTGACCGAGGTTGAAGTAGAGAATCTCACCCTCGCCGTGACGCTTCAGGTACATGACCGGGCGCTTTGCGCCGTCAGTCCAGTCGCTGCGCACGAAGCCCGGCGTCTCGCCATTGAATTCCGCGTGCAGCAGCACCTCGTACTCCCCGAAGAAGTCGCAGAGGTAGAGCTCATCCTGGGCCTCGAAGCGCTCGATGCCGGCGACGAGCGGATGCAGCGGCTGCGTCACGTGCACCGGGTAGGGGGCAATCGGCGGATGCGCCTGGAACTGGCTGCCGACCAGCTCCATGAACGGCTGCGCGGCGTCGCGGGCGTACCACCCCTCGCCTTTGCGATAGCCCAGCGCCGAATTGGTGCCATGCAGCGCCAGCCAGCGGCCGCCGGCCGCCACGAAACGCTCGAGCGCCATCGTCTCGGCTTCGTTCGGGACGACCTCACAGGTGTAGGTCACCAGGTAGTCCGTAGCCTCGAGGGCTTCGACGCCGCGGTAGTCGGCCTCCACACGGATACGGTGGTGCGGGTGCTCCTGGAACAGGGCCAGGAGCTCGAGCCGAGCGAAATCGATGTGGTGGTACTTGCCGCTGCAGATCAGCAGGCCGTCCCGGATGGCAGGACGAGCTGACACGTCAGAGCTGAACGCGCTTGGTAAAGCCACCGTCGACGATGACGTTGGCGCCGTTCATGTAGCTCGCCGCGGGGCTGGCCACGAAGGTAACGACGTTCGCGATCTCCTGCGGACTGCCCATCTCGCCGCGCGGGATCTTGCGGATGATCGAGTTGTAGAACTTCTCCTGGGTGCCCTTGATCATCTCCCAGGCGCCGCCCTCGAAGTAGACCGGCCCGGGCGAGACGGTGTTGACGCGAACGCCCTCATGGCCGACGAACAGGCCGAGCTGCTTGCTGTAGGTGATGAGCGCCGCCTTCATGGCGTTGTAGGCCATGGGCGCCGCGAACTGCTCGACGGCGTTGGTCGTTCCGATGATGACGATCGAGCCGCCCTCGCCTTCCTTCAGATGATCCATCAGGGCATCACAGCCGCGCACCGTGTGAAGGACGTCGATCTCGAAGTTCTTCCACCAGTTCTTCTCGCTGTCGAAGCCGCCGCCGGCGCTGACGTTGGGGACAAACACGTCGCAGCCGCCCAGCTCGTCCGCGATATCGACGAGCCACTGCTCGTACTTCTCCTTGTCGCGCACGTTGACGCCGCCGCCGATGATCCGGCTGTCGTGGTTGCGCCGCATCTCGGCGACGACCTCCTCGACCTCCTCGGGATCACGCGAGCAGATCGCGACGTCGGCCCCTTCCTTCGCCATCGTCTCGGCGATGCAGCGGCCGATGCCGCGCGTCGAGCCGGTGATGATCGCCTTCTTGCCCCTCAGTCCCAGTCTCATGCGTGCTCTTCTCCGTGCGTGGCCGCGTCTGCCGGTACCAACCCGGCATGCCGATCGAGTATACGCCCAGCCCTCAACAATATAAACAGTCATGACTGTTTTTTTTATGCTATTGTCGAGACTGTCGAAATTGGCCTTCGGGCCGCGAAGCGCCTAGAATCTCGCGCCGTTCGCCTGTGCTCGAGAACGCCCCACAAACAGGAAGAATTCGGATGACCACGATCTACGTCACCGACCGCGATGGCGAGCGCCACGAGGTCGACGCCACCGACGGCT
>JBCCZC010000454.1:0-4540 GCA_039188505.1 Pseudomonadota bacterium | reverse complement strand
CGGTTGGTTCATGGAAATCGTTTCAATTCATGGCCTTGAGATCGTCCTTGCCCGATTTTTACCCGCACTTTCCGCGCTTGGTCCCCGTTTCTGCTTGCTCGGTGTCGCCGCCGCGGCGGAGGCTCTGCTGGCGGCACCCGAACGGCCGCGTACCCACTTCGAGCGAACGAGGAGACAAGATGCGACGTTGCTTCACGCTGCTGATAATCGGCATTCCCCTGCTCGCGGGCGCTCAGACGTCGGCGTACGAGGATCATCTCGTCAATAACCTGGCGCTCGTCGACGCCTGGCAGGGCTACCTCGAGGATTTCCCGGCGAAGCCAAACCTCGCGCCGCCAGGCGATGTGCCGGCGCTGGCGCGGGCGGTGGCCGAGATCTTCGTCGCCTTCCACGATGATCACGTCTCCGAGCATGAGGATCGACTTCGCGAGGAGTTCGAGGCGGTCGTCATCAAGGGCATCGTCGACCAGTACCCCGTCATCCAGGCGCGGCTGCAGGCGACGGCGTCGCTCCTCGAGGCGGGTCGAACAGCTGATCCGACGGCCTTCGATTTCCGCCTTGCGCGTCTCGTGGAGATGGTGGAGTGGGACTACTTCGCCCTGCCGCTGTTGCTGTACGAGGGGCGGACGCCCTACCACGCGATGTATCGGGATGCGACGGTGCTCTACGAGCAGCACACCGGGCGGTCGGCACCAGGCAACGATCTCGCAGTTGTCACCTGGCCGGCAGTCGCGGCCCACGAACTCGGTTCGACGGAGGTCGTGTCGATCGGCGAGCGCCGCCGCCGTGAGGACGCAAAGCGATCGGAGCGACAGGAAGCGCTTGCCGCACAGATTCAGCGCGACAACGAAGCGCGCGCGGCCACCGCGGCCGCGGGTGCGGCGGCCGCCCAGGCTGCGGCCCAGCGCGAGGTCGCGCAGGAGCTGGCGCGCGTGGAGGCGTTGATGACCGACGCAGTCGAAGGCGCTCCGGCCGCCTCCAGTTCCGGGGCGGGTGTGTTCGGCTTGCTTCTCTTCCTTGTGCTCTGCGGCAGTGGCGTGCTGCTCGCGGCTCGACGCGGCTGGCTGCCTGCCGAGGTGGCCAGACCGGTGCTGGCGACGGCAGCACGTGCGCGCGAGGCCATCCAGAATCGCAAACTCGGAGGACCATCCCATGAGAGCTAGCATCCTGATTTTCGCGGTCGCCGCTGGCTGGTGCGGCGCGGTCGAGGCCCGGTGGACCTGGGACAGCCGCGCGGTGGATGAGGTTCAGCTCCTCGACGAGCATGCCCAAGCCCTGTCGACGGCGCACGAGAACTACAAACGGCTTGGTCGGGGCGATGCCCCGGCGCCCTTTGATCCCGCCGAGCTGGCGCGCTCCGTCGCGCTGCTGGATCAGCTCCTCAACAACGTCGTCGAGGTCGGGAACGAGGCCCACTATGCGGCACTCGTCGAACGGGTACGCGGCAGCCTCGATGATCGCATCGACCGCACGGAGTACGAGATCGGTCGCCTGCTCGAATCCACCGATGCCGACGACCAGGCGCGACTCGAGCGGATCCACGCAGACCAGTACTTCGCGCTGCCTCGACTCCTGGGCGTTTCGACCGCGGATCGCTACCGCGCGATCGAAGTCGCGATCGACGCCAGAGTCAACTGAATGGGCTGATCCGGGTCCCGAAACGGCCACGCCTGGCCGTTTCGGTCGGCGGCTCCAAAAGCGTGGCTTACGGATGGGCGCTAGCCAGCGGCGGCGCCCCGAACCTTCTCGATATCGACGGGGACGAACTTGTGAAAGGGCGTTCGCGACAGCGGGTCGCACCGATCCTTGCTCGTGAGGCGATTGATCTGCGGGCCGGTCGGGCCGCCATCGCCGTGGCGCATGCCGTACCCGTGGGGCAAGGTCACGACGCCGCGGCGTAGGCCGTCATCCAGTTCGACAGTGACGTCGATCGCGCCGCGATCGTTCCAACACTGCGCCCGATCTCCCGCGGCGAGCCCGAGGCCCGCCGCATCGTCAGGGTGCATCCTCAGGGCGCCATCGGGATCGATCTTGCGCCATTTCGGGTCGCGGAAGATCTGATTGGCGTTGTAGCTGCGCCGCTCGCCAGCCATGAGGATGAACGGGTGTTCCGGCGCCCCGGATACCGCGTCCAGCGCGGCCAGCTCGGCGAGCATCTCGGGAATCTCGAGGTGGATCTTCCCGTCTTCGTTGGCGATAAGCTCCCAGCTCTCGTCGTAGGTGTGACGGCTGATGTGGAGCCCGGAGCGCGCTGCGAGGATGGCGCGAAACAGGTTTACGCCCTGACGCACGCCGCTTCCCGCGATCCCGGCCCGGGCGACCTGGCGGGGGTGCCGCCGTACGAAGTCGATTGCGAGCGGGAGCAGCGGCGCCGCAGCGGCGGCGTCGTCAGGCAGTCGGTCGTCGAGCGTCCGGTAGAGGATCGACGCGCCGTAGCGCCGGAGACCGCGATCGCGTTTCAGGCGGGCCATCAACGCGGTGAGGTAGGCGGCGTGACCGGTGACTGCCGGTTCCAGCCGGGCGAGGGCGCGCAGGACCGGAAACGACGCGGGCAGCTCGCCCATCGCTTCGAGCAGGCGCGTGTAGATCTCTGCCTCCGGCAGGCAGTCGCCGGTCTGCGGAAACAGCGGGTGCCGGAGATGGAAGTAGTTGTCCGGGAACTCGAGGTTGAAGCCCGTGGCCTCCCACTTCTCGAACTGCGAGGCCGCCGGCAGCACGTAGTCCGCCGCTCGCGCTGTCTCCGTCATCGCCACGTCGATCACGACCAGGAGGTCGAGCCGGGCGAAGGCTTGCTCCAGGGCGGCGGTGTCCGGCCAGCTCAGCAACGCATTGCAGCTGTCGACCACGATGGCCCGGAGGCCGCCCGCTTCGATCTCGTCCGGAAGAATGTTCGGCGGATACATGCCGCCGATCGGCATCATCTCGTGATGCTTCGTGCGGCGCAGGCGTTTGCCAGCGATCGACCGTCGCTCGTCCGTGTGGCCCACGAGCGGCAGCATCCAGCTGTGCAGCGTGTTCGTCCCCTCGCGCCCGAAATGCCCGGTCAGCAGATAGAGCAGCTTCTCGAGCCAGGCGTTCAGCGTCGTGTGCAGCGTGTGCTGTGTGCCGAGGTCCACCCTGACGGCTGCGGTCCTCGCGTGGCTGAGACCATGGGCCACCTGCTCGATATCCTCGAGCGCGACGCCCGCCCGCTCGGCGTAGGCCGCCGGCGACACGTCGCGCAAGGCCTCGATGACCGCCTCGGCGCCGGTGCAGTGCTCGCGCAGGAAGCTCTCGTCGTGCCAGCCGTTGCGGACGATCGTGGCGAGGATCGCCGCGATGAGAAAGGCGTCCGTACCCGGCCTCAGCTGCAGGTGCAGATCGGCGAAGCGTACGGTCTCGGTCCGCCGCGGATCCACGACGACCATGGTCCGGTTCGGATCCTTGCTGATCTCGCGAAGGGTTTGCCGGGCGTTGGGGATGCCATGCGCCTGGAACGGATTGGTGCCGATGAACACGACGTAATCGGCGTGCTCGACGCCCTCGGTCACGTGGCAGTTCTGGCGGCCGAAGAGTCGGCCGTTGACCCAGAAATCGCCAGTCTTCTCCTGGGCGAGCGAGCTGTAGACGAAGCGACTGTCCATTGCCGCGAGCAGCTGCTGGCTGTAGGCCGCGCCGAGATGGTTACCCTGGCCGCCGCCGCCGCAGAGCGCGAACGTGTCGGGGCCGTGCTTCTTTCTGACGTCCACGAGCTTGCCCGCGATCTCACCGATCGCCTGATCCCAGCTGATGGCCTCGAAGGAGCCGTCGGGCTGGCGCTTGAGCGGCTGCGTCAAGCGATCGTCGTGATGCTGATAGTGCTCGAGGCGCGCGGCCTTCTGGCAGATATAGCCCTTCGAATCCGGATGCTGCGCGTCCCCGCGGATCTTCACGAAGCGGTCGCCATCGATCTCGACCTCGAGGCCGCAGTTGCGCGAACACAGGATGCAGGCGGTCTTGTCCGTTCTCATCTCGAGCGCTCCTCAGTCTTGGTCGGCAGCTTGGCACCGGCCGCCATCGATAGACGTCGCGGTAAGCGCTATGCTCCCGCCACGCACACGGATTGGTGGGGAGGAAACCGATGGGAAGCTGGTGCTGGTCAAGGAACGCGATTCGCTGGGGGGCGCTGACGCTGGCGCTTTGTTGCAGTGCGGCATTCGGAGTCACGAGCGAGACGCCGACGGCCAAGCTGCTCGACGGTGCCGAAGAGGCCGAACTCAAGCGCTTCGGGACTCTCGATCTCGATGCGCTGGCTGCTGAGGACACGCTGACGGACGAGCTGCCCGGCTGGCCGCGACGATACGCCGTGCCGCGCAAGGTCACCTGGACACCGGCCGACGTGGGCACCTGGTCTCAGGCTCTGGATGGGCGTTGGATCTGGCGACTCCGGGTGCGGGCCAAGGATGCCGCGCATCTCAATTTCGGATTCCGCCGCTTCGCGCTGCCACCGGGCGCGGCGCTGCACGTCGTATCGACAGACGGCCGCAGCAAGATCGGACCCTTTACCGCCGCCCACATGCTG
>JBCCZC010000453.1:0-4552 GCA_039188505.1 Pseudomonadota bacterium | reverse complement strand
CGGCGATTGACGAGGACGGGAACATCACCCTGAGCTGGATCGATCCGGAATACCTCTACGAGTACATCGAAGTCGTGGACGGGGGCGGCTGGAGCGAAACGACTTCATCCTCGCACTCCTGGAGCTTCACGCCCACCGAGACCCGGCAGACCGTCGAAGTCGGCGTTCGGGTGTGCAACAGCGCCAACTGCAATTTCGACGACTGGAACGAGCACGTCTTCCCGGTCATCGTCAAGGAAACGATGGCGCCCCGCCCGGTTGATGGCGTTGACCTGTCGGGCATGAGCAGCTTCGATCCCCTGGTGGACGACGACGGGAGCTTCTCGGCCTCCTGGGAGGCGCCCGCGGGCAGCACGATCGACAGCTTCCGGTGGCGGCTGCACGAGAAACAGGCGGATGGAACATGGCTGCAGCTTCAGACCGCCTCGAATCTCGACACCTCGGTCTCCTTCTCTGGCTTACAGCAGGCCGCCGACCGCGAGCTGAGGATCTCGGTCTGGGGCGAAAACCTCCGCGGTCTGGGCGACGTTGTCCGGCAGGCCTTCACGGTACGCGGATCCGACCTCTCACAGCACTCCCCGGTGGCGACGGAGGCTGAATTCTTCGGGTTGGAAGAGCAGGCCCTCGCCATCGACCTGAGCGCGTTCGCATCGGATCCCCAGGGGGACGCGCTGGAGGCGGACATCCAGTCCGTAGCGCCGACGGCTGGAACCATGACCGGTACGGGGCTGCTCTATACCTTCACCCCCGCAGACGATTTCAATACCGAAGCGATCGGTCCTGTCTCCCTCAGCTACACCGTCTCCGATGGCGTCCTCACGTCCGAGCCCTCGACGATCCTCATCAATATCGCCGCGGTGAACGACGCCCCTGTCGCGACGGATGAGACCGTGTACGCGGTCGAAGGACAAACCACGGAATTTCAGCTCGGCGCGACGGACGTCGACTCGCTCCAGTCGGGCCTGTCCTGGCATGTCGACCAGTTCGATGGCGGTACGCTCGACACCAGCGCCTTGCCCACCGTCCGCTACACCGCGGGAACGCCCGGCGTCTACACGCTGGTGTTCACGGTCACCGACGCCGGCGGGCTGAGCGATTCGGCGGAGATCTCGGTGATCGTCAGCGTCGACGCGGACCACGCGCCGGCGGGCATCGACCCCACCAAGCACCGGTCGATCGCCGGTGATTTCGACGGCGACGGCAACACGGATTTCGCCCTGCAGCCGATCGAGGCCACACAGAACCCCTATCTGCTCTTCTCGGCCTCGAGTTCCGGTGATGCCCACGCGACCGTCAATCTGAAGGAACTTGCTCCGTTCAGCGATTGGACCTGGCCCCAGAGCCAGGTGGTGACTGGGGATACGAACGGAAGCGGCCGCGACGACGTGCTGGTCTTCACGCCTGATGAGTTCATCCTGATCCGCAGCGAGGTCCCGCTGGCCGATTTCGAGGGGCACCTGAATCAGCGTGACCCCTGGGCGCCGCTCAACATTCCCGGGGTGCCGGCCGATTATCGAATCCACATGGTGGACCTGAACGGCGACGGCCAGGACGACCTCGTCTTCGAGCCGCTGGTTGTGGTGGCGCCGATCGATCGGATCCACGTGATCTACTCCGACTACCTCGGCCGCTACCGCCCTTGGCAGGTCAATGAGCTGGTCGTTGATCTGCTGCCAGGGGACGACTTCCTGCTCGGCGATCTCAACGGCGATCTGGCCACTGACCTGATCACCCACCGGCGTAGTACCGGCGCCGTCAAGGTGATGTTGACGGACTTCGCCAATGGCTATGCGCGGATCCCGCTGGAATTCCCGGCCGGTGCCTTCGGATTCGACCTCGACCTCGCCAACTCGACCTTCTCCACGGCGAACTGGTCGCGCCGCGGGTTCACGGATCTGCTCATCGAGGAAGTGGTGGCGTCAACCTCCGCAGGTCGCGCCCACGACATCCGCTATCGGGCGATGCGAACACTTGTCATACGGGATTCGGATGAGCTACCGACCCTTAATCAATGCGCGCTGCAGGGCATGAGCTTCGGCGTCCACAACGCGGGCCTGCACGCCTGTACCGAGTACGTCGATTCCGCCAAGGTGCCGATCGGCGTCTTCGAGCCGGTGGTAGAGCTTTCCACAGACAGCAACGGTCTCTGCCAGATGGGCCCCGACTTCAGCGGTTGCGCGACTAGCGTCACGGCGAAGGACCTCGATGGGCACGCCGGCTTCTGCCTCTTCCGCGATGCCGATCTCATCGGCTGCGGCACATCGATGAACGTGCTGCTCGAGGGCATTCCGATGGGCGGCGCAGTTGTCACGATGCGGGCGACCGCAAGCCCGACGTCGCCCGTCATCAGGCGCGTCGAGATCACCCACCCGGACGGCATGCCCTCGCCGTTACCACCGGCGGAAGTCGAATTCGTGAATGCGACGCGCGAGCAATTCGCCCCCTTGCGCACCCAGATAGACGATGTCCGGCTCTGCTGGGTCGACCGCAACGATGATGCGACGCGCGAGCAGGTTGTCTGGCGCCGAAACGCGTCGGGCGTATTCGAGCAGGTTGCTGCCCAACCGGATGCGCCCACCGCGGAGCCGTTCGGGAGCGGCTTCCAGTACCGCTACTGCCTGACCGATCAACCGCGCTCCGGCGGGGGCTTCGGGAGCGATGCGTTCAACACGCAATACAAGCTTCAGTCCTGCGACGGCGGTGTTTGTTCAGACGAATCGCTATCGGGCGAGATTCGGGTCATCCCGCCGGACTTCCTCGCGAACATGTACCTGCGGAATCCCAGTTTCAGTGCAAGCACGCCGCCGATGACGCGGAATAACCGCGTCGACGTTCGCTGGGACGACCCGAGCTATTCGGTGCACGAATACCTCGTCGAGACCAACGGGCAGACCTATACGGTCACGGATAACCGCTTCGACTTCGACTACCCGTCGTCGCTTGCGCGCACGTTCTACCCCATCACGATCACCGCCTGCACGGCTCCGGGTGTCTGCCTCGAAAGTAGCCGCACGCGCTTCGGTGCCCGAATCCGCCGCGCGAATCAACGCGGCAGGCAGCCGGCAGCCATCATCCTGAAGGGCACACGGGGTCCTGGGGCAGTGGTCGATGACGACGGCAAGGTCAGCGTGTCCTGGACCGAATCCGAGATGCCGACGGATCACTACGCGGTCTGGCTGCAGGAGAAGCAGCCGAACGGCTCCTGGCAGGGCATCCAGGGAACGCCGGAGACGGCGATGGGCCGCGAGTTCAGCGTCGGCAAGTCCGCGAACTTCCGCGAGATGCGCGTCGAGCTGTGGCCTCGAAAGGGCACGCTCGGAAACGCGGCCCAGTACCGATACTTCAACGTTGAGGGCACGGCCGATGCGCCAGTCCCCGTCGACCTGGTCGAGTACGGTCCCGAAGACCAGCCCGTCTACATCGACTTCTCCCGCGCGGTCAGCGATCCGCTGGGAGAACCGGTGTCGATCCAGATCCTCACGGCGCTGGACCCTGCGATCGGCACGATCACCGGCACCGGCACCGACTTCACCTTTACCGCGGGCCCCGACTCGAACGCCGAATCCGCGCTGATTCGCATCGAGTACACCGCCAGCAACAGCGTCAATACCTCGGCGAAAAAGAACCTCGTTATCGACCTGCTGCCGGTTAACAACGCGCCGGAAGCGGCCGATCTCGCCGTGACGATGGATGAGGACACGAGTACAACCTTCGTTCTCCCGGGTTCGGATGCTGACAATGATCCGGGCTCGTTGATCTACGAGATTCTGAGCTATGACGGCAATCCGATCCTCGAAGTGGCGGGTCTGCCCACGGTTGGCTTCACGCCGGAAGCCGACAGGACGGGGGTGGCGACGCTGACCTACCAGGTGACCGATCCATGGGGGCTCTCGGCTACCGGGACGGTGTCCATCACCATCAATCCGATCAACGATGCGCCGACGGCATCTTCGCAGACCGTCTCCCTGGTCGAGGACTCGGTGGCGTTCTCGTTCGATCTCTCGGCAGCGGACGTTGACGGCGACACGCTGTCCGTCGAGATCATCGACGGACCAGATGCCGGCACCTGCGACTGTGGGGGCGTCAGCGCCACCTACACCCCGGATCCGGACTTCTCCGGCACCGATTCGCTGACCTATCGAGTCTCGGACGGTGTGCTTTCGTCCGAGACCGCCACGGTCACGTTCGAGATTGCCGGCGCCAACGACGGTCCCCTGGCGACCGACAAGAGCGTCACCGCCTTCATGGATGAGTCCACGGAGATCGTCCTCGAAGGCACCGACGTAGACAGCCCGATTCTGCTGTTCGAGAACGTGGTGCTCGATGACCCGGTCAACGGCACGCTCGACACGTCCAACCTGCCGACCGTGGTTTTCACACCCGCACCGGGCTACCTGGGCGATTTCGTCCTGAGCTTCACGGTGACCGACGGTGAGTTCAACGACGCCGGCCAGGTATCCATCACGATGGATGAGGTGAACGACCCGCCGGTGGCCGTGTTCAAGGTCTACGAGAACGTCGTTGAAGACGGGGGCTACCAGACCATCGTTCT
>JBCCZC010000452.1:0-4572 GCA_039188505.1 Pseudomonadota bacterium | reverse complement strand
TCGCCCGCGGTCCGCGTGTCCTGGTCGAAGACCGTCGCATCGGTGCATTGCAGCAGCGGGCTCACGGCCACATCGAGCCGTTCCGAAAGCGCGGCGGCGTGGCTCGCCGAGGCGACGAAGACATGGTCGTAGGCCTCGTACTCGTCGTCGGCCACCTGGTCTGGATGGGAAATGTTCCACATCAGGTTGACCTGGCCCGGCCTCGGCTCGTAAGTCGACAGCCCGCGGAGGACGAGTACGACGTCGTCCGTCGCTGCCGCGGGACGGCGCCACTCGGGCAGGAAGTCGAGGCGCGCGGCGAGTCCCTGCTCGCGGAAAATGCGGGCGAGCGTGCGGGCAAAGTAGGTGTCGCCCCAGTCGTCGCGCTCGCCGCGATCGGGGCAGGGCACCTTGATACCGATGCGCAGCGGCGCGGCGAAATGCTCGGTGACGAAGCGCTGGAATTCCTCGGCGCGGCGCGCGTAGGTGTGGCGCTTCAGCACGATGCCGCGCAGCCGCCGGGCAAGCTTCAGGCGCTGCGGTTCGTCGTTCAGGAACCGATCCAGGAGCTGGGCGAGCGACTCCGGCGAATCGTAGACGGGGAGCATGCCGTCGAACACGTCGTCCGAGCTCTGCTGCGAATTGGTGAGCACCAGCGCACCGGCCGCGAGCGCGTCGTAGACCCGCGAGTTCACCGAACCCCACTCCCGCGTCACGTGGTTGGCGTCGTCGATGACGATCTTCGTC
The DNA here is from genome assembly GCA_039188505.1 of Pseudomonadota bacterium. GTDB lineage: Bacteria > Pseudomonadota > Gammaproteobacteria > Xanthomonadales > SZUA-38 > JBCCZC01. The sequence goes on along the minus strand of JBCCZC010000452.1, from coordinate 3,846 downwards.
CGCGCGTACCAGTTCGGGAGTTCCTCGTAGTCGGCGAAGCCGCGATAGATCTCCCGGAAGGGCTCGAACTCCTCCCAGTTGCGCCCGAGCACGACGCCCTGCCACGGCAGGTCCGCCGGCCGCAGATTGCGCGTGATGTCGCGTTCGGCCCCCCAGTTGCTCCCGCTGAACAGGTAGTCGATGTCGCGGCCGCCCGACGCCTGGGCCGTGGCGAACCGGGTGTCGCTGGTGGCGATCCGAAAGGTGCGGGCCCGGTGCCCGAGGCGCCGATTTGCCTGGCGGCCGCCGGCGACCGAGGCGCTGAGGAACAGGTCGAAATCATCGGAGCCCGGCTGCTCGAGCAAACGGTCGAACCAGTTGCGGGCCCAGGCAATGCGCAGGAGGTGGGCATCACAGCCCTCGATCGACGGCGGATCGAACTCGTCGATCATCGCCACGACGACGTCGAAGCCCTCGAGGTCGTACCAGGAATCCCGCGGCAGGTAGCGCACGGTCCAGCCGTGGTGCTCCTGCAGGGCCTGGCCGAGCTCCCGGGCCGTCAGGTAGTCGCCCGCACTGTCGCAGTCGGTGACCGCAAACGCGACGGCGAAGGGTCGGCCGACGACCGATACCGGACGGTCGACGAGGCGCTCGAAGAAATGACGCCGGAGTCGCTGGCCGAAGCGGGCGTTGAGAACCGCCGCGTCCCTGGCGGCCTTCCGTTCGAGCTTGAGGATGCCCCGTGCGGTGATCGCCAGGTTGGTCAGCAGATGGCCCCGCAGGCCCTCATCGAAGCGGAGCTTGAGGAGGAAATCCTCGAGCGCGTCGCCTGCCTCGTAATCGGTACATAGACCGCCGACACGAACGAAGGCCTCGCGGCGGACCGCCAGCGGCGTTGCGAAGGGGGTGAGATCGGCAGCCGCCTCCGCGGCGATGGCAAGATCCACGGGCTCGGGCGCGAGCGCCACGCCGCGGCTGCCGTCGAAGCCGATGCGTGCGGCGATCCCGCTGACGCGGTCGACCTGTTCCTTCGATTCCTCGAGCGGTGCGACGCCAACGTAATCGGCGCCGGACTCCGCGAACGCGCGTACGAGTGGCGACAGCGGATCCTGAAACAGCCGCAGCCGGGTCTCCATGAGGCAGAGGACGTCCGCCTCCGACAGCGCGACGCAGCGATTGATCCAGGTCGCGAGGTTCGGCGTATCGTCATCCGGCACCAGCCGGATCGGGAGCTGGCGCGCCCACTTCTGAGCCACCTCCGTCGCCGATTCGCCGATGAACAGCTCGTAGCCGCGGTAGGCGGCATGCAGCTGTAGCTGGCCCAGCAGCGCGTCGAGCAGCTTACGTCCGTAGGGCGGGAGGAGAATGACGGCGAGCGACGTTTCCGGCACGAACCGGTCCTGCAGACCGTAGAGCTGGGCCAGAGCGCTGGCGCGCACGGTTTCGTAGACCGGTCGCAGGTGGCGATTCTCTCGGACCACGGCCATGCGTCCCGCATCATCGCGCTCGGGCAGGCGCTGGCGCACCGTCTCGCGCTTCCGGTCGAGGCCGTCCGCCGCAGCGCCGTGCTCGACGATCCGGTCGTGGAGGGCCGATTTCGGCAGGCGCGCGATGCGGCCGATGAAATCCGTGATCCGGCTGCCAAAGCGCCAGGCGGCGGTGCCCTGGGTGATCGCCAGATCCTCCTGGAACGACCGCACGAGTCGGGCCGCATCGTCGGCCAGCTCGATGGCATCGTGGCTGGTGGCGCCGCGCCGCGACAGCTCTCCTTCGAGAGATTGGTAACCGTTCCAGAGCGCATCGACGAAATGGAGCAGCGTGCGCATGCGCTCCTGGAGAATCGTCGCCCGCAGCTGCGCGTCGTTGGCCTCCGCGCGGAGCGAGGCCTCGAGCTGTTCGTACTCCCGCTGGGCGAGGATATTGGCGAGCTGGCTCGAGATCTGGGTCAGCTCGGACTGCTGGTCATGCGAGAGACCGTTCATCTCGTCCTGGACCCGGCCCATCTCCTCGCGAACCTGTCCCATGCCGTCATGGACCCGCCCCATCTCCTGGCGGACGTTGTCCATCTCTTCCCGCACAGCTTCGGCCTTCGCATCGCGGGCAGCGGAGGCGTCGAGCTCGGCCTGCTGCTGCGCGTCGAGTCGCGCGTCGAGGCGCGATTCCATCTTCTCGACGAGGGTCGACTGCATCTTGTCCACGAGCGTGGACTCGAGATTCTCGAGGAGCGTTTCGACCGGCGTCGGTTCCGGTGGTGGCGGCTTCTTCGCGCGTTCCTCGGCGACCGCGGCCTCCACGGCGGCCGCGCGATCCGCCTCGGCCGTGAGCCGGAGCTCGAGATGCTCCAGGGCCATCTGTCCCCCGGGCGACCGCTTCGAATCGATCGCCTGGTCCGCGGGGCCCGTGGCAAACTGTGCGGCGAGCTCCGCCTGCATGCCGTTGAGCAGCCCGGACGCATCGCGCTCCTTCCGACGCTGGCGGTAGAGATCGGCGTCGATGAAGGCCGTGATCTCCGCATCCGATGGTCGCCGCAGTCCGGTGACCCCCATGGCGACGAGCTGATCGTGGAGGTCATTGACCGCGCCCACCGGGTCGCTCATGACCTCGGCGTGGCGGATCACGATCCGTGGCATGCCCTCCGTCGCGGCCCAGGCCGACCGGGCGTAGGCCTCCCACAGGCCGACACCTTCAAGGAGCGACAGGCCGTTGCGGTGCCGCAGGGACATGGCGACCTCGATCGGATCGCGATGTACGACAATCGCGACGGGCATCTCCAGAAACGGCCGATAGAGCGGCAGCGTCAGGCAGAAGCGCGGTTCCTTCAGTACCCACGGGCGGTGGGCATCGAGGTCGAGGATGATTCGCTGCGCCTCGCGGCGGGCCTCGGCCAGCGTTTCCGCAGGAATTGTGTCGAAGTCGAAGGTTGCGACGCGATTCCAATCGCAGCCGACGGAAAACAGTAGCCGGTCGTTGAGGGCCCGGATGTCACGGCGCTCCCAGAAGCCCTTCGGGTTCTCCTCGTTGGCAGCCGTGCTGCTGCCTTCCGCGCCGAAGTAGGCGCCGAGCATGTTCAGCAGGCGGCTGGCCACCGAGCTGCCGCTGCGGTGCATGCTGATGACGAAGAGCTGCATCGAAGTGAGGTTCCGGGGAGGGCTAAACCCTCAATTATCCCCGTTGGTTGGAGGGAAGGAAAGCGATGCGGCAGCTCCGCCGAAGCAACCCCGGCTGACGTGTTCGCTCTGTCTCGTGGCGCGTTCTGCAGGTGGCCTGGCGCGATTAGCCGATACAGGTGATGCTGTCGGCAGTACGCTGGCGCCATCAAATGACAACGGTGGAGTTCTGAGAATGGCCAAGGGAACAACGGCACTGGTGACTGGCGCTTCGGGCGGAATCGGCCTGGAGCTTGCCCGACTGCACGCCTCGAAGGGCGGCGACCTAGTGGTCGTCGCGCGCAGCGCCGACCGACTGGAGGCGCTTCGAGCGGAACTCGAGGAGAAGCACGGGGTGAGCGTCAGCGTGATCGCCCGGGACCTGGCGGAGCCCGATGCAGCGGAGGCGATCTTTGCGGAAACCGAAGCGGCCGGCGTCGAGATCGACGTCCTCATGAACAATGCCGGCTTCGGGCTCCATGGTGCCTTCCACGAGCAGCAGTGGGGCCGCGTCCAGGCGATGATGCAGGTCAACATGGTGGCCCTGACGGCGCTGACTCGACGCTACTTGCCCGGGATGGTCGAGCGGGGACGGGGGCGGATTCTGAACGTGTCTTCGACGGCCTCCTTCCTGCCGGGCCCGCTCCAGGCGGTCTACTACGCGACGAAGGCCTACGTGACCTCGTTCTCGCAGGCCATCGCCGAGGAGCTCCGCGGGAGC
>JBCCZC010000451.1:0-4590 GCA_039188505.1 Pseudomonadota bacterium | reverse complement strand
TCCGCAGCAGCCGGCGGCTGAAGCACGCTGCAGCGGTCAGATCGTCAATATCGACACGAACTGCGATTCGCCGGAACCGGGTACCTGCGCGACCATACGTGCGAGCAACACCCGGCCTGCTGCCGCGAACATCTGCATCCGCCAGGGCGACGGAACGGCGAACTGCGAACCCATCGCCGCCGGCACCACCCGCGAGATCAAGATGTACATGGGCCAGCTGACGTCAACGGAAGTCGGCCAGCTCCAGACCGGCTGCTTTGATGACGAAGAGATGAACGAAGAGGTCGAACCGACCTGATTCTTCGATGCCGGTCTGACGAGCGCGCTCAGGAATGGGCGCGCTTGTCGGCGTACATGTAACGATCCGCCTTCTCCAGCAGTTCGTCCACGCTCTGCCCCGGCGACAGCATCGTCGCTCCAACGCTGACGCTGATGAGCGCTTGTCCCTGCTTGCAGTTCATGCTCATCCGCAGCATGCGACGATAGCGCTCGGCCACGCTGACGAGCTCCTTCGAACTTTCCACTGTGGATAGGATCACGAATTCGTCGCCCCCGAGCCGGCCGGCGACGTCGCCTGCGCGCGATTGGACCTTCAGGCGATCCGCCAGCAGGCGCAGCACGTCGTCACCGGCCGCGTGACCGAGCTTGTCGTTGACCTGCTTGAAATCATTGAGGTCGACGAAGAGCAGGGCGCGCCGGCCGCAGTCCGAGCGGGCGAGCGTTTCTTCGAGCGCCGAAACGAAGGCCCGGCGATTAAGCAAGCCCGTGAGGGCATCATGGTCGGCCAGGTGCTCGAGCTGGTCCTTGAAGCGCTTCTGGTCGGTCACGAACTCCGCCATCATCACGCAGCCGCCGACGGATCCATCCGGCTCATGCCAAGGATCCATGGCCCAGCTCACCCAGTGAACGGCGCCATCACTCATTGGCAGCGCCTCCTCGGCGATCCGGTGTCCCTGCCCGGAAAGACACTGCTCGAACCGCTCTTTCCAGACTTCGGGCAGGCCGGGCAGCACCTCGCGGAAGCGGTGACCGACCACCGCACGCTCGCCGAGACGGAACTCGTCGATCCAGCGGTCGCTGATCTCGACGAAGCGCATCTGGTGATCGAGGAGCGCGATCGCGACCGGTGCCTGACGCACGAACTGTTCGAGCAGCGTGCGACTGAACTGGAGCTGGCGATTGCGTTCCTCGACCTCCCGCGTTCGCTCCTCGACCCGGCTCTCGAGGGATTCGAGACCGGCCTTCAGTTCGTCACGCTGGCGCCGCACCGTGTCGAGCAGCTCGCTGATGGAGCGAGCGAGGCGGGCGAGCTCCTCCGTGTGTCCTGCCGGCAGCTGCGGCACCGCCATCGCCTCGATGCGCGACCGGGACAGCGATTCTGCCACGCCGCTGACCCACTTCAGCACCGGTCCGAGCAGACGCCCGTAAAGCACGCTGGCCAGCAGCAGGCTCGTCAGCACGGTGCCCACGAGCACGGCAGCGAGGACTAGGACGGGTCGGTAGAGCGCCGAACGATCGAAGAAGCCGGCGATCCGCCAGCCGCGTGTGTCCGCGTCGACGACACTGACGATGTAGCGATCATGGGCGCCCTGGGCGAGGAGCGCGTCGAGGGAATGTACGAGGGGTGAGAATCCGCCGGCGGTGCTCGCCACGATCAGCCCGTTACCGTCCGCGATAAGGATGTCCTGACCCGAATCGCCCCCGGGCCGTAGGAGCTCGTCGAGCAGGGACAGGTCGAGCGCGCCCTGAACGATGCCGCTGCGCCCGTCACCCCAGTCGTAGGTCTGGCTGATCGCCACGATGACGTCGTTGCCCCGGCCACGCCCGATGAACGCAGGTGACACGAACGCCCCGGATGATTCTCCGGCCCGCCGGAAATACTCGCGATCGGCGATGCTCGTGCCGACCTCGCCGGCCTCGCGACCGCGATTCACGGATGCCGCCATGACGCGACCATCCGGGTCGGCAACCGTGAGCGTGAGAAATCCGGCCTGCCGGGCGTGGAGCGCCTGCAGGCCTCGGCTCAGGCCGGACTGGTCACCCTGGTGATTCGCGGCCAGCATCGCGGCCAGCGATTCCATCACCGCCACGTGTTGCCCGACGTAGAGGTCCAGCCGCGCCGCAACCTCGGTGACCGACGTCGTCAGCTGGACCTCGCTCGCCTGCCGGGACCAGGCGAGGAATGCGAACGCCAGGCCGAGGCACGCCAGCGCGAACGGTATGACCGTTGCGATGAGGAATGCCCGGGACGACTGACGTTTCAGTGTCGAGGACATGGTTGTGCTGTGCCTGCGGACAATTTCACAGGCTCAGCGTAACCCCAAGCGCCAAGAATCGGCGCTAAGTTACTGAAAACGAATGTAACGTACCCCGAGCGGCGCTCCGCGGCCGACGGGCGGTATCAGCTCGCCTCGTAGTCCTTGAACTGCTTCCGAAGCTCGAGCTTACTGACCTTGCCCGTGGCGCCGTGGGGTAGCTCATCGACGAAGACGACGTCCTCGGGGATCCACCAGTCCGCAACCTTGCCCTTGAGGAACCCGCGCAGTTCCTCACCGCTTGGCGCCTCGCCAGCCGCCACGACGATCATCAGTGGCCGCTCGGTCCACTTCGGGTGACTGATGCCGATCACGGCGGCCTCCGCGACGGCCGGGTGGGCCATGACCGCGTTCTCGAGATCGATCGAGCTGATCCACTCCCCGCCGGACTTGATGACGTCCTTGGTGCGGTCGGTGATCCGCAGGTTGCCGTCGGGCGTGATGGCCGCCACGTCACCCGTGTCGAACCAGCCCTCGGCGTCGTGGGTCTCGCTGTCCTCGAGGCGATAGTAGCCCGAGCACACACCGGGGCCGCGTACCTTGAGCCGCCCGACGGCCTCGTTGTCCCAGGGCAGCTCGTTGTTGTCGTCGTCGGTAATCTTCATCTCGACGGTGAAGATCGTCCGGCCCTGCAGTACCTGGACCTGCCGCGCGTTATCGAGGGGGAGGTCCGCCAGCGCCTTGCGAGGCACGTTGAAGGTCCCGACCGGACTCATCTCGGTCATGCCCCAACCCTGCTGCACGTGTACGCCGTGACGCTCGCGGAACTCGTCCATGATTGCCAGTGGGCATGCCGCGCCGCCGACACCGACGCGCTCGAGCGGCTCGAGGGTGACGTCGTTCTCGCGGCACCAGGTGAGGAGCCCCAGCCAGATCGTGGGGACGCCGAGGGCGAAGCTGACCCCGTGGCCGTTGATCAGTTTGGCCAAGGTCTCACCATCACCCATCTTCGGGCCCGGGAAGATCAGGTTCGAACCGAGCATGGGCGCGGCGTAGGGCGTCGACCATGCGTTGACGTGGAACATCGGCACGACGGGCAGGACCGAATCGCTGCTGCCGATGCCAAGGACGTCGGGCGACGCGCAGGCCATGGCGTGGAGGACCGTCGAACGGTGGCTGTAGAGCACACCCTTTGGATTCCCGGTCGTCCCCGAGGTGTAACAAAGCGAGCTCGCCTCGCGCTCGTCGAGCGCGGGGAAACGGAAGTCCTCCGAGGCGCCACCGATGAAGTCTTCCCAGGCGACGAGGTTCGGCAGCGCGGAATCCGGCACGGCGCCACCGGCAACGATGATCTGGCGCAGGGTCGGCAGCTTGTCGGCGATTCGCTCGACCAGCGGCAGCAGCGTCGGATCGACCAGGAGGGCGCGATCCTCGGCGTGATTGACGATGTACTCGAGCTGCTCGGGGAACAGCCGGGGGTTGATCGTGTGGCAGACGTAGCCCGAGCAGGAGATCGCGTAGTACGCCTCGAAGTGGCGGTAGTCGTTCCACATGAGCGTAGCGATGCGATCGCCGCGCTGGAGCCCGAGCTCCTGGAGCGCGTTCGCAAGGCGCCGCGCGCGGGCGAAGGCGTCGCCATAGGTGATCCGATGTCCGGGGTTGTCGACGGTGATCGAGCTGATGTGGCCGTCCTGATGCACGCGCTCCGCATGGCGCATAATTGCCGTGATCGTCAGCGGCATCTCCATCATCTGTCCGAGCAGCATGGGCGGTCCCCTCCGGCCTTATTGGGTATAGGAATGCCGGATTATTCCGACGTGGCGCCAGCTTGTACAGGGAACGTCGTCGAGGGGTGGTGAGGTGGGCTGTGGGCCCGGCTGATGCCGCAGCGTCACCGGGCACCCGCGCGCAGCACTCGACCGCGCCGACGGTTCGAAAGGCCCGGGACACGATGTCATTCCCCCCTCGGAGCGAAGCCCCCGGCCCCGAGGCTAAACATCGCATCGATTTTCTGTCATTATAATTTTACTGGCATGAAAACCAATGATCGACATGGTCGTGCCAGCAGGGGGAGGCCTGCGTCGGGACATGCTCCGGGGCGGTCCCTTCGGCGGAAACGCGCAAAGGGGGAAACACAGATGATTGGCGATGCCAGCAGTCCGATCGACACGGTACTCAGGAACAAGAAGCTCGTTCAGCAGTTCTGGATCCAGGTTCTGAACGGCGGCGACTATGATCTGATCGCCAAGATGCTCGCGCCCGACTACACCTACAACGGGCATCCTTCGCCGGCGGAAGGAACCGCCAAGTGGCTCGAAGGCCTGCGCTCGGCCGC
>JBCCZC010000450.1:0-4594 GCA_039188505.1 Pseudomonadota bacterium | reverse complement strand
GCAACGCGCGGCCGAAGTACGTCGAGGCGTTCTGGAATCTCGTGAACTGGGATTTCGCCGCGGCAAACATGAGCTGACGGCACGCGCAACGCACGTCGATCAAGCCCGGCCACGCGCCGGGCTTTTTCGTTGTGGCCGGCCCGTTGTAATCTCTCGATCTTCGACGACGGGGAATACCCGAGGGATTCGATGACGGCTCATCTCATGAACACCTACGCCCGCATGCCCGTGAAGATGGTGCGCGGGCAGGGCGCCTGGCTCTACGACGACGCGGGCAATGCCTACCTGGACGCGCTGACCGGCATTGGGGTCTGTTCGCTCGGCCATTGCCACCCGGCCATCAGCGCTGCGATCGCAGACCAGGCCGGCACACTGCTGCACGCTGCCAACGTCGCGCGCATTCCCCTGCAGGAGGAGCTGGCCGATCGCCTCGCTGCCCTCAGCGGCATGGACCAGGCGTTCTTCTGCAACTCGGGCGCGGAATCCCTCGAGTGCGCGTTCAAGCTAGCGCGCCTCCACGGCCATCGCATGGGCATCAACGCCCCTCAGGTGGTTTCCCTTTCCCAGAGCTTCCACGGGCGCACGCTCGCGTGCATCAGCGCGACCGACAGCGCGAAGGTCCAGGCGGGTTTCGAACCGCTTGTGCCGGGCTTTCTCAAGGCGCCCTTCGACGATGCCGCCGCGCTCGTTCGCCTCGCGGAGGAGCGGGACGACATCGCGGCCGTCCTCTTCGAGCCGATCCAGGGCGAGGGCGGCGTCATGGTGCCCCACGATGGCTACCTCGCCGAGGTGCGGCGGATCTGTGATCAGTTCGGCTGGCTCATGATCGCCGATGAGGTGCAGACCGGCGTCGGCAAGACCGGCGACTGGTTCGCCTGCCAGCACGAGGGAATCCTGCCCGACGTCATCACGCTGGCAAAGGCGCTGGGCAACGGCGTGCCCATCGGCGCCTGCCTGGCTCGTCGCAAGGCGGCAGAGCTGTTCGTTCCGGGTAAGCACGGCTCGACCTACGGCGGCAACCCGCTGGCGTGCCGCGTGGGTTTGACGGTGCTCGAGGTCATGGAGGGCGAGGGCATCATCGAGCGCACCCGTGAACTCGGCAAGCGCATCCGCGCCAGCCTGCGCGAGGCCCTCGCGGATCACGATCACGTGCGTGAGGTGCGGGGGCGCGGCCTGATGATCGGCGTGGAGCTGACCGAGGACTGCCCCCAGCTCGTCGGTTGGGCGATGGAGCAGGGCATGATTATGAACGTCACGCGCGGCAACACGATCCGGCTGCTGCCGCCGCTGATCATCGATGACAGCGAGGCCGACCGCATCGTCGATACGGTCAGCCGCGCCGTGCAAAGCCTAAGACTGCCCGCCGCCGTCTGACGCTTCGGCGGGCTCCCGGCGCTCTGGAATCAGGCCGACCGGGGCCCGCACCCAGCGGATCATCTCCCGGATGTTGGGTGGCTTGCCGGTCATCAGCACGCCGATGCGGAAGATCTTCGCGGCCGCGACGGTCGCGAAGAAGACCGAGGCGACCAGCAGCAGCGTCGTGATCGCGTACTCCCACCAGGCAATGTCGCCGGCCGCGCGATTCATCATCACGAACGGTGTCGTCGGCGGGAAGTAGGACAGGACAACGGCCATCGTGCCGTTGGGGTCCTGGCCGATCGGAATCATCAGCAGCAGCGGGATCATCAGGACGATGACGAGCGGCGACTGCAGGTTCTGGGCTTCCTTGATGGTGTTGCAGACCGAGCCAATGGCCACGAGGATCGCGGCGTACAGCAGGTATCCGAGCACGAAGTAGACGAGGAAGGAGATCAGGTAGCGGGGCTCGGACAGGAGGAAGCTGAAGTCCACACCGACTGCGCCGCCGCTGAAGATGATCGGCAGCACGATGATCGCGCCGATGAGGCAGATCACCCAGGTGCCGACCATCGTGATCCCGGTGGCCGCGATGCCGAGGATCTTGCCCAGCATCAGCTGCAGCGGACTGATGGAGGATAGCAACACTTCCATCAGTCGGTTCGACTTCTCCTCGATCGTGTTGGACAGCAGCATCTGTGAGACGGTGAAGACGGAAAGCCACAGCAGGTAGACGAAGCCAACGGGCGCCCACTGGCGTAGCCGATCGTTCATGCTCACCGATTCGGCCGTGCCCGAGTCCGACAGCTTGCTACGGTCGAGGCGGAACTCGCCCTGGAGATAGGTCGCCAGTTCCGGGTCGACGTCCCGGAGCTCCATGCGCCGATCGCGGATGGCGGCCGTGGCGTGGCGCCGGTACCAGTTCTCGAGGTCGTTGTCGGTGAGATTCTTCGAGACGTAGCTCGCCGGGTCGTCGGAGCTGGCGGGATCGGCCTCGATCGCGATGTAGGCGAAGATCTGGTCGTCACCGAGTTTCTCGTTGAGCGTTTCGCGGCTCTCAACCGACGCCGGAACCTGCCGGAACTGCGCCTTCGACAGGCGCCGATCGAGGTCCCGTGCGGTGTCAGGCTCGAGCGAGTCCCACCAGCGGCGGATGGATTCGGCGAGGTCCTGCGCGGCGCCGAGTCGGGGTTCCGAAGGCGCGGGATCGACACCGGTGCTCTGGCGAGCGAAGTCGCCACGGTCGGGCTGATCGACGAATTCGGTCCGGAGCGCTGCGAGCTCGTCGAGGCCTTCGGGCCACGGCTTCCCGTCGAAGCCGAGCCGATCGAGCATGATCGCCAGGTCGGACGCGAAGGCGCGCGTCTGCACAGCCTCATCGAGCCAGCCCGAGTTGTCGATGACCGCGTAGGCCCGAGCGTCCTTGGTCTTCGAGAGCAACGTCGGCAGAACCATCGCGGCGACGAGGATGACCGGCATGATGAGCAGCCCGATCCAGAAAGCCTTGGTGCGAACGTTCTCGAGCCACTCGCGCTGGGCGACCAGATAAATTTTGTCATTCATCGACCTGGCCTCCCACGGACTGGACGAAGATCTCGTGCAGCGACGGGGCGCGCACGTCGAAGCGCCGGATCGTCACGCGCTCGGTGAGGGCGCGCAGCACCGCCTGCGGGTCTGTTTCTGGATCGAGGTAGAGCTCCGCCTGCTTGCCGGAATCGTTGATGCGGTCGATGCCGTCGATCTCCCGGATGCGAGCGCCATTGCCGTCGTAGTCGAGATGGATGCCGGATTCGAAGCCACCCTTGATTTCCTCCAGCGTGCCGTCGAGGACCTTCTGACCGCGATTGATCAGGAAGATCCGATCACAGAGCTGCTCCGCCTGCTGCATGATGTGGGTCGAGAAGATCACCGTCATGCCCCGGCGCTTCAGATCGAGAATCAGGTCTCGCATCAGTTCGATGTTGACCGGGTCGAGGCCCGAGAACGGTTCATCGAGAATGACCAGCTCGGGCTCGTGGATGATCGTTCCGAGGATCTGGACCTTCTGACCCATGCCCTTCGACAGCGCCTCGCAACGGACGTCGTGACGGTCCCCGAGGCCGTAGCGTTCGAGCAGGTCCTTCGCGCGCCGTTTCGCCTCGCCCCTCGGCAGACCCTTCAGCCGCCCGAAATAGACCAGGATCTCGCCAGCGGTCATCTTCTTGTAGAGGCCTTTCTCCTCCGGGAGATAGCCGAGGCGATCCTTGACCGCTTCCGTGTCCCGGTGACCGAGCACATGCAGATCGCCCTCGTCCGGGTAGAGGATGCTCATGATCATTCGAATGGTCGTGGTCTTCCCCGCACCGTTCGGCCCGAGGAAGCCGTAGATCTCGCCTGCCGGAATCGACAGATCGAGGGCGTTCACCGCGACGTTCTTCCCGAACCGCTTGGTGACGCCGGCGATTTCAATGGCTGGCTGCAACACCGCTCTCCCTTGCTCAGATGGCGGGCGAGTATAGGCAGGCTGCACGTGAAGACCCAATGCCAATGGTGACCCTTCCACGCGAAGGGGGCTCAGAAGTTTGCTTTCCCGTGCCGTGCTTCGCTATCATTTGCCGGTTATGTCACGCGATTTTCCTGCGCTGGTTGATCCGTGGGGCATGGTCAAGGGTCGCCGGGGCTTCTCCGGGACGTGGCCCCTGGCCCGGTTCCCAAGGCTTGCCGAAGCCCTTGCAGAGACCGACGGCGAGGCGAGCTTCGAGGTCCAATTCGACCGCGACGGCACCGGGATGTCCTATGTGGAGATCCGGGTGACAGCAGTCCTGCCGCTGCGGTGTCAGCGGACCCTGGAGATCTACCAGGAGTCCGTGGAGCGCCAGGTGCGTCTGGGGTTGCTGGAACACGAGCGTGACGAGGCCGCGCTGCCGGAAGGTTACGAGCCACTTCTCGTGGACGAGGAGCCGATCCGGTTGACGGACCTCGTGGAAGACGAGCTGATCCTCGCGCTGCCGCTGGTGCCGCGCAGCGGTGAGGCACCGGCGGACCACGTCGAATTCGAGCGGGAGCCCGAGGAAGCGGAGCCAAGCGGTCCCTTCGCCGGGCTAGCCGCGCTGAAGAAGAACGAACCGTCCTGACGAGGACGGACTGATTTTGCTAGCAGGAGATTCAAGCCATGGCTGTTCAACAGAATCGCAAGACGCCGTCCAAGCGCGGCATGCGTCGTGCGCACGACGCGCTCAAGAAGCCGACCCTGTCGATC
>JBCCZC010000449.1:0-4623 GCA_039188505.1 Pseudomonadota bacterium | reverse complement strand
CCCGATGAAACCATTGGGGCCATGGATCAGCATTCCGGCGATGCCGTCGTCCGTGTCGCTCATTGTGCATGCCCTCCGGCGACCGGCGCCACGCCGTGCTGCCGCTTGGCCTCGGCGTGCTTCACGCGTTCCTGGATGCTTCGGAGGATGTGCCGCGAGCCATTGGCGGCGGCGTGGTCGGAGTGATTCTCGATTAGGGGATCGTTGATCAGCGTATTCATGGTTCGCTCCAATCTGCAGTCATGTTGAACAGGGGTTGAACTGCCAAGAGAAACGAAAATGAAGCCTTATAAATCAGTAATTTGGAATGGGTTTTCAGGGATTTTAAGTCTCCTGTGTATACCAATTCCACCACCCCGGCAAACGGTTGAAATAGCTATCTAAACGATTGGTCTGATTGGCTTTTCATTATCTCTTAAGACACTGTGTCTGAACCAGGGATCACCTGATTTCCCGTCTTTACTAGTTGAACAAAGGTTGCACAACGCGAGGTTTTGAGACTGCAGGCGATACACCTTGGCTACGCGAGCAGCCGGAGATCGTCGGCGGCACGAAGAGGAGGCCGACGTCCAAACCTTGCGAGCAGACCTACGCAAGGCTGGCATTGCCAAGATAACCGCCCCGTCCAAGCGCGTCGAGATTCACGACAATGGTCCACGGGGGCTTGTTCTGCACTGCAGGCCTGGCGGTAGCGTAGTTTACGCACTTTGCGCAAAACGGGGCGATAAGGTTGTGCGAGACGTCCTGGTGGATGCCCGAAAGTCAATTCGGTTGCCGGGTTACATCGTACGACCGCCGACGCCTACTCGAAACTCGCGCTGAAGCGGATGTCGCCAACCTCAGCTCCGCGCTCGCGAATCGTGTCGAAGAATTCCCGCAGCGTTAGTCCTTCGATGTCGTCCAGCCCGAGCCGCTCTCGCTCCCGCGCGATCTCCAGGGCAAGCGGGGCGTCGGCGTTCTCCTCGACGAAGTCCAGCACTCGATCGAGCGACGCCTGCATCTCTGGCGTCACCAGGACCGCGTCGCCGCCGCCCTGCGTGATCGTGTCGAGCGCGAGTACCCAGGCGGACTGGTCGGCGTTGAGCGTAAACCCGAAGGTCAGGTCCCGTACGAAGGTCTCGATGAGTCCGTTGGACATCGTCTCGAAGCGCATCTTGTAGTAGTTCCAGACCGGGTCTGCCGCCATCGGTCCATCCCGGAATGCACGCAGCAAGGTGGGCGACGTAATCTCGTCGAGTGCCTTTGTGTCGCCTGGTCCAATGGTCAGACGCCGTACGAGCGAAAACGCATTGCAGACGAAGGGGCAGCAACCTTCGACGCCCGAACCGTCGCATTCACAGGACTCGCTCGGGCAGTTGGTCGTGATGACACAGGAAACAGGCACCCTGCGCGTGCCATCAGAAGAGAGGTTGTCGATGACCAGAGCGGCCTCGTGGACTCCTCGGATCCCCAGCCCCGAGTCGCAGCTCAGCTCGAGCGTCTGGCTGCCTTGGATCGTCACCAGCGATGCGTCGATTCGAATCGGCGAGTTGGGCGGCTCGATCCGAAGAGCGAGGTCGCGCGGCGCCGCGTTCGGCGCAGAAGTCAGGGTGATTGTGCGGGTCGACACCACTTCTCCGGGCCGCTCGGGACACTCCCGTATGGTGGCCGAGGGCATCGAGATCCCGCGGCCCTGCGCTCCGTCGATAGACAGATCGGGTATGCCGTTCTCGATGGAGATAGTCTTTACCGTACTGCCGAAGCCGTCAGCGCTGTTCTCGCAGCAGACGACCGCTGTTGCCGTCGGCTGATTCTCGTCGCCGCCAGGCAGGAGTACGGCGCTGATGAATTCGAAATTCGACTCGAGTCGGGCGCCCAGGCTGAAATTGCCCGAGCCACCTGCCTGGATTCCACCCTGATTCAAGAGGAGGCGAAGGCCGTCCGTATTGGCCAGGAGCAGATCCGGATCCCCGTCCAGATCAGCGTCGGCGGTATGAACGTCGTTGGTGCCCACATCCGGCAGAATTAGGCTGGAGGCGCTGAACTGTCCGACCGTGCCGCCCTGGCGGCCGCCGCGATTGATCCACAGCGTGTCGGCGTGGGTACCTCCGAAGGGATCGGACGCAATGTACAGATCGAGGTCTCGATCGCCGTCCGTGTCCACGAGCAGCGGCTTGCGAACGGCGACCCCCCCGCCGTTCAATACGCCGTCGGACACGAATTCGCCAAGCGTTCCGCCCTGCTGGCCTCCCTGATTGATGTAGCTTTTCCAGCCCGTGCGCGTCGCCGCGATCAGGTCTTCGTCGCCGTCTAGGTCGATATCGCCCGCGGCGAGCCCATCAACGCTCTCGTCGAACAACCGGGCGGTTCGTGTGAACCGGAACCCGAAGCCGTCGTTACGCAGCGCAACCACGCCCGACGATGAGGCGAATACCAGATCTGGCCGTCCGTCCGAATTGATGTCCATTGCCAGGGCGTGGTCACCCGCGTCGCCGTCGATCTGGGCGAGGAACTCGATGCTGTCGTCTGTGGAAAACCAGAACGCGTAGCGACTCGGCGACGATTCCGTCGCCGCTTGGCGCCCGAAGAAGTCCGTATCACCGTCGCCGTCGAAGTCGGCCAGCACCGCGTCGTCCACGAGGAGGTCGAATACGGGAGTGGCGTCGGGCAGGACCGCCCCGTCGATCTGCCGGGATACGAACCCACCGTCCGTCGTGGGAATGATCAGCCGCGTAAACCCGTTGCCGCTGGTTTCGGCGACGAATCCGTTGATCGCTGGCGGCAGTACAATGCCCTGGTCTTCGAACTGAACGGGCTGGGCGAGCGACGATCCAGCGGCGACGAGAAACAAAAACGCGGCGACGAGGCGGCATCCACCGCCCCGGCGATTAAAGCGATCAGCCATCCGTGGCTCCTTAACAATGCCTTTCGGCCGATTCTACCGGTCACTACGAAAACGGCTGTAGGAATCCGCCTCGACGCGCACGAACATCTTCCTTCGCTGACTGAGCGGCGTGGACCAGGAGATGAGCGGAGGTTTTTCGTTCGGGTGCCTGGCAGCCCCTCAGCGGATCGGCGTCGCGGGATCTCCGAGCAGCGTCATGATTCTTGCGTAGAGGAAGTTGTCGCAACCGTAGCTTCGCTGCGTGCGGCGCAGCGCGTCGCCAAGCGTCGCCCGGCGGCCATGCTGGTGGAAGAAGGTCTCACCAAACTCCTGGAGAAGGCCCAGGTCGCTGAGAGCTGCTGCTCCTGTCACCGCTGATGCGCCGGCGGGCTGCAGCAGGAACCCATTCGCGATGGTGTCCTGGTTCGGGTTTACGTGGTTGGTTGAGTCCTTTCATGCTCTCGACTCCCGAATTAGTGTCCGCCGAACCCGCTGGTGCGAACTACCGAAGGGCCGTCCGGGCGGACACCCCGGATGCGCGTTCGAGCGTTTCCGAGCGCTGTTCAGTCGCGATTCAGTTGACCCGCGGTAAACAGGGAGGCAGACCCCCAAGGAGCGTTCCGATGCGCCGCCTGCTCATTGCCCTCGCCGTCCTCTCCGTTGCCGTGCTGGCGGTCAAGCCGGCTTCCGCTGACAGCTTCTACGTCGGGTACTCCTCCGGCTATCGCCATGGTCCACCGCCGCGGTTCTACGGCCCACCCCGCTACTACGGTCCGCGCTACTACGGTCCGCGGTACTACGGTCCGCGGTACGGTCCCCGCTTCTACGGGCCGCACTACCGCTACGGTTACCGCCACGGCTACTACCACCGGGGCCACGATTACGGTCGCTATGCCGCCGGCGGTCTGGTACTCGGTCTGGCGCTCGGGCACGTGCTCAATACGCCATCGCCCCGGGTGGTCGAAACCCGGACGGTCGAGCGCATTCCCGAGACCACTCCGGTTCCCGAAGCCGCGGTGACCCAGACGGAGAGCCTGCCTGCCCTCGGCTATCGCCTGGCCCGGGACGGCACCTGCTGGCTCCTCGAGGACGGTGGCGACGGGCGAACGATCGCGACCGAGCAGCCGCCGACGGCCTGCGCCCGCTGAATTGGGTCCGCCGGCGAGATGATCATGGCGCCTTCGCGGCAGCACTGTATAAAATGACAGTATGCAGCCGCCCGACTTCGAACGCCTCCAGCGCGCCTATGCGTTCATCGCCACGGAGATGTACCGGGCGACGCCGTCGCAGCTGGGCGAGATCGACGCGGAGCTGCGGCGGCTGCGCCGGCTGATCGAGGCCTATCGCCGGGTCACCGCCCCGGACGGCGTCGCCGAAGCCGGCGGAGCGTCACATCTGGCAGGAGGGGCGCCGAAGCCGGCCGACTAGCGGCCCTTGCGGTAGATCGGCACCCGTGGCCACTCCGAGCGCTCGAAGATAAGGTGCGTCTCGATCTGGGCCACCTCGCCGCGCGTGGTGAACGCGTCCATCGCAAGATCCCGAAGGTGCTGCGAGTCCCTGACCGCCACCTGGACGATGAAATCGTGCTCGCCGCTCACGTGAAACACCGACACGACCTCGGGCAGGCTCTCCGCGTGGCGATGGAAGGCCTCGACCCGATCCCGGGCGTGACGGACCAGACGCACGAAGATCATGGCCTCGAGCCCGACGCCCGTGGCCTCGCGGGAGAGCACGCAGTGCGCCGGACCGACGGCGCCGAT
>JBCCZC010000448.1:0-4629 GCA_039188505.1 Pseudomonadota bacterium | reverse complement strand
GCGTCGCCCTGACGATCTCGGTCAAGATCGGCCTGGTCGGAATTCGTCGTCGACGGACAGTTGTCTGTCACGTCCGGCAATCCATCTCGATCGCGGTCGGCCTCAAGATCAACGACACAAGCGAAACGGGAGCAGAGTTCTCCGAGAGGGCAATCGAGCGAGGAATCGCACTCTTTCGCGACGCACGTGTTGTTGTCGCAGAACTCGGCAGTTCCGCAGGCGCCACCGCACGGTCCGCCGGAGGGGTCAGGCACGCATGATCCGTTGTCACAGATCTCATCGATCTGACAATCTGAATTGAGCCGGCAGCCCGTGCCCTTCGGCGTCGACTGGAGAATCTGATCCAGGTCGATCTGGGCGGGCGCAGGTTCAACGAAAGCAAGCGCGAGCAAGCTCAGCAGCAGCGTGAGGATGGGTGTTCTCATGGGTTGTTCCCCCGATTGCTTCCGCCAGCCACGACCCCACCGGGACGTTCGACGCTGTTGTTGCCGCCACCGACGACGACGCCTGCGCGCGCGGCCGCTTCGTTGTCTGCGCCGCCAACGACCGTCGGTGCCGCAGGGACCACCTCGACATCCACGCTGCCGAGGGCGCCGCTGCCCACCCTGATGATCTCCGTCGTCGGTGGTGGACTGGTGCCACCCGCCACGTTGCGCGCGCCGCCGACCAGCGCCGCGCGCGGCCAGAGCGCCTCGTTGTCGTGTCCGCCCAGCAGGACGGTTCCCGGGGCCGTCGCGGTGTTGCCCATGCCCGACAGGAAGGCGCCGAAGGAGGTGTACTCGTGCGCCGGACCGAGGACGATGTTGTGGGAGCCGGTGCGGGGAGGCGGATCGCCATCGGGGTTCGGGGCGCCGCCGCTGCCGGTCCCCGTGCCGCCGACCGTGACTCCTGAACCGGGAATCGGCCCATCGGTGCCGCCATTGAGGCCGGCGGCGCCGACCGCGGCCTCGTTGTAGCCCACGATCAGGTTGCCGAGGCCGTTGCGCGCACCCGTGCCGCCACCGCCGTTGCGGATGTGCACATTTACGCCCTCGAAGATCAGATCGTCACCGTCTAGGGTCATGATGCCGGCGAGAATGTCCTGAACCTCGTCGTCCTCGAACAACCTGACGTCCTGGCCGCCCGCGATGGTGGTTCGATTTCCTTCGGCGAGGTTGCTGAAGCCGCCGAACACCGCGGACTGCTCGCCGATGGTCTCGTTGTCGAAGCCGCCAAAAATACCGGCGTTCTCGCCGCGGGCGCGGTTGAAGCGTCCGCCGGAAACGGTGCTCTCCGGTCCGCTCGCGCTGTTCTCCGCGCCGCCCAGGGTCGTGGCCGCGGCGCCGAAGGCACGATTCCGGAATCCGCCGACGACCACCGCGTTGGTCCCGGGCGCCTCGTTGTTCGCGCCGCCGAGGACGGCCGCATTGAGGCCCGGGGCCCCGTTGCCGGTGCCGGCGATGACCACCGAAGCGCTGCCGACGCCCCGATTCCCCCGACCGCCGATCACGACGTTGTCGGATGGGTCGGCATCGCCCTCGATCTCGGAGCCATCGGGAGCCTCATTGAGCAGGCCGCCGATCAGTACCGAGGACGACTGGCGCGCACTGTTCTGGGCTCCTCCGAGCGCAATCGATCCGGCAAGCGCCGTGTTCGATGCCCCCCCGAGCGCGACGGCGCGGTCACCGATGCTGTGGCCACCACCGACGACGACCCCGGTCGAGCCAACCCAGCTGTTTCCGTCCCCGATCACCAGGTTGTGAGTCCCGGATCGATCGAGATCCGCGCCCGCGTTATAGCCGAGAATGAGATTGCCGAGGCCGTTCTGGAAATCCGAATTTGGCGTGGTCGCACCGACGCCACTGGTGAGCTGCAGGTTGACCCCGTCGAGGCGCAGCGTGTCGCCCTCGACGGTCAGCGCTTCGACCAGGCGCGTCATGGCCGCGCTGCTGCTCTCGCCATTCGCCGCCTCGAGGGCCTCGATCCGATCGATCAGCGCTTCGATCAGCTGATCCACGTCGGCTCTGCGGTAGTAGAGCTCGTCATGACGATGGGAGGCGTCCGCCTTCGTCGCCAGCGCCGCATCGACGTCGGCCGCTTCAGGAGCGCCAACCTGCGAGGCGGTCACCTCGTGCGGGTTGTTGCGGTCGAGCACATGCGCCGATTGGTCGAGGTCTTCGATCGTTGCGCCCGAGATCGAGAGCGCCGACCCCGCCAGCGCGGCGTACGGCACGGCCGCGATCGGAATCCGCGGAAACAGCTCCTCTCCGACCTCGAGTCCGTCGGGCACGATCCCGTCCGTGATGGTCACGCCCACCTGGGCCCGGCGCTGGGCGAACAGCTCCTCCGGGGTGTCGAAGGGCAGGAAATCGTTGATGCGATCCTCGAGCCGAAGCGTCGCCACGACGAGCCCGTTGTCGGCGCTGAGGGCCGTCGCCTCGATCTCGAACAGCGGGAAGTCGTTGCTGACGTCCGCGTCGTAGAAGCTGAAGCGTGCATTGAAACGCCCCCCGCTGATCGGCTGACCGCTGTCATCGAGCAGCCGAAGTTGGAGGACCAGGGGCGGAGAGCTCTGGCCTAGCGCCGGTAGAGCGATGGCGAGAAGCAGGCTCGAGACCGCGAGCAGGCGGCAGAGAGACTTGAGCATGGGCGTTCACCTGATGACCTGCAGCATCAGGAGCAAGCGGCATGCCAAGTGCGGAAAATCAGGCGTTACGCAGGCTTCAGCCGATTCGGGGCCCGCTGCGTGTCAAGGCTGACACGGACCGGGATCAATCCTGAGACGACGTGGACCCGAGCCCGGTCGCGCGAAGGCGTCGGTAGAGCGTGGACCGCGAAATGCCGAGCGACTCGGCGGCCGCGTCAACATCGTCATCGGTCGCCGCGAGGGCCCGGGCGATGATTCGGCGTTCGTAGCGCAGCACCTGCGAGGCCAGATCGCCCGCGGCCTCATGGTCCGCTCCGATGGCGGGACCGAGATCGCTCGCCGTGATCACGGCATGGTCAGGCGCGAATGCCGCCACGCGGTGCATCTCTCGCTGGAGCTCACGGACGTTGCCCGGCCAATCATGCGCGAGGAGCCTCGTTACGGCCCCCTGCGTCAGCCCTCGGATCGGCTTCCGCAGCTCCTGCGCTGCGACGCCCAGAAAGTGGCTGGCGAGGTTGGCGATATCGCGAGGTCGATCGGCGAGCGATGGAATCACCGCCTCCCAGTCGGCCAGGCGATGGAAGAGGTCTCGCCGAAAGCTGCCGTCCTCGACGAGGTCTCGCAGGGGGCGATTCGACGCGGCGACAAGCTGTACCTCGGCCGGCCGCAGAGTCTCCCCGCCGACACGCCGCACCCGGCGCTCCTCGATGACCCGGAGAATCTGGGCTTGCGTACCCAGGCTCATGTCGGCGATCTCGTCCAGGAACAGCACGCCGCCATGGGCCCGTTCGAAGAGACCGGCCCGGGCCTCGACGCCCGTTGCAACGCCCTTCTCGATACCGAAGAGTTCCGCCTCCAGCAGGGACTCGGGAAGCGCCGCGCAGTTGATGGTGACCCAACCGCCTTCCGACGCCTGCTCTTCCCGGATGTAGCGGGCGAGCACTTCCTTGCCCGCCCCGGTTTCCCCCTGGATCAGGACATTGAGTCCGGCCCGCGCGGCCTGGGCCGCCTTGTCGTAAAGACGCTGCACCGCGGGTTCGAGGGTCGCTGGAGCCGGCGGTGCAGTGGGCGCACGCCGCTCCGGGGCGCTCGTGGTGCCTTCGGCAGCCAGGGCAAGCACGCGAAGCGCGGTACCGAGGAGCGCGGCGAAGTCCGGTTCCTCGCCGTCCGCCGCCGCCCGGAACCGTCCGTGCTCGACCGTGCAGACCGCATCGTCGACGGTGCCCACTCGGAATAGCGTCGCCGGCGGTGGCTCACCGACTTCTTCGATGACCAGGGCCGCAACGCTGGAATCTTCCGCCAGGGCTTCGCCGACGGCGCGACCGAGGGTGAGCGCATCGGCGGTGGTCGCCAGTTCGAGCAGAGCCGGCAGCCGCTTGCTCAGGAATGCGTGATGCGTCGCGCCTCGCTGGGTCGCTTCGGCCTCGGGTCGATCCGATACCAGCCTTGCGGGGGCCGCCAGCTCGACCACCGGGGATTCATCTTCATCGGTCAGTGCCGACCATGCGAGCAGGGTGTCCCCCAGTCCGAGCGCGACCTTGGGACCCCAGGTCATCGGCACACCTGCCTGCAGCAGGGCGCCGTCGAGGGTGCTGCCGTTGGTAGAGCCGAGGTCTTCGACACGCACGGCACTCGCCGTGATCTCCAGGCGCAGATGGCGACGAGAAACGGTCGGGTCGGCGAGCGGCACTTCACACCCATCTCCACCGCCAACGACGACGGACCCGTTGCCGAGAACGACCTGACGCACCCCGGCGCTATCGGTTATGTTCAGCGCTATCGGCATGGCACGGATGGCTGAGCTCATTGGACTTCGACACGCTCGTTCCCCTGGCGCGCGGCGCGACCGGTACAGTCTATCGCACCACGGATCCGGTCACGGGCGAGACAATCGCCGTCAAGCGCCTGCTGCATCAGGATCCAGCGAGTCGCGCGCGCCTGCAGCGGGAGCTCGATGCACTCGCGGCCCTCGATCACCCGGGAATCTGTCGCGTGATCGACTC
>JBCCZC010000447.1:0-4634 GCA_039188505.1 Pseudomonadota bacterium | reverse complement strand
GAGCGCGGCTGGCGCGTCATCGCTCCGCACTACCGGGGCGACGCGAGCGAGCGCCGAGACCTGCTGCTGGAGACGATCGCCGGCGAAGCGGGCCCGGTCGCGCTGACCGGATCCAGCATGGGTGGCATCGTCTCGGTCATGGCGGCACAGGAGCGCCCGGTGGCGGGCCTGTTCCTGCTTGCGCCGGCGGTCTACTACCCGGGCCACGATCACCTCGACCATTCGGTCGAGACGCCCGTCGTGCATATCATCCACGGCTGGCGCGACGACGTGATCGCGCCGGACTGGGTCATCCGCTTCGCCCGAGAGCACCGCGCCACGCTGAGTCTGGTCGATGACGACCATCGGCTGTCGGGAGATCGGCTGGCGCTGGAGCGGATCTACGCCGATTTCCTCGACGCCCTCGACCGGGCCGAAACCGCCGGTGGACCGGCATGAGCGTCGAGGCCGACGCCCGCTCCCTGCTGCAGGCCGTTCAGGCGGAGCTCGAGCGGCTCGAGCTGTGGGAAAACACCCCGCCGCCCGAGGAGAAGCTTGCCAGCACCGCGCCCTTCGCCTTCGACACGCTGGAGTTTCACCAGTGGCTGCGGTGGATCTTCGTGCCGCGGACGCATGCGCTGCTCGACGCCGGCGGGCGCCTGCCGCCGAACTGCGACATCGCGCCGATGGCCGAGTGGTACGTCGAGGAGAAGGCCCTCGAGACCGAGCTCGTGGATCTCATCAAGCGCTTCGACGCGCTCTGGGGCTGACGCGGGCGCCAGTCAGTCCCCCAGCGGAATCGCCAGGGTCTCCTTGAGTTCTTCCATCACGACGTAGGAGCGCGAATCGCTGACACCGGGCAGCGAGAGGATCTTCTCGCCCAGTAGCTCCCGATAGGCCGCCATATCGCGCACCCGCGCCTTGATGAGGTAGTCGAAGTTGCCCGAGACGAGGTGGCAGTCCAGGACCTCGGGAAGGTCGACCACCGCCCGCCGGAACTCCCTGAAGACGTCGCGGGCCGTGCGGGCGAGACCGATCTCGACGAAGACCAGCAGCCCGGCGCCGAGACGGTGCGGGTCGAGTACGGCCTCGTAGCGGAGTATGTAGCCCTCCCGCTCCAGCCGCCGAACCCGGTTCTGGCAGGGCGTGGCGCTGAGATCGATGCGTCGCGCGAGCTCGGCGTTGCTGATGCGGGCGTTGCGCTGCAGCTCCTGGAGGATCCGTCGATCGATGCGATCGAGGTCTGGCATGAATTCCACCTTCAAACCCCTTGTTTCGGAAAGAAATCAGCTTTCGAGCGCCATGATAATAGTGAAATTAATAACTCCTGCGGCGATACCATAGGGAAAACACCGTATCGTGAGGGGAAAATCATGCGAATCGGCGTACCGAAGGAAATCAAGAACCACGAATACCGCGTTGGCCTGGTGCCGGACGCGATTCACGAACTCGTCGATCACGGCCACGAGCTGTTCGTCGAGACCAATGCCGGCCAGGGGATCGGCTTCAACGACTCGGACTACGAGGCGGCGGGCGCCAAGGTGCTGGCGAGCGCCGCGGACGTCTTCGCGACGGCCGAGATGATCGTGAAGGTGAAGGAACCGCAGGCCGTCGAGCGTGCCATGCTCACGGCAGACCATGTGCTGTTCACCTACCTCCACCTGGCCCCGGATCCGGAGCAGACGGCCGACCTGGTCAAGGGTGGCGCCACGTGTATCGCCTACGAGACCGTGACCGACAGCCGCGGTGGCTTGCCGCTGCTGGCGCCGATGTCCGAGGTCGCCGGACGCTTGTCGATCCAGGCCGGGGCGCACTCCCTCGAGAAGGTTCGCGGCGGCGCCGGCGTGCTCCTGGGCGGCGTGCCAGGTACGCCGTCTGCCAACGTCGTCGTGATCGGCGGGGGCACGGTCGGGCTGAACGCAACCCAGATGGCGGTCGGCATGGGCGCGCGGGTCACGGTCCTCGATCGGTCCCTCGACGTGCTGCGTCGACTCGACGCCCACTACGAAGGCCGCATCGAGACGGCCTATTCGAACAAGGCCGCGATCGAGCGCACGGTGCTCGACGCCGACCTGGTGATCGGCGGCGTGCTGATCCCTGGCGCCGCGGCCCCGAAGCTCGTGACGGGTGATCACGTCCGCCGCATGCGCCCGGGCTCGGTCCTCGTCGACGTCGCGATTGACCAGGGCGGCTGCTTCGAGACCTCTCATGCGACGACCCACGCGGAGCCGACCTACGTCGTCGACGATGTGGTGCACTACTGCGTGGCCAACATGCCGGGGGCCGTGCCGCGGACCTCGACGTTTGCCCTCAATCACGCGACCCAGCGCTTCGTCGTGGACCTGGCGAACAAGGGTGCGCTGCGCGCGATGGCGGAGGACCCGCACCTGCGCGACGGGCTCAACGTCCACCGGGGCAAGGTCACGTGCGAGGAGGTCGCCCACGACCTGGGCTACGACTACGTGTCGGCGGAAGACGCGCTCGGGCTGTAGCTCAGCGGATCGCCGGATCCGGAACGGCCAGGGACGGCCGATTCCGCACGATCGCTATGCCCGCCACGCCCGGATCATGAGGTTGCGGGGCGTGATGCGGCGTTCGCAAAAGGTGCCGACCTCGACCGTATAGCCGCTCTCGACCAGGAATTGGGCGCGGTCGAGCACGAGCCATACCTCGATCGGTCGCCGAAACAGGTGGCGGACGACCGAAAGCCGTCGCGTCTCGCTGAAGCGCTGATCACCGGCGTATTCATACTGATCCCAGTCGACTCGTGCGGGCAGATCGATCTGCTTTTTCCGGGCAGCCCAGCGCGCAAAGTCCTCGAACGTCCCGGCGGCCATGGCTGGCTTTGCAGACGGCACGGGCAGGTATTCGTTCACCCCGCGGAGCTGTCGCTGCAGCAGGTCGAAGCCCAGGCGCCAGGCCGCGAGTCGTTCCCGCCGTCGCCGTACCGCAGGCGCCGCCGTCACGGTTTCCTGTAGCGAGAGCCGCAGCTGCTCGCGCGTGAGTGCCAGACGGGTCAAGGACTGCAGCATCTCGGATTGCGGCTGGTACGTTTCCTCGGCCACGAGGTGGTAGCAGCACGGCGAAACGGCCAGCGCGCGGGTCTGCTGGGCGGCGGCTTCCCGGATCAGCCGCAGGTGCAGGGCGCCGCAGGCATGAAGCGCGCAGGCCAGCTGGTCCCGCTTCACCGCAGACGCAGCCTCGTCCCCTAACGCGTCGAGCACCGAAAACGCCACGGGCAGGTCGCGCTCCTCGGCGATCTGCCTGCCCGCGTGGGCCAGCCGTTCGTCGAGCTCGATGCAGTGTCCCGGTTGGGCCCGAAGTTCGCTGAGGAGTCTTGTCAGGTGCCCCTTGCCGGAGCACCACTCGAGGATCGGATAGGGTTGGCCCGGCGCGCAGCTCGCGAATGCCTGGATCTGCTCCCATTTGCGGGCCGGCATGCCCTCGGCGAGGGCCGGATTGACGTCGGCGTGGCCGACGCCACGGAGCTGGCCGGGCTCGAGGCGGGCGGCGCGATCGGCGAAGCGGGGTAGCCAGCGTGCCAGCAGGCGTCGCGCGTGGGCGGGCGAACGTTCGACCTCGTCCAGGGTGTGCTCGTCAATGGCGCGGAGTCCGGCGGCAAGCTCCGGGTGGTCGGCTTCCCAGGGCAGCACCGGCTGCTTGAACGGCGCGGGTTCCCAGAGCGAAGCCGTTTCCTCGAGCAGCGCGTTGGCGTTCTCGAGGGCTTGCCCAAGCTGTTCGGTCGTGATCACGGCACCAGCGCATCGATGGTCGACTGTGTGAGCGGATGATACCCCGCGCGTGCACGGGCGTAGATTTCGCTGGCCATTGGCGCCCCCCAGTCGGATACGAAAAGCGCCTCGTAGAGTGGGCGGACGAGCTTGATCCGCCCGATTTCCTCGAGGTAGGCCGTGAGCGCCGCGAAGGCCGGCTCGTAGCGTTGCGCGATGGCGATGCGGTACCAGCGGTGGGCGACTTCGGCATTGGCGGCGCCGGTCAAACCGTGCGCCGCATCGAGGGCGGCCAGCACTTCTCCGTCGATGGACTCCGGCACGAGGCTAAGGAAATAGAGCTGCTCGTGCACGCTCCACTCGCCGAACGGGACGGCCTCCGGCGCGCGGTCGCCCGCCAGCCACTCCGCCGCAACGGCGTCGATGCGCTCGAAGGCGTCTGAGGTCGGGAGCACGGCGTCCTCCGGCAGCCCCGGTTCGCGGAGCCAGCGATCGAGATCGTCCTGCGTGAGCCCCGCCTCGCCGAGCTTCTCGAGGGCATAGGTCTCGAAGCGGGGAGTCGTGATGCTCTGGAAGGCAAACTGCTCGAAGTACTCGCGGAGGAAGACCGCCATGGGTTCACGGCCGATCCGGCTCTCGAGCCAGATGATGAACAGGCGACCCTTCTCGTAGGCGACATTGCTGAAAGCATCGTCCGGATCACGACCGGCGAGATTCGCGGCAAGCAGTTGGTCGCCGGGCGGTAGCGTCTCGAATTCCTCGAGCAGGCTACGGTAGCCGAGCACGTCCTCCATGCGGCGCCTATCCTCCCCGTAGACCGCCTCCATGATCAGCGCCTCGAGATAGACGGTAAAACCCTCGTTGAGCCAGAGATCGCTCCAGACGGCATTCGTGACGAGATTGCCCGACCAGGAGTGGGCGAGT
>JBCCZC010000446.1:0-4635 GCA_039188505.1 Pseudomonadota bacterium | reverse complement strand
CATCGGAGCAACGGACCCGCGAACGTGCCCTCGTGCAGACCCAGCATGACGATCGCGAACTTCACCACGCCACTGGAGGTCCCGGGTGTCGACTGGAGCAGTTCACCGCTGACCCCATCGAAGATGAGCCGGTCGCCGAGGCGGGTTCCCACGCCGGCATGGCGATTGAGGATGATGCGAGCGTTCGCGTCACCCGGGAATCGTACCTCCACCTGGGACACCTGATCCGGCCCCCACTGCGCTTCCGCGACGGCCAGCAACTCAACCGGATCCCGCAGCGGTGCTGCCGTACCGGATCGCTCGATCTGCACATCGTTGAGCAGCTGCGCGGTACCCTCCTGGGTCTTCTTCGCGTCGAAGCCGAAGCTCGCGAAGGCAATCATCGGCAGCCAGAGACCGAGCGTGAACAGCAGCCCGCTGTAGGTGATCATCAGCTGGAAGGGCAGGGAGGAAACGCTCAGCAGGTTGTGCGCATCGAGCCACGAGCGCTGGCCCTTGCGGGGGCGGAAGGTGAAGAACTCCCGGAAGATCTTCTTGTGGATGATGATCCCCGTGATCATGCCTACGAACATCAGGACCGTGATGATGCCGACGAGGCGGTAGCCCGTCTGCCCGGGAAAGTAGTGAAGCAGATAGTGCATGCGGTAGAGCACCTGGCCGCCTCCCGTTTCCCGCAGCGGTTCGGCAATGGGGGCGCCGGTGGCGACACTGAGCACCTCGTCACCGCGCACCGGGCCGTCCTCGTCGTCCTCCTGCGGCGGCATGTTCCAGAAGATCCGGAGGTTGGGGTTTTCCCGGCCGTGGGCCGGCGTGACGAACCAGCGATCGGCTCCGGCGCCCTCGGCCTCGAGGCGGCTCACGCCGGCTGCGACGCTCTCCGCGAGTGGCGCCGGTACTTCGGCCCGCGGCGTCTCCTGCATCCAACGGTCGATCTCGAGGTCGAGATACCCCAGGGTGCCGGTGACGAACATGAAATACAGGATCCAGCAGAAGACCAGGCCGGCCCACGTGTGGAGCCAGGTCATTGATTGTCGAAAGCCACCGATCATGCGCTTGCTCCCAGCAGGTAGAGACCCCACGCGCCAGCGCTCGTCAATGCGATACCGCCGCTCAGGCCGAGCCAGACCGTTCGCAAGCGCTTGACCGAGAACACCCAGATGATGATGCAGGTGTAGAACGCGTAAGCCATGATCGTTCCCCAGGCAGCGCCGTCCGCCGTTGAGCCGGGCATGATGAAGCCGAAGAGGATCGAGACGGTATTCGCGAGGATGAAACCGGGGATCGCGGCGGCGATCACGCGGGAGGTAACGTGCCAGCGGCTGATTCCAACGGATGCGGCGGTCGGCATGGGCCCAACTCGTGAGGACGACATGATCGAACCGGAAGCCGGCGGGCGTCGTCCTGGCTGCGCCGCGGGCGGATATTCAGCGAAATGAAAATCAATCGCGTTTCGATACTATCGTCTTCGACCGGCCGATTCGAGTCGGATATCCATGAATTCGCATCAGTTTTTCTGAACCCTGGCGGCGCATTCAGACGTGTGCAGCGGGCGTTCCCGCTTCACCCGGCCTGTTTCCTCGTGGTCCACAGCAGCCCCGCACCAGCGCCGCTTGGCAGCAACATCGTGATGGCGATCAGCGCCAGCAGCGACCAGTCGCCGACTGCGGCGTGCTCGACTACGTGCATCGCGTGGAACAGCGTCAGCAGTGAGGCGATGCCGAAGGCGAGCCACCGCGCCGCTGCACCGGATGACAGGCACAGGGCGATCACGGGGGTCGCCGTGAGGCACAGCATGACCGAGAGAGCGGCAACCGGCGGCAGGGCCCCCGGATCGTAACCGTCGCCCGCAAGGCCTCGCATGATCTCGAAGACCAGCAGGGCCACGAGGCCTGCGAGCGGCAAGGCGAGGAGCAGGGCGACGCGGCCGGTTGTTGTCATCGTCGTCATCGCCGCCCCCTGTGCTCCGTCAATCTGAGAATTGCGTATGCAGCGTCCCTGTGGTGTTCTGCTGCAAGGCGCCTTGTGCAGCCAATGGCCGTAGCCATTGGTAAGCAAGGCAACGCCCCAGCGGGGCACCACAGGGACGCCCGAAGGGTTGGTCTGTCAACGTCCATGGCGGCGTTGCGTACCTTGGAAAGGGCTACGGCCCTTCCCGGCGGCACGCGCCTTGCCACGGACGCTGACAGACCAACTGCATCCGTAATTATCAGGTTGACGGAGCACTAGTAGCTGAATGTCACGCTGACGCCGACCACGCGCGAGTCGCCGGCAGAGCTGAAGCCGTCAGCGCGTTTCCGCGCCAGGTATTGCTCGTCGAGGATGTTCCGACCGAAGACCAGAGCCGTCCAGCCCTGACGGCTCTCGTAGCCGAACTGGGCATTCACGAGGGTGAACGGTTCGTTCAGCTCCTCGGGAACGTTGTTGACCGTGTAGAAGCTGGAGTCGGTGTAATTCGCGTCGAGGCGGACGAAGAAGCCCTGATCCCAGAAATAGGAGCCGCCGACCGATCCGGTCCACTCCGGCGCCTGCGGGAACCGATTGCCCGACAGATCAACCGGCGTTTCACCCTGGCCGCCGATGTACTCGTCGAACTCCGTATCCGTGTACCCGATGTTTGCGAACATGAGCAGGTTGTCGATCGGCTCGATATCGAAGAGGACCTCGAAGCCCCACAGCGTCGCTTCGCCGGCATTCTCGATGCGGGAATCCAGGAACGTGCCGGAATCACCGGGTACGCCGACCTGCATGTCCGTGTAGTCGGTCAGAAAGACGTTGGCGCTGAGGTTTGCCGAGCTCCCGGAGAGCTTCGACCGGTACGAAAGCTCGAAGTTGTTGGCGTATTCGGGCTCGTACTCGTAGGCGGTTCCCTGGAAGTCAGTTGCCGCTCCGCCGGCCCGGTAGGCACGTTGTGCGGTGAAGCCGAGCGTCGAGTCTTCCGTCAGGCTGTAGACGACCCCGAACTTGGGCAGCCAGGCATCGTAGCTCGCGTCCTGCGCTACCGGCATCGGGTCGGCGGAAAGGCCGACCGGATCGGGCGTGAACTCGGAGAAGTTCGCAATGACCGTGTCCTGCTGCTCGTTGTCGTAGCGGAGTCCGCCGAGGAGCATCCAGCGATCATTCAGGTCGAACTCGATCTCACCGAACACGGCGTAGTTCTCGGTCTCGTTGTCGAAGGTGTTACCGAGGACGGCGGATCCTGGCGGCAGGCCAAAGATGGAGGTATCCGGGATGATGGCCTGGAAGAACAGGTCCTTCTCGAAGTTCTGGTAGTAGCCGCCGACGACTGCACGGGCAGGGCCGCTGTCGTACAGGAACTTGAGCTCCTGGCTGGTCGAGGTGTCGTCGACGGTCCGGCCTCCGGGAGTGTTTGTCGGCACCTCCGGCTGCAGGCCGATGAAGAGCTCATAATCGCTCCTGAGGTAGCCGGTCTCCGACGCGAGGCTCCACTGCGCGCCCAGGTCATAGTCGATCCGGAGCGTTGTGAAATCGGTCTCGCCGATCGTCGAGTTGAGCTGGTTGGCGAAGCGCTCCTCGGGGAACATCGTGTCGATGATCGACTGGTCACCGAGCTCGTTTTCCGAGCTGGAATAGGTCAGGACCATGTCGAGCGCCTCGTCCGGCTGGTAGCGCAGTTTGGCCCGGTAGGTCGTCAGCGACTCGGACGCATTGTCCTCGCCCGTCCAGAAGTTTGTGATATCCCCGTCGGAGCTGTAGTCCTCGGCGCTGAAGCGGAAGGCCCAGTGCTCGCCAAGGGGGATGTTCACTGCGGCCGCCAGGCGCGTCTCGTCGAAGCTGCCGTAGTCGGCGCGGACCTTGAATTCGTTGTCGAAGATCGGATCCTGGCTGCGCAGAACGATGGCGCCGGCGAGGGCATTGGGTCCCTGCTGCGTCGACTGGGGGCCACGCAGGACCTCGACCTGCTCGAGGTCCCAGGTGCTCAGCGCTCCGGTGCGAAGCGCCTGACCATTCGGCACGGCGGCGCCATCGATCTGGACGCTGATCGCCTGCGCCGCGCCGCCGCCAACGCCGCCGTCGGCAACCCCGCGGATCACGAAACCGAAGCCCCCGCCCTGGGCGTTGACGTTCGGGAGACGGTCCACGGTGTCGAAGAGATCCTTGTCCGTGCCCCGGTCGAGCTCGGCGCCGGTGACGACGGACACGCTTGTCTGCGTGTTCAGGAACGAGCGGGTCAGCAGTTCCCCGCGCACGATGATCTCGTCGAGGCGGTAGGGCGAAACCGGGGAAGCTCCGCCCGCAAGCGCCACGCTCTCGAGCGCGAAGTCCTCCCCGTTGAGGGTCGAGTAGCGGAGCGCGGCGCCCGCGATCAGCTGCTCGAGTGCCTCGGCCGCGGTAAAGCGCCCCTGGACCGAATTGCTCTGCAGGCCCGACAGGTCCGTCGAGTTGGCAATGACCTGGCGCCGGGTGACCTCAGCGAACGCCTCGAGCGCCTGCTCCAGCGGCTGGGCTGCGAGATCGAAGTCGTAGCGCTTGTTGTCCTGTGCGCTGGCGCCGCTGGCCAGAGTCAGGGCAATAAGGGTCGCGCACAGGCACGCCCAGCGGCGAATGGTGTTTCGGTTCAAGATCCTTCCCCTATGTCCGGTTCGAACGCATCGGTGCGCTGCCAAATGCAGCACT
>JBCCZC010000445.1:0-4643 GCA_039188505.1 Pseudomonadota bacterium | reverse complement strand
GGCAATCGCGGCCGACAGGACTCGCCGGAGAAACGCCGCGCTGACCGTCGAAATGGCGAGGGAATTGCTCACCGTCCCCCCGCCCCGTCGAGGAACTCATCGAGACCGAGTCCCCGCGGAACGGCCGGGCGGCGCGGCGACTCGGGCGCCTGGGCCGGCGCCTCGCTCACGACCTCGATGGTGCCGATATGGACCTCGACCGTCGGCGGCTGCCCAGGCGCGCTGTCCGTGCGACCCGGTGGTTCCTTGCGCGGCGGGGCCACAACCTCCCACTCGATCACGGGCGGCGCGGGCTCTGTCGTGGGCGTGTCGGTCTGCTGCGAAGGCCGGGCCTCGTACTCCGGCGGCACCGTCGCGGGCACCACGTCGTCGGGAGCGGCGGGCGCGGGCGCCGACGATATCGCCCTGTCTGGTTCCACGACCTGCGGAGGAACCGGTCCCGGGCGCGACGCGCGCGACGGCGCCCGGGGCCCGTCACCCGGAGCAGCCGGAGGCCGGGCGACGGCCCGCATGGGAGAGGCGGGCGGCGCAGGTGGACTCCCGGCGATCGACGCAGCGGGCACCTGCGGGGCGATCCGACGGGCGGGCATCAGCGGAGCGGTAGAAACCGTCGCGACCGGAGCGGCGATGGATGCGCGGCGCGAGGCCGCCCCCGCCTCAGGCGATGGACCCGGCACGCGAGGTGCGGGCGGCACGTGATCGCCGTTACCTGTCCGAGCCTGCCGCGGGTGCTCGGGTCCCGACATCATGGCCGGAACGGGCTCCTTCCCGACCGGCTCGGGGCGCAACGCAGCTGCCGGCGCCGGGGCCATCGTCGGCACCTCGACGTCGCTTTCGACAGCCGGGACCGCCGGAGCTTCCTCGTACGGTGCCGTCCGCCGCGGTGCGAGCCGCGGAACGGCGCCGCGGGTCCGGGCCGCAAGATTTTCGAGGAATCGACTCACGCGAGCGCCTCGGCAACGTAGTACGCCCGCCGCTGCTCGGACAGCGCCAGGATGTCCCGCTCGGTCCAGTGGAATGCGCGCGCGATGTCCACGACGTCCTGCAAGATTCGTTGCGAGAGCTGACGGAATTCGTGGGCGACGAAATGAACGGGATCGAGCGCGAAGGTCTCCACGGCCTCGCATTCCGGACAGCAGGTCTCGATCCACACGTCCGCGGCCGGGTCAAGGGCTTCCAGCGCCCCGGCGACGGCCTCGAGGGGCAGCTCGGTGCCGTCGGTTCCGACCGCGCGCCCGGCGAGCAGCACGGCCGCCTGCGTCGGGTCCCCGATGGCTTCCACCGCGATGACGTCCCCCAGGTTCACGGGCCGGAGCATGACCTCCCGTCCGAGGATCTCGACGGCCTGCGGCTCCGGATCGGCCCACGGGGACGCTCCGGCCAGGCCGAAGGCCGCCGGTTCGAGGTTCAGCTCGTAGGTCGCGCCGCAGGTCCCGCAGACGGGCTCCGACCGCAGCGGTCCCGAAATGCGCTGGGCCCGGACCATGAGCACGTAGCGGTCCCTCGAACCCACCGGCAGCTCGAGCAGCTGCCTTTCGTCCGCCTGCGGAAACGCCTGCTGCAGCAGGCGGAACGACCAGCGCGCGACCGAAGAACTCGAAGCGTCTTCGGCCAGTCCGATGACCGCCGAAGCGTCGAGCCGCGCGGGAACTCCCAGGTCCATGGTCAGGCCGGAACTTCGAAGCTCGGTTCTTCGGGTTCCCGAATATCCTCGTCCCTTTCCCAGCCCTCGTTCTCGAGCTTCAGCGATTGAATCGCGACCGCGCTGGCCGAGGCGTCGAGATCCGGAAAGGCCGTGAATTCCGACGGCCAGCAGCGAAACAGCTTGTATGCCAGGGCCAGCTGCCCGGCCTCGTTGTAGATCTCCAGCACCAGGTCCTTGCGGAAATCCCTCAGCGACACCTCGGAACCGAGCCCGGCGCCGAAATTCCAGACCTTGTTGGCCCACTGCTCGAACTGCTGGGAGTGCGTGACCCCGCGCTCGAGCGTGATCGCCTCGTATTCGGTCTGGCCCGGGGACTTTCGGCTCGTCGAAGGATCGCCGCCCTCGCGGTGTTTGACGACCTCCGTCGTGCGTTTCAGACCCGAGCACTTGCTCACGCCGGCGAGATAGTCACCGTCCGGCAGGCGCAGGCGGAATTTGTAAGTCTTGTAGGGATCGAAGCGTTCGGCGTTGGTGTTGAACTGTGGCATGGGTTTGACCCTCCCTTAGCTCGCGCTGCGGATCTGCTGGATGGAGATCACGACGAATTCAGCGGGCTGCAGCGGCGCGAAACCCACGACGATATTCACGATGCCGCGATTGATGTCGTCGGGCGTCGTGGTCGAGGAATCGCACCTGACGTAGAAGGCGTCCCGCGGATTCGATCCCTGGAACGCGCCCTGGCGAAACAGGCGCTGCATGAACGCACCGATCGAGAGTCGGATCTGCGCCCAGAGAGGCTCGTCGTTGCCCTCGAACACCACCCACTGGGTGCTGCGGTAGAGGCTCTCCTCGATGAACAACGCCAGGCGTCTGACGGAGACGTATTTGTAGTCGTCCGACAGCACGTCGAGCCCCTTCAGGGTGCGCGCCCCCCAGACGACCCGGCCAACGTTGCGGAAGCTTCGCAGGCAGTTGACCGCGATGGGATTCAGGACGCCATTCTCCGCATCCGTGAGCTTCACCGTAAGCGCGTGGGTGTTGAGCAGCGTCGCGGCGATGCCGGCCGGTGCCTTGAAGACGCCGCGGTTCACGTCCGTGCGCGCCATGACCCCAGCCACCGCGCCGCAGGGCGGGAACTTGTCGATCTGGCCGCCGCGGAGCGGATCGCGCTTCAGCAGCCGGGGAAAATAGAGCGCGGCGTAGTCGGCGTAGGCCAACGGCAGCACCTGGTCGGTGGCGTCCAGCTGGGCGGTCTTTGCCCTAGTGACCGCCTCCTCTGCATTCGCGTCCCAGTCGGCCGGCGGGTCAACGATGTAGAAGGCCCGCATTTCCGCGCAGAACGCGGCGGCCCCCTCCCGGACGGACTTGTCCAACGTGCCATCGCGCTCGTCCGGTGGGATGCACAGCAGGTTGAAGATGTCGGCCTTACGCAGGGCGTGGATGCCGGTCTTCCTGTCCGGGTCGCCCAGATACGTCGCGTCCGCAAGCGCGGCGCCGTCATCACCGTCGCTCGCGACGTCGGTGGCGTCGTTCGCCGGGCGCGCATCCGAGAAGGCAGCCGCCGGCAACGCTTCGACGAGGCCGCTCTCGGACTCCAGCACCCGGTCGTAGCGTCGCTGACCCGCGCTTTCCTTGAGTGACAGCGTCCTGAAGGTCTCCGTCAGCCCGCTGGCGGTATCCTTCACTTCGATGTCGAAGATGTCGCCGACGGCCAGCCCGTATTTGGCCGCAGCCGCCTTGGCGCCCTCGGGATCGGCCAATTCCGGATGGGTGACCGTGATGGTGAGCGCGTTGCCCCAGCTGCCCGGGCTGACGGCCCGGAGCTGGAGGCTGCCCGCGGTCAACGTGGCAAATCCATCGGCGCCGTCCTCCTCGTACAACCGTACGATCAGGCACTGCCCCCCACCGTTCTCGAAGAAATCGTCGACCGCGTAGCTGACGCTGCTGCCGGCCCACAGCCCCCCGAAGCGGCGATTGAACTCGCCCATGTTGAAGCACGGGGTCGGTTCGTTTACCGGCCCCTTCTGCGTGCGGCCAACGAAGGCCGCGATCGACGTCGGCACGCCGACGACGGTGCGGACACCTGAGTCGATCTCCTGGATATAGACACCTGGGTAGGTCGGGCTGATGGCCATGGACGAAACTCCCTAGCTTTGCGACTTCGAATGGCGGAAAACGCTGGAACGGCTGGCGCGCTCGCCAGTAGCCAGCGTCCGCCGAGGATTCATACGTTCAAGCCGATCAGGACGGTCAGGCTCGCGGCCTTGTCGGCTGAAGTGTTGTGGACCGTCAACGTGGTCAGGTCACCGGCGAACAGCCCCACCGCGTTCCCGAACAGCAGGATCGGGCCGGTCAGCGCGGTCGCATTCGCGCCGTCCGCCTTAACGGTGACCTTGCCGTCCTGCAGATCCGACGCAATCGCGAGGAAACCCACCTTGCTGACGTCTTCGACCTGCAGCGCCAGATCGCGCGAGGCGCTCCCGGCGTCGAGATCGATCGAGACGGACACCAGCGCGTCCCCCTGGGTCTGACCCGACGCCTGGATTCCGCTACCGGACGTACCTCCGGCGGTTAACGACCACGTGATGGATTCCGACATGTTCAGGCCCTCCGCCGGCCAATGACTTGGATGGGAACCACTGCGACGCACGCACGGACGCCGCCCGATACGCGACGCGTCGCGCCGGCGGCCAGCGTTGAGTTTGAATTCGGGATAGGTGTGAGGCGCGCACGCGCGTCGACCTCGGACACTGGAGTTCCGAGTGGCGCATGTTGCGCGAATGCTTCTGGAGCAGCACCTAAGACCTCTCCTGGTCTCGCCCGTATGTGGAAGCAGCTTCCCCCTGCCTTCTTCAACGTAGCACGCGACCCACGAGATGCAAGGGATTCGTCGACAATCACAAATTGCGGGCGCAGTTCATTACTAACCCGCACTACCTGCGCCGGATGGTACCGCAGAAACCAGGAATTCGGGGCCCGGGCTCCCGGATGACCGGTG
>JBCCZC010000444.1:0-4664 GCA_039188505.1 Pseudomonadota bacterium | reverse complement strand
GGGTGAGAAAGAAGATGATGTTGGCGGTGGGACCCGCCTGCGCGCCGCCGGTTGCCTCGCCGATCAGGTTCGCCCGGCCGGTCTTCTTCATCGCGAGCAGCGTGGTCGCGGCGCCCGAAGCGTTGCCCCGGCTGGTCAGGACGATCAGGCGGCCGCCGAAGGACTCCGGATGGGGTTCGATCGCCGGCCCACCACCGCCGAACTCAGGCTTCAGGATCCACCAGCCGTCATCGCTTCGATCAAAGATTTCGGCCGGCGGGTTGAGCGCGGTGGCGTCCCAGGTCCCGAGGTGCTCGCGGAGGCCGTCGAGGTCGATCGTCTTCACCCGCACTTCCGCGACCGTTCGGACCGGCGCCGTGATGAGCCGCGAGACCAGCGCTTCCTGGGCGTCCGTCGAGCCGCCGCCGTTGCGGCGGTTGTCGAGAATCAGCGTATGCACGCCACGCTCGCGGATGGCCTCGAAGTACGGTGCGTAGCGCTCGTGAGGATCGACGGGCGTGCGGTAGTTCACGTAGGTCGCCACGGACAGCACCCCGACACCCGGCGCGGGAAAGTCGAGCTCGACGGCGCCGTCGTCGGAGAGGTTGCGGACCCGGCGCTCGCCCGTCTCGATCGCGCGAAAGGCGTCGAAGCCGATCCGCTGACCTGTCACGGTGCGCTGGTCGCCGTCGCGGCCGACGCGCAGCACGACGGTCGGGGGGACGTCGTTCAGCAGCGGATCGAAGTGATCGAAGCCCGAACCGAGGAACTCACCGGTGGCCGCAAGCTGGACGCCGCGAACGTGGTCGGTGAAGCCATCGACGGGAATGAGATCGAGGGCAGGCGCGATGCGGTCGGCGACCGGGTCGCCGTCGATCTCCAGAATTTCATCGCCGCGTTCGACGCCCGGGATCGCGCTCGCCAGCACGATCATGCGCGGGCGGTCCCCAGCCTCGAACAGCCGGAAGCGAAACGGCAGGTAAACCGGTGCCGTCGCGCGGGCTTCGACGGCAGCCTTGGGGAGCTCCGCCTTCGTGTGATCACAGCGAACGGCCGCAAGCACCCGGGAGAGGTCGATGTAGACGTCCTCCCAGCGGCGCGGCGTGTCGGTCTCGATCGCCTCCCACAGCGCGTCGAGCTCGCGCCGGGCCGTGTAGCGCTCGTAGCCGGGATGAATGCGCTCGAGAGCCTCACGCGCGAGGGCGATGTCCTCGCGCAGCGCTGCGGGCGAGAGGAGCGGGTCTGATGCGGCGGCGGACCCGGCGCCGAGGACCAGGGCAAGGCAAACAGAGCGAAGGCTTCGAAGCATGGGGAGATTCTCCTGGGATTCCAGCCGCACCATGCCCGCTCAGCCTCGCAGCGGCGTCTCGGAACCGCGGCGGGGCGCTGAAAACGGGATCTTGAGACCTGCCGTTACGCCGATGTGACGGCCGCTCGCCGGAACGCCGATGGCGTCATGCCCACGATCTCGCGGAAGACGCGATTGAAGGTAGCCTTCGAGTTGAAGCCACAGTCCAGCGCCGCGGCCAGGACGTCCTCGGCGCCGAGGGCGAGGCGCTCCTTGGCCGCCTCGACCCGGACCTCGTTTACGAAGCGGTTGAAGTTGACACCGGCACCCTGATTGATCGCCCGGGACACATGCGGCTCGCTCTCGCCCAGGCGCTGGGCCAGCTCGCCGAGACTGAGGCGCGGCTCGAGGTGCCAGCCGCGAGCGATGAGTTCGGTCCGGACGCGATCGGCCTCGACCGACCAGTCCTGCGCGGGCTCCGGCTCCGGTTTGCGCTTGTCGTCCGCGGCGGCGGCACTCGGAAAGGCCACCCGCGGCTGCAGCAGGGCGCCGAGCGACAGCGCGTAGGCCCCGGCGGCGAGCACCAGGAAGAGGGGAAAGCGCTCGAAATAGTCGAGGGGCCCGAAGACGAGATCGGCGAGGTCGTAGCCACCGCTGACCAGCGCGGGAGCGGCGAGGATCGCGAGCGAGACGGGCACCCAGCGCGGATCGAAGTCCGCCGTTGCGGAAGAATGCTCCGGCAGCCAGGCGCGGTAACGGCGGTACTGGTACAGAGCCGCGAGCAGCCCCCCGCAGGTCAGCAACAGCTGCAGCATGTTGAGCACCGGCACGATCCAGGGATCGTGGACGGCATCCGTGAAGGCCCACCGGTCCGCCACCGGCCGGAAACACCAGTACAGGGAGTAGACAAACTCCAGGATTGCCGGGGCGAGCAGCAGGACGAAATGACGCGGCAGTCGCTTCTCCGTCAGCGCGAGCACGTAGGCATAGACCAGCGGGCCGGCCGCGAGCGCATTGGCGAACGGCCAGAACGTCAGCCACGGGAACGCGTCGTAGAACCCGGCGAAGCCGAGCATCTGAGGGGTCATCATGCCGATGATCACCACCAGCAGCGCCGCCAGCAGCCGGTTCGCGAGCGGGTCCACGGACCGCCGCAGCACGAAGACGACGCATACCGCGAGGTGCAGCGCCACGACGAGCAGGACCGCCGTCCGCCAACCGAGAGCCAGCTCTTCCAGAACCCTTTCCTCTGCTCAGCAACAGGCGGTCGAGAGCATAGCGCACGGCCCCGGGCGCCGACGCCCCCGATCGGTCACGGATCGCAACAGGGCGCGCCGGGCAGTATGCTGACCTCCCCCCGCGTACGGACGCCGCCATGCCCGACCTGACGACGCTCGCATTCACTGCCCTGCTCGCCAGCGGTCAGGTGCCCTCGACCGACGCGACCGCCGCCCAGACGATCTTCCTGGATCCGATGACCGGCGAGATCGTCGATCGACCGCCGCGCGGCGTGGACCCGGGAGATTCGCAGCTCCTGCGACCCGTGCGGTCCGATGCCGGCCTCGTCGAGGAGGTGCTGCCGGACGGCTCGGTCATGATCGACCTGCAGGGCCGTTTCCAGAGCGTGATGGAGGCGCGCATCGTGAATGGACGGATCGTGCTGCGACACGCCGCGGCCACGGCGGAGCCGGACGATGCGAACCGCTAGCGCCCTGCTCCTGCTCGCCTGCTGCGCGACCGCAACCGCGACCGATATCCAGATCGTCAACGGCGACGGCGCCGGTGAGGGTTTCAACGACCCCATGCCCGTCGATCCGCTGCCGGGCAATCCCGGCAGCACGCTGGGCGAGCAGCGCCTGAATGTCTTCGAGGCGGCGGCGGATTTCTGGGAGTCGCTCCTCGACAGTAGCGTCACCATTCGGGTCAGCGCCCGGTTCAATCCGCTGAGCTGCGCGGCGTTTTCGGCCACCCTCGGATCGGCCGGGCCGACGACAGTCCACCGGGGCTTCACCGGCGCCCCGGTCGCCGATACCTGGTTCACCCAGGCCGAGGCAAACGCGATTTCCGGGAGCGACCTCTCGGGGCAGGCCGACATCAACGCGACCTTCAACAGCGACATCGACTTCAACGATGACTGCCTCGTCGGCACCAACTGGTGGTACGGCATCGGCGAGCCAGCGCCCTTCGGCACCATCGACCTCTACGGCACCGTCCTCCACGAGATCGCCCACGGCCTGGGCTTCCTCGATCTCGTCAACAGCGACGGATCGAAGTTCAGCGGCTTCGACGATATCTACATGACCTTTCTCCGGGACGGCAGCCTCGGGCTGAACTGGCCGGCAATGACAAATGCCGAGCGCCTGGCGTCCTTTACGGACAACGGCGACCTGCTCTGGACGGGAACCGAGGCCGTCTCCGCGGCGTCCGTGCTCTCCAGCGGCGTCGTCGGCGGACTTCCGCGCATGTACGCGCCGAACCCGTTCCGCTCGGGCAGCTCGATCTCCCACTGGGATACGGTGCTGACGCCGAACGAGCTGATGGAGCCATTCTCCACGGCCACCTTCATCACCGGCCTGACCCTCGCGGCGTTCACCGATATGGGCTGGCCCGTCGACCAGCTCCCGCTCGGCATCCACGACAGCTACGATGCGAGCGAGGACACGACGCTCAACGTCAACGCCGGGAGCGGCGTCCTCGCCAACGACCTCGCTCGGGGCAACGCCCTCAGCGCGTCGGTGGTGGACAACCCGTCGGACGGCAGCCTTTCCCTGAGCGCGGATGGCAGCTTCAGCTACGATCCCGATCCCAACTTCGACGGCGTCGACGCCTTCACCTATCGGCCCGCAAGCGGCACCAATGCAACGACGGTGACCGTGTTCGTCGCCGGCCAGAACGACGCGCCCACGGCCAACGATGATCCGGGCTTCAGCGTGACCGTCAACGGCACCCTTGACGTCGCCGCGCCCGGCGTCCTCGACAACGACGACGACGTCGACGGCGACGCCCTCACCGCCAGCCGCGTCGACGACGTCTCGCACGGCACGCTGAACCTCGATGCCGACGGCAGCTTCAGCTACAGCCCCGCGGCCGACACCTGCGATCCGGTGACCTTCACCTACCGCGCCAACGACGGCACGGTGGACTCGAACCTCGCGACGGCCAGCATCGCCATTGACGACTGCAACGCGAGCATTGCCGTCGACGCGATGGCCTCGCCGACCAGCGTCGACGAGCCCGGGGCCGGTGCAACGGTGACCGTGACCATCGAGAACAACTCCCTGGCGCCGGGCGACGTCACCATCGACACACTGACCGACAGCGTGGACGGGAACCTCGCCGGCAGCGGCGATTGCGCGCTCCCCCAGATGATCGCCGTCGGCAACAGCTACCAGTGCAG
>JBCCZC010000443.1:0-4672 GCA_039188505.1 Pseudomonadota bacterium | reverse complement strand
CGGAAGGATGGGACCGAAGATCTCCTCGCGCATGACGCCGAGTTCCTCGTCCGGATTCAGCACCAGCGTGAGCGGGATTCGCCGGTCAGCACCATCTTCATGCGTCGGCTGGGCGTTGATCACCTCCGCGCCGGCTTCCGTCGCTTCCTTGACGAGGCCTCGGATCCGATCCGCGTGACGGTCGTTGATCACCATCGTGTAGTCGTCGTTGCCCGCGGCCTGCGGATACATCGACTGCACGCGCGCCTTGAGCGCGTCCACGAAGCGGCTCTGCTCGGCTTCGGGGACCAGCACGTAGTCCGGCGCCAGGCACACCTGCCCTGCGTTCATCATCTTGCCGAGCGCAATGCGCTCGGCGGCCTGCTCAATGTCGGCGCCAGACCCGATGATCGCGGGTGACTTGCCGCCGAGCTCGAGCGTCACCGGCGTGAGGTTGTCGGCTGCGGCACGCATGATGTGGCGACCGACCGTCGTGGAGCCGGTGAAGAACAGATGGTCGAAGGGCAGCTGGGAGAAGGCGATGCCAACCTCCGGTCCGCCGGTCACCACGGTGAACTCAGTTTCGTCGAAGTGTTCAGCGACCAGCCTCGCCATGAGATCGGAGGTCGCAGGCGTGGCCTCGGAGGGCTTCAACATCACGCGGTTGCCGGCGGCGAAAGCGCCGGCCAGGGGCTGGAAGCTCATGGCGACCGGGAAGTTCCAGGGGCTGATGATGCCCACGACACCCTTGGGCTGGTATTCGATTCGTGCCCGCGCACCGATGAGGCCGAGCGGGAAGCGCACGGGACGACGGTCCGGCTTCATCCAGCGGCGCACGTGGGAACGGGCGTGCCGGAGGGCGGTGACCGAGCCGACAACGTCGGCGAACTTCGACAGGTCCACGGGACGATGGCCGAAATCTGCCCGCATCGCCTCACACAGGCCGTCCTGGTGATCGACGAGCATGGCAATGGCGCGACTCAGCCGATCGCGACGCAGGTCTGCGGAGACGGGCAGGTCATCGAGAAAGGCCTTGCGCTGGCGCTCGAACAGTTCCTGCATGGACGCGACGGCAGCGTCGGCTGCGCTGGGCGTCGCTTCTGTCATGACTGCACTCATGGCGATACTCCGTTTTGTCGTAGCCTCAGGAGCCCCCGGGATCGGGTCCCCCGGCTGACCGCAGTGAGGCGAGGTGAGCCTCGATCTTGCGCCGCGCGAGGGTGGCGCGTATGCCGTCTCTGACCGTGTCCAGGGCCGGCGGTTCGAAGGGACGCACGCCATCCAGGAGGATGACATGCCAGCCGTATTCGCTCTGCACCGGGATCCGGGTGAATTCACCGGCGGCGAGCTCGGACACCGCCGGGCCGAACGCCGGCGGCACCTGGGCCAGGTTGACCCAGTCGATCTGGCCGGCCGCTGCCGCGCCCAATCGTCCGACCTGCTCTGCCTCGAGCGTCTCGAAGGCCGTGCCCGTACCGAGCCGTCCGGCGAGCCCTTCGGCTTCCTCGCGGCTGGCGGCCAGCAGGTGACGCAGCTTGTATTCCTGGCGGCCGGTGCGAACGACCTGCAGCTCGTACTCGGCGGCGATCTCGTCCTCCGTGACCGGATTCGCCTCGGCGAAGCGTGCCAGCGCCTGGTTCGCGATCCAGGACACTCGCTGGACGGCCAGCTCGGCCTGGGTGGAGCTGCGATCGAGAAGCCCGTCAGCGCGTGCGGCCTGCGCGAGGAGGAGCAGATCGACCAGCTCGACGAGCGCCGCTTGCTGCGCCGCCGGGTCCGCGTCGATCTTCCCGCTCATCCGCAGATAGGCCAGCAGAATCTCCTCGGGGACGATCTCGCCGTTAACCGAGGCGACGGTCTGGCCGTCGAACGCGCTGACGTCGATGAGCGGCGCCGGGCCTGCTGCTTCCGGCGCTTCACCGCCGCAGGCCGCCAGCACAAGCGCGCTGCCCACGGTGACTAGCCCTCGGAGCCAGCCCTTCATGAGCTTGCCTCCGCCGGCGTGCGGGCATCGATGATCAACGCATGGATATCCGTCGTCATGAGATCACCGAGGGCCCCGTAAACGAGCCGATGGCGAGCCAGCGGTGCCTTGCCCTCGAAGGCGGCTGCCACGACCGACACGGCGAAGTGTCCGCGACCGTCCCGCGCGCCGGCGTGCCCCGCATGCAGATGGCTGTCGTCACGGATTTCCAGGTTCTCTGGAACCAGTGCCGCTTCGATCCGCTCGCGGATCATGGCCATACGAGCCTCGCTCATGCGGGCAGCACCTGACGGAATGGTTTGACCTCGACGTGGTCGTACACGCCGGCTTCGCAATAGGGATCCCCGGCCGCCCAGGCCTCCGCTGCCGCCTGGGACTCGAACTCGGCGACGATGAGGCTGCCCGTGAAGCCCGCGGGGCCGGGGTCGGCGGCGTCGATGGCCGGAAAAGGCCCGGCGAGGACAAGGCGACCCTCGTCCTGGAGCGCCTGCAGCCGAGCGACATGGGCCGGGCGCGCTTCGAGCCGACGTTCGAGGCTGTCAACCACGTCGACTCCTTCGATTCGGTAGAGCATTGCAGATCCGTCAATCAATCAAACGCCAATGATACCGGATCGCGGCAGGCACAGGAGCTACGGAATGCACGGAACCGACGGTCGGCGCGACCCGTCACGGCGCATCCGGCCCGGAGATCTTGCCGGCGGGGAGGCGCCAGCGTGGACCGCGAGCTAAACGATGCGCGGCCCGTCCGCGTGCCAGATCGCGGTCCGATTGCGCCCCGCAGCTTTGGCGGCGTAAAGCGCGGCATCCACGTCGCGAACGACCGATACGCTGTCGAGGACCTCCTCGTCGGGTTCGACGACCCGGACACCGAAGCTGGCGGTCAGCCGAAAGATCTGGTCGCCGCTGACGATGTCGGCCGCGCCGATCGCCGTTCGCAGGGTCTCGGCGAAGGCGACCGCCTCGAGCGCGCCGAGTCCGCGACGGACGATCAGAAACTCCTCGCCGCCGAAGCGGGTCAGCAGGCTCTGCTCGTCGAGCTGAAGGCGCACCGTCGCGGCAACCGTCCGCAGAGCGTCGTCACCAGCGAGATGACCGCGCTGGTCGTTGATGGCCTTGAAATGATCCAGGTCGAACATCACCAGCACGAGCGTGTCGCCGAGCATGTCCCGGGCCTCCACGTGCTCGACCAGCGCCGCATCAAAGAAGCGGCGATTGAAGACGCCCGTCAGCCCATCGCGGTGGCTGGCTTCCTGGAGCTGCTCGTTGGCCCGGGCGAGATCGCCGAGCGCCTCATTCAGCTCGAGCGTTCGCTCGGTCACGCGGGCCTCGAGATTCTCGCGCGCCTGCCGGGCAATGCGCGTGTTCTCTTCCTTGAGCAGATTCATCCGATAGGCCAGCGCGAAGGACAGCAGCACCAGCTCCATGGCGCTGCCGACCTGGATCCCATACTCGGTGATGAAGATCTTCGGTAGAAGGCCGAAGGAAACCGCGGCGTAGCTTGCGATTCCCAGCAGGAGGACGAACCAGGCCAGCAGGAAGTACCGCGCCGGCGGGAAGCCGCGCAGGTGCGTACCGAGCGCCGCGATGAAGATCAGCACAACCACCGGAAAGACTGTCGCGGTCTGGGTGATTACGACGACGCGATAGCTCACGAAGAAGGCGGCGACCGCGAGCAGCGCAGCCCAGACCATGAACCCCCGGAAGATCTGATCGAGCACCGGGAGATTGCGGCGCAGATCGAGGAACGTTCGGCAGAACTGGATGATCGCCACGAGACCGACGGAAAGACCCAGCAGCAGGGCGGTGTTGCTCCATTCCGGACGGCTCGGCCACAGGTACTGGAAGGCCAGGCCGTTGAGGGTCAGCTGGACCAGCCCGAAGCTGCCGACGTAGCAGACGTAGTAGAGGAACGTTGCGTCCCGCGTGGACGTGTAGAGGATGAAGTTGTAGCAGAGCAACGCGAGGAGCACGCCATAGAGCAGGCCCAGACCGAACTGCCCGAGGTAGGCCTGGTTCACCAGCTCCTTGCGTGTCATCAGGCGGAGTGGC
Organism: Pseudomonadota bacterium; assembly: GCA_039188505.1. GTDB lineage: Bacteria > Pseudomonadota > Gammaproteobacteria > Xanthomonadales > SZUA-38 > JBCCZC01. The sequence goes on along the minus strand of JBCCZC010000443.1, from coordinate 658 downwards.
ACCTGGACCGAACTCTGCGAGTCCACGCGGAGGATCAGCTCGAGGCTCGTACCCCGCTCGATGGGCAGCTCGAAGTTGATGCGGCGCTGGGCATAGGCCCGGTTCGCAAAGGGGCGCAGATCCCCGCCCTCCACGTGATCCAGTAGCCGCCCCGCGCGATCCAGGACGAAGAGATCGACGCGATCCAGCAGCGCGTAGTCGATCTGCAGTACCCAGTTCGAATCCGGGTGATTGCCGTTGCTGACGATCGATCGGAACCAGTGGATCCCGGCGCGGAAGCCGAAGGTCATCGAGGGGTCGTCGACCGGCGAGAACGCTAGCGCGCTCAGGTCATCGACCCGCGCTACACCGTCGATGTCGTGGGCGTACCTCACATGGGGCTGGAGCTCGTAGAAATCCTGATCTTCTCGCAGCACCAGAGAGTCGGCGCCGACGAATTCCGCGAGCAACAGCAGCAGCACGCCGAACGCCCGGATCCCGGTGCGCACGGTCGCATGCCCTGCCCGCTGCCCCCTTCGCGTCATGCCCGGATTGTATTACACCCACCGGGTCTGGCGATGGGTCGCCGGTCACGCGCTGGCGGCAAGCGGCTCCGGCGTGGGCAGTGTCGTCGCGGTCGCGTCGCCGCCCCCCCGGCCGCTGAAGAAGAGGGCCCGGG
>JBCCZC010000442.1:0-4703 GCA_039188505.1 Pseudomonadota bacterium | reverse complement strand
CCAGTACTGGATGGATCAGGGCGCGCAGCCGACAGATCGTGTGTCCCGTTTCCTCGAAGCCGCTGGTGTTGTTGAGAAAAAAGAGCGTAGCAACCCGCAAAAAGCCGAGCCGGGCCAGAAAGCCAAGGATCGCGCAGAAGAGAAAGCTGAGAAGGCCAAAGCGGCTGAAGAAGCCGCAAATGCGCCTGCTGAAGAAGACGCACCGGCCGAAGAAGCGGCTGCTGAAGAGTAATCAGCAGGGAGAGACAGGGAGAAACTGGGCGTGACGCGCTTTTCCCCGGACTTCCAGGAAACGCTCTCCGAATTGATGCGGCTTGCGATCGGGATGCCGAACCGCGAGGCCCGCGAGGAGATCCTTGCGGTTCATACGCGCCGCATGCCGCTCGCCGACGACGTGGAACTCGGCGATCTGGCCCGAGCGGCGCACGGATTCACCGGCGCGGACCTGCGGGCCGTCGTCCAGGAAGCGGCCATGCATGTGGCGCGGCGCTTCTGGGTGGAGTCCGCGGGCGAAGCCCGTCCGGACGTGAGCAGTCTGCAGGTCGATCGGACCGCTTTCCTGGAGGCCCTCGGTGCGGTCACCCCCTCGTCCATGCGCGAGGTTGCGGTCGAGGCGCCCGAGGTGCGCTTCGACCAGATCGGCGGCTATGACGCTGTCAAGCAGCGCCTGCGGTCGGCCGTGCTGCTGCCGCTACGTGAGGCCGAACGCCTCCGCGAGCTCGGGCTCAAGCCCCCATCCGGCGTGGTACTCCACGGCCCCCCGGGTACGGGGAAGACGCTCTTCGCCCGCGCGCTCGCCTGCGAGGCGGAGGTCAACCTCGTCGCCGTGTCGGGGCCGGAACTACTGTCGCGCTTCGTGGGAGACTCCGAGCGCGCGATTCGCGAGATCTTCGACAAGGCGCGCCAGGCGGCCCCCTGCGTCCTCTTCTTCGACGAGATCGATTCCGTCGCGATGCCGCGCGGTGGCGCAGGGAACGAGGCGCTCGACCGGGTCGTCGCCCAGCTGCTGACCGAGCTGGCGGGCGTGCGTCCGCTCAGCGGGGTGACCGTCGTGGCGGCGACCAATCGCCTCGACCGGATCGACCGAGCCCTGTTGCGGCCGGGACGGCTCGACGACCACATCGAGCTCGGCTTGCCGACGCTCGCGGACCGACGGTCGATTCTCGGTGTCCTCGGTGGTGCCTGGGACGTCGACGCCGAACTGCTCGAGGCGCTGGCCGGACAGACAGAGGGTATGGCGGGCGCCGACCTTGAAGCCCTGGTCATGCGTGCCACGTTGTTGGCGCTCGAGGACTCGTCGGATCGACCGGTGCCAAGCCGCGACCACTTCGCGTCCGCGCTTGCGCTACTCCGCGAACGGATGGGGAGCGACCATTGAAACGGTCAGAGCGCGAGGCGAGGGCGAAAGCTGTAGGGAGCCCAGGGACCGGTGCACGCGACCTCGACGCCGTCGAAGTCGGTCTGCGACGCCTCGACCCGCGCCTGGAAATCGCTCGCCGCCGCACGCGGTACGAGAAACGCGTGCTTTCCGAGGGTCTCGCGACCGCCGGCGACGGGGAGCTCGTCGCGACCGGTCAGGGCCTGATGATCACGGGCGAGTGCTTTGAGGGTCTCGACGACCGAGGCCATCTGCGCTTGACGGCCCTCGGCCTGCCGCTCCTCGTCACGCGGGGCGGCCGCTCTCCGTCGCAGGTAGTCGGCTCCGGAGCCCCCGCCCGTGTCGAGCGCGGCGCGCTGCTTTGCGACGAGGAACCGGACAGCGAATTCGTCACAGTCTGCCACTTGGTCGAAGTACCGTGCCAGCTCATCGCCGTGGGCCGAGAGCAGGGGAGTGATCAGAGCGATGGCCGGGACGACGGTGCCGAACTGCATCGGAAAGACGGCGCGCTCGGCGTGAAGCTCGCGGACGACCTCGTCGTGGCGAGACAACGCCGCGGCCAGCCAGCTGGGGTCCACCTTGTCCAGAGCGGCAAAGGCGGAGCGGTCCGAGGCGGACAGGCCGCTGTGAGCGATCACGAATCCACCGATCGTCGTGAGCTCGATTCCGGCGGGCGTCGAGGCCGGCGACGAGGCCAGGACCGCGGCGAGATGTCGCGATTGTTCGGGAATGGCTGTTGTTTGCATCGGCTTCACAGGCTGGTCACCGGCGACAGGTTATCAAATCCGTCCCAAGGGAGGGCTCGTCGCGCATCAGCGTTGGCGAGTCGCGGTGCCGGGCATGGAGTCGTCCGGCGATGATGAAGCAGGGTATGACGCACGAAGCGACCGAATCCTTACGACCCAACGTCTGGGTCATCGACGACGAGGCCCCCGTCCGGCGTACGCTGAGTCTGCTCCTCGAACGCGCCGGCTTCGGTGCACGCAGCTTCGAATCGGGTGACGCCGCACGGCGCGCGCTGGAGTCTGAAGGGCAACCCGAGGTGGTCATCTGCGACCTCAACATGCCCGGACGGAGCGGTGTGGCCTTTCTCGAGACTCTCCGGCGGCAGAACCACGACGTGGGCATCGTCGTCTGCTCCGGAGACGGCACGCGGCGCCTGCCGGAGACCTGCCCCGACGCGACGTTCCTCGCCAAGCCCTTCCTGCCCCGCGAACTGCTCGAGGCCATCGATAGAGAGATGAGCCAGGGCGTCGTCTGACGGCCGGTCCCCATGGAAGACCGGGATCTCCATCGCCACTGGCGCGAACTGGCCTTACAGCTTTCCGGGGTCGGTAGCTGGCTCTGGCTCGCCAAGGATGATCGGATCCGATGGAGTCCCGAACTGCTCCGGCTCACGGGCTACCCGCGGGAACTCGCACCACCCAGCTTCGACCGCTACTTCGATATCGTCCACCCCGACGATCGGGCTCTGTTCCGCGATCACATCCGGCAGGGTGCCGAGGATGGTCATTACGAGGCCGAATACCGGATCTTTCGATACGACGACCGTGATCTGCGCCACGTCCGCGTGCGAGGTGTTATCGCCAAGGACGATGTGGGCCGCGCGATCTCCCACATCGGCATCATGCAAGACGTGACTGACCTCAAACGGGTGGAGGCTGACGTCCGCGTCGCAGAACGGCGCTTCCGTGCCTTCATGGAGCACGCGCCATCGGGCGTCTTCATCAAGGACCGTGAGCTCGTCCACCTGTTCGCGAACAAGCAGGCCGCAAGGCTCGCCGGCATCAGCCTCGACGAGTTCATCGGCGTGAGCGCCCACGAGCTGTTTCCCCAGGAGGTCGCCGAGAATCTCGCCAGCGTCGACCGTCACGTCCTCGAGACCGGCGAGACGGTCGTCAGGGAAACCAATATCGGGACCCCGGAGCGGCAGATCTGGGTCAAGGACACCAAGTTCCGCATTCCCGGGTCGACGCCGGAATCGCACCTGGTCGGCGCGTTCGCCGAGGACATCACCGAGGAGCGGACGGTCGAAAAACAGCGACGCCAGCTCCTGGCCGCCATCGAGCAGTCCGGCGAGATGATTCTTATCACGGACGAGCGGGCGCGCATTCTTTATGGCAACCCCGCGCTGGCTCGAATTCTGGAGTTCGACCTCGAAGATCTTGTCGGGCGCGTGCCTGATTTCATGGTCGACGTGGATGCGGAGACGCAGACGCTCAAGGAAGTCATCCGCACGGTCGGAGCCGGGCGAACCTGGGCGGGGCGCCTGTCGATCCTGAGTTCTGCAGGGCGCCGGATACCTTGCCGGGTGACCGTATCGCCCGTGCGCGAGGAAGGATCGGTCACGAACTACGTCGCGATCGTTCGCGACGAATCGCGGGAAGCCGAGCGGGAGCGGCGAGTCGCGGAGAGCCAGAAGATCGAATCCATCGGGCGGCTGGCCGGGGGGGTGGCTCACGACTTCAACAACATGCTGCAGGTCATCCTGACCAACGCCCACGTCGCCCTCGAGGACCTCGACGAGATTTCACCGGCTGATCTACGACCCATGCTCGACGAGATCCGTTCGGTGGGAGAACGGGCGGCAGGCATGACCCGACAGCTCCTGGGATTCGCCCGTCAGCAGCCGGTTCGACCGGAGGTGATCAACCTCGCGGACCACGTACAGCGGTCGCTGGCGATGTTGGCCCGCCTCATCGGCGAGCACATCGAGGTGTCCCTCGAGGCGGCGATCGACGCCCACGCGGTTTGCATCGACCCGAGCCAACTCGACCAGATACTCAGCAACCTCGTGCTCAACGCCCGCGATGCCATCCGCGACAGCGGTGAGATCCGGATCTCCATCGAAACGGCCCGGCCGGACCGCCGGATGATCGAGGCCTGGAACGCGCCGCCAAGTACCGATTATGTGGTGCTCCAGATCCGGGACGACGGGTGCGGCATGTCCGAGGAGACCGCACGGATGGCCTTCGAGCCTTTCTACTCGACCAAGGACAGTTCCGAGGGAACGGGGCTAGGACTCGCGACCGTTTACGGCATCGTCAAGCAGAACGAGGGTTTCATCGACTTCGAGACCGAGCAAGGCAGGGGTACAACCTTTTCGGCGTACCTACCGTGCGTGTCCTCTGAGGTCGCCGGAATCGAGGTCGAACCTGCCCGCGCCGTCACCCGGGTCCCCTGCAGCGGCCGCGTGCTGGTGGTCGAGGACGAGAAACTGCTCGAGAGCCTCGTCTCGCGAGTGCTCATGCGAGCGGGCTTCGATGTGCTCAGTGCGCACAGTCCTGCGATGGCGCTAGAGCTGCTTGCCGATCAGGGCGAGGTG
>JBCCZC010000441.1:0-4715 GCA_039188505.1 Pseudomonadota bacterium | reverse complement strand
CGGCCTGTCCGCGGTGAGCAAGCCGGTTTTCGCACTCTCGGGTGGCTGGCAGGACGTCGCCGCGCTGCGTTCGACCGAGCGGTTCGGAAAGGCCCTGCGCGCGGCGCCCAAGGACAAGCTGATCGGCCTGTCGGCCCGGCAGGGCTCCGAAGGTGCCTCCTTCGGCCTGGTCAAGTCTCTGGATGTGGCCGGCGAGTTCTCCGGGCTCGTCGTGTTGCTCGGCGCCCTCGCATGGCTCGGTGCGACGGAGGACACCTTTCGCGCTGTTTTCGCGGCCAGCCTGGTGCCCGGCATCCTCGCGATGCTGGTGCTCATCGTATTTGTCGAAGACCGACGTGGCGGCGAGCGCAAGCAACAATGGTTCAGGCTTCGGCTCGAGCCGGAGCTGCGGATGACCGTCGGCCTGTTCTGCGGCGTGTCGGTCTTTCTGTTCGGTGAAGCCTTCTTCCTCCTCAAGGCCAACGAGCTCGGGATCCCGCTGACGATCTCGCTCGCGCTACTCATCGGTGCCCGCGTCGTGCCGCTGCTGGTCGGCGTGCCGGTCGGCAAGCTGCTGGACCGCGTGCCCGCGGCGCGCATGCTGGCTCTGGGCTATGTCCTGGGCCTGGCGGCCATGATCTCGCTGCTGCTGCCCGGCATGGTCGCGCTTGCCGCTGCCTTCGGGCTCTTCGCGGTGAGCGAACTGGTCATGCTGACGTCGATTCGCAGCGACATCAGCAAGCGAGCCGCGGACAAGGGCACGGCTTTCGGCGTGTTCTATCTCTTCTACGCGATCAGCTCCGCCCTGGGCGCCCTGCTGATCGGTTTTCTCTGGTCGGCCTTCGGGTCGGCGACCGCCGTGCTGGCGAGCTGCGCGGGCCTGGTGATTTTCGCGACGCCCCAGCTCGTTGCCGGTTTCAATGCGGGCTCCGACCTGCGCACCCCCGACTGATCTGCCAAGGCTGGAGCCAGCAACGATGCCAGAGTGGCTGAAAGACATTCTTCGACCGATCCATTTCTTCATCTTCCGCCTGCGGGGCTACCCCGGCGTCGAGTTCCACCGTAGCCGCATCGTTGCAATCGACAGGGAATACGATGACGTCTACAGCTACCGGATCGAGAAACCGCCCGAGCTCGCGTATGCGGCCGGTCAGTACACGCATCTGGTTGCACCGCGGGGGCACATCAACGAGAAGGACGTGCAGCACATGTCCTTCGCGAGCGCGCCCGCCGAGGCGGAGCTGCGGTTCACGATGGATCTTCAATCCGACTCGCTCTACAAGCGGAAATTCCGCGGCGCGCGCGCCGGAGACGAAGTGGGCTTCTACACGATTCGAGGCGCCTTCACGCTGGAGGGCGTGGGAAAAACGGACCGGCTCCTGTTCATCGCCGGCGGGATCGGTATCACGGCGATTCGCAGCCTGATCGCCAGCAATCCGGCCCAGCCCTGGCAGCTCGTTTACGCGGGCAAGGGCTACTGCTATCCCGGCTTCTGGCGCAGCGCGGAAGCCGAAGGCAAGGTGAAATTCGTCAAACGGCATGATCTTTTCGAGCAGATCGACAGGGCGCTGCCATCGGCCGACCAGTTCTACATTTGTGGCACCGAGGGTTTCGTCTCGGCGGTCAGTGGTCACCTGCAGTCCCGCGACGTGGGGTCCGACAGGATCAGAACGGAGAATTTCAGCGAGTGAAGCCAGACGCGCCTGATCGAGCGAGCCCACAGCAGCGAGGCCCCGCCGTGGCCACCGAGAGCTTCGAGCGCAAGAACCTCTTCCAGCTGACCTGGCCGTTGTTCCTGGTCAGCTTCATGTCGATCGGTGTGACGTTCGTCGATCAAATTCTGCTCGCCAGTTACTCCGATGAGCTGGCAGCGGCCGTCAGCATCGCCAACCAGATTCTGGCCGTGGCCTACGACCTGTCCGCCCTGCTGTCGGTCGGAACGCTGATTCTCCTGGCCCAGCATCTGGGCAGGGGCCAGGTCAGCGACGCCCGAGCTGTGGTGATCATCGGCGTACACGCGAGCTTTCTGTTGTGCCTCGTGCTGTCGGTCGTGCTTCTTGCGGGCGCGCCGTACTTTGCAACGTGGATCAATACGCCCGAGGACATTCGCGGGGACGTTGTCATCTATGTCTACGTGATCGCCGGCGCCATGTTCTTCAACGGCGCGATACTGACCGCTTCAGCAGCCATGCGTGGCTTCGGTCATACGCTCGCGATCTTCCTTTTCGGCATTCTGGTCAACGCGCTCTACCTGTTCCTCGAGTACGCGCTGATCTTCGGCAACTTCGGTTTTCCGGAGCTGGGTGTGTACGGCGCTGCCCTGTCCACGTTCATCGTCCGGATCGGCATGATCACGGTGCTGGTGCTGTTCCTGCACTTCCGCATGGGCATCAACCTGCTCCGGTTCCCCGCTGACTTCGTTGCGCGGGTGAAACAGCTGGTGGTGATCTCCTACCCGAGCGTCGCGCAGAACATGGTCTACAACCTGTACCAGCTCGGGATGGTGTCGCTGATCACGGTGCTTGGCACGAGCGCGGTCGTGACGCGCTCCTACACGCTCACCATCGTCTCGCTGCTGTCGATCATCACGTTCGTGATGTCGCAGGGTACCGAGGTGCTGGTGGGCTATGACCGCGGCGCGCGCCGGCTCGACGATGCGTTCTCAAGGGGGCTGCGCTACGCGCTTTGCACCGGGGCCGTGAACCTCGTCTTCGCGATGCTGCTCATCTGGCAGGGCGATCTGCTGGTCGGGATGTTCACCGAGGATCCGGAGGTGCTCAGCGGCACCCAGACCCTCCTGATGCTGAGCGCCGTGTCCGCGCCGCTGGCGGCGATCAACCTGGTGTTGTTCTCGGCGCTCAAGGCGGTCGGTGACGTGAATCGCCCCGTGCTCTGGAATCTTGCTCTGACCCTGCTGGTGGCCCTGCCGTTTGGCTACGTGGCGGTGAAGGTCCTCGGTCTGGGCGTCGTCGGGCTGTGGTACGCCTACATCGCCGAAGAGCTGCTGAAGGCCGTGGCCATGCTGGCGCTGTGGCGAGGACGAGGGTGGCGCAGATACCACATGATCAGCTGACGGTTCGGGATCGCAGCGCAGCCGGCGCGAACGTCGTCGAGTGGCCCTCTCGGTCGTGCTGCAGCGGCTCCCGCAGCGGCCGTTGAATGCGAATGTGTCTCACTATTGATGTTGTTTACTCAAAGAGTTACCTTTGATCGTTACGATGACTTTGTTGTTCTACTCCGGACTCCGAAACGGCAATCGGGATCACCGTCTGCCAAGAGACGGCGCAGACCATCCAAGCTGCTCACTCTTCACCGGGAAAAAATCTATGGCCAATCGCTATCTGTCCGGCGCGACGCTATGCGCCCTGCTCTGCGCGTCGCAAGTCCATGCGGACAGCGCCGTGATCAACTTCACGACGAGCCTGGCGCCCGACGCCTACACGGGCGTGGACGAGTTGAATCCGTTTCTCGATGGCACGGAAGTCAACGATCTGCTGAACGGCGTCTTCGGGCCGGGAGCCAGCGCGGACTGGGTTCGGATCAACGGGCAGATCGTCATCGAGGATTTCACCGGCGATGGGGTCTACACGATCTCTCCCGACGGTTCGGGCGATGGCGGGATCTGGCTGCATTCGCCGTTGCTGAACCGGCTCGAGATGTCGACCTGGAGAACGGAAGGACCGCTGACGGAGGCGAGCCTGGCGGCGGGCGCTGGGGTGTTCGATGGCGATCCCACGGCGCAGCGCGATGACATCTATCTGCCGGACTTCACGCCCAACGGGAACGTGACCGTCACGATTGCCGGTGACGACGTGACGATCGACTACGATCTGGATTTTGCGACGCTGGGCGCTGCCAACGCGATCTTCCTGCGCGACGGCGTGACGCCGACGGCGCTGTCGGATCGTCTGGACGCGGCGAACGCCCGCTTCGATACGCTGACGATCGACGGCACGGGGACGGCGGTGACGACCACCGCGACCATCGGCATGGACGATGATGACATTCCCTTCGGCATCTACTTCAACTTCGATTCGTTCCTGGCGGGAAACCTGTCGAACACGATTTCGGACCTGGATTTCTTCGGTGCGGGCCAGGGTGCCCTGACGCGCGGCATCATTCGCACCGAGCTGGCGGCAGGCAACATCACGACGAACGGCCGGGGCGGCGATCCGCTGCCGGATCCGTTTGCGGGCGAGTCGGGGACGGTGACGTTCTTCGATCTGAACGGTGGTGACGACCTGGCGACGACGCTGTCGGTGGTGCCGCGGGACATCGCGGTGATCAACTTCACGACGAACCTTTCGGAGGATGGTTACACGGGGGTCGATGAGCTCAACCCGTTCCTCGCGGGCACGGAATTCAACGATCTGGTCAACGGTGTCTTCGGACCGGGCGCGTCGGCGGACTGGCTGCGCTTCAACGGCCAGATCGTGCTGAACAACTTCGTGGGTGACGGCACCTACACGGTGACGCCGGACGGCACGGGCGATGGCGGCATCTTCCTGATCTCGCCGCTGCTCAACCGCATCGAGACGGTCACCTTCCGCACGGAAGGCCCGCTCACCGCTGAGAGCCTGGCCGCTGGCGCCGGCGTGTTCGACGGTGACCCGACGACCCAGCGCGACGACATCTATCTGCCGGACTTCACGCCGAACGGCACGTTCACGGTGACGATCAGCGGCGATGAGGTGACGATCGACTACGATCTCGACTTCACGACGCTTGGAAGCGCG
>JBCCZC010000440.1:0-4725 GCA_039188505.1 Pseudomonadota bacterium | reverse complement strand
GGGTGATCACGATCGCCAGCCTCATGCTCGCTGGCGATTCGTCCAGAACGCGCATCAGCGAGCAGGGGACCGCCAGCCCGGGCTAGGCTCGGGCGGAGCGTATCAGCGCTTCAGTGAATTGCGCGGAGGTACTCCTGAACGGCGCGTACGGCGCCGTCCAGATGTCGGTGGTAGTCGGTTCCGACCGCGGCCTTGGCGTTGCCATGTGCGGCGATCACGGTCCGGGCTCCCGGATCGATCTGGATGCGTTGACCGAAGATTCCGCGCGCCGAATAGCCGCGGGCGCCGGCCAACCACCAAAGGTAGCCGTAGCCTTCGTAGCCCGATGAGGGCGACGTCGAGGCCGTCATCCATCCCTCCGGCAGGACCCGGGTGCCGTCGGGCAGCAGTCCCTCGTTCATCGCAAACAGCCCGAGACGGGCGTAATCGCGCAGCGTTGCGCTGATACAGCAACCGCCCGTCTCTCCGCCCCCGGGCCCGCCGATCACCCAGCTGGCGTCGGATTCCATGCCGAAGGGCTGCCAGATCTTATGCGTCAGGTACGTCGCCGCGTTATTTCCGATTGCGGCGCGCAGGATCTCGCCGGCGAGGTTGGTCTCCCCGGTGTTGTAGTTGAAGACCGCACCGGGCGGGTGCGCGCGCTCCAGGGTCCCGAGATAGGACACGAGCGGCAGCCCGGTGGCACCGCCCGCCCGGGCCACGTCGGACTCCGGATCCCCGTAGTCCTCGTTCCAGGCCACACCCGACGCCATCTGCAGCACCTCCCGGATACTCACGTTCTCGTATCCTGTACCGCGCAGGCGCGGCAGGTAGTAGGAAACCGGCTCATCCACGCTCTCGATGAATCCGTCGTTGATCGCCGCCCCGATCAGCAGCGACGTCACTGACTTGGTTACCGAGAACGAAATCCAGACGCTGTCGCGATCGTTGCCCTGCGCATAGCGCTCGAGCAGGACGTTCCCGTCCTGAACGACGATGAATCCGATCTGGGCGGGCATGGCGAAGAAGTCGGCTAGCGTGTAGGTCCGTCCATCGATCTGGTAGCGGACGCTCGAGAGGTCCTTCGGTCTGTCGACCAGGGGATAGGGGCTACCGGCAGCCCTGATTGAACGCGAGCTTCCCAGATCGGCCATTCGCTTGAAGGCAACGCGCCTTTCGGACTGGCTCCAGAAGAGCAAACCCGTCGCATCGCCAGCGAGTGCCTTCTGCTGGAGTTCGCGAACGGTCGCCTGTTCTCCGGTTAGCGTCGCCGCGGCAGGCGGCGCCTGCCTCGCCTGCCTCGCCTGCGTCGCGCAACCGGCTGCCATCACGATGATGGCGGTGATGATGATCGTTCGGGCTTGTCGCATTGATGCAGTCTCCAGGACAACACTCAACCAGTTCGCCGCCGGAGCATAGCAGTCCAGGGTCGGAAGGGAGAGTCGATGCTTGCGCCACTAGAATGCTTGCAGCGGCTTGCTCGTTTCCCGGGAACGAGAACTGGGGAGACGCCGATGCGTTGCGGCCGAAGGCATCGAAACCGGCGAGGAGATTGGGCAGGTCGAGCCAACCGTCGCCTACGCGTTCCAGCTGAGCAACGACGATTTCGACCGGCCGATGATTCGGCTCTTCTACTAGAGCTGAGCGTCGAGCCGGAAGAAGCGCGCAAACCAGGCCTGGAACCGGCGGCCGATCCCGGCGATCGGGTCGCGCCTAAAGCGGCTCTCGTCATCGCTCCAGCTCAACCCACGACCGTCCGCAGTGACCCGCCACGCTCCTGCTGGAGCCGTCTGCCGTTCGAACAACGCTTCGAGCTGGGCGGCAAGGGCTTCGCTCGAGACGAGGACACCCTGTTCCGTGTTCAACGTCGTCGACCGCGGATCGAGGTTGTAGCTACCGACGAACGCGATGTGACCATCGACCGTGAGGGCCTTGCTGTGGAGACTCGCTCCCTTGGAGCCGCGAAAGCTCGACTTCGCCTGCTCGCCGGTGATCGGCTTGAGCTCCCACAGTTGGACGCCGCCGCGAGCCAGCGTTTTGCGGTAGCGCGAATAGCCGCCGTGAACGGCCGCCACGTCGTTGGCGGCAAGCGAATTCGTAAGGATCCTGACCGCCTTGCCCGCTGCCACCGCGTCGACGAGCCCTTGAGCTCCCCGCCTGCCCGGAACGAAGTAGGGCGAGATCAGGGTGATCGACCGCGAACTGTCCACAAGAACCGGCGAGAGCGCCGCGACGACGTTCGAGTTCGCGCCCTCCCCTTTCTTCAGCGCCTTCAGCGGATCATCGGCCACGAACCGGTATTCATCCGACCACTCCATGGGCAGGTTTCTCGACAGTAGTCGTTTCAGGGCGTCGTCGTTCCGAAGTTCCGTCGCGTAGTGACTGCTTTCCGTCCGCTCACGTTCGGCCGCCAGCCCCGATCGCAGGCGATCGAGATCCGCTGTATTCACCGCAGGCGCGTCGAGCACGTCCATCGGATAGGTCGCTGCGGAATTCCAGTAGCGATCGAAGCTCGCCGATGCCTCCCGCACCACCGGACCGATCATGGCGAAATCCAGGTCGGCGAAGTTCACATCCTCGCTGGCGCCGAAATATTCGTCGCCCAGATTCCGGCCACCGGCGATGGCAAAGCGGTTGTCGGCGATCCAGCTCTTGTTGTGCATCCGATGGTTGAGGCGCCCGAAACCCGTGAGGAACTCACCCGCCTGGAAAACGAACCCCTTCCGGGACACGAAGGGATTGAACACACGCACGTCGATGCCGGGATGCGCGTGGAGCGCGGCGAACCCGTCGTTCTTGGCGCGTGCGTCCAGGTCGTCGACCAGCACACGGACTCGCACGCCGCGGTCAGCCGCTGCGAGCACCATGCCGGCAAGATAGCGGCCCGTCAGATCCGCATGCCAGATATAGGTCTGAACGTCGAGGCTACGCTCCGCAAGCTGTGCGGCCCTGACGCGGAGCGCGAATGCCTCCGGTCCCTCGCTCACGAGTTTGAATGCAGACTGTCCCGGGCGTTCCCGCTCCGCGGCGCCCACCAGCTGGTCCAGGCGGGTGTCCACAGCGGCGGCTTCAACGGTATCCATGGGCAGTTCCGGTCGAGCGGGAAGCGACGTACACCCGCCGACGACGAGCGTGGCGGCTGCAACCAGTACGGCGAGAGTATTGCGCATCCGGCAAGTCTACGATTCTGCCGCCTCTAGTGGGAGCCGCGAAGGCCCGCTGATTACGGTCACGGAAAGATGCCAAGGCTGACGATCAACGGCCGCTTGGAAACCGGACCATTGGCCAAGGGAGCATCAGTAGACGGTCACACGCTCCACGAACACTAGCTCGCAGGCACCGCCGCCCGTGTCTGTACGGGTCTTCGAGGTGCGCCAGTACCAGCCATCGTCTCGGTCCACATTCACGAGGTGACCTTTGAGTTGCACGATGTGGCCCTTCCGGATCTGCCGGAGCTGATCCTCCACGGATGCGCTCGCGGGGATCAGGTGCATGTTGGCGCTGTTGTGCTCGATCTCGCGTCGCGGTATCGGCAGCACATCCGTTCGCCAGCGGTAAAAGCGCCCGGATTGAGAGATGTCGATTCGGTCCAGCACAACCTCGTCCGACATCGGCCCCGAGCCCAGAGCGAGGTCAATCGGTGACAGGTCGGCGGCAGATCCCAGGCGATAGTTCTTCCGGCCGAGCACACGTGCCTCGATCTCGAAGCTTGCGACGGGCGTTATCGTGAACTCCAGGAATTCGAACGGCGCCATTGTCGAATCCGACTGCACCGGCTGTCTCGGCGCGATTGCACCCGGGCCGTATCGCACCTCGGCAGGTGCTCTCAGGAGAAGAAAGACGATTACGACGCCGGCGAACAGTAGAACCCGTTTCACAGCTTCGCCATCGCTTCCCGCCGTAAACGCATCTCCTCCGGGAGCAACAAACAGTGCCGCTCGGTGAGCGTCACTCGCCGGAGATGTCGCATTAGGCGAATCCCTTGATACGCGGCCGGCGCATCAAGACGTTCCATGGCGCGAGTGTCGTCATGCACAGGGGGCGAAGGCATACGGGCCAACGTGAATTGATTCACGCTATTCTCGTGGCAGCTGCGCACCGGCCGTCACTGGAAGCCCCATTGCCGTCCACCGCAGGATTCCCTCATCGATGACCGCGAGGTTCTTGAAGCCGAGTTCCATGAGGTTGTTGATGACGAAGTCCGACGCGGCGTGGGGGCAGGCGCAGTAGGCGACGATCCAGGTGCCGTCATTCGGGAGATTTTCGCCTGCCCGGGACTTGTCACGATAGGAGGGCATCGGCACAGCTCCGGGGATGTGGCTGCGCTGCCAGGCCGAGGCAGGTCGCGTGTCGAGCAGAATGAAACGCTTCTCCGCCTCCAGAGCCGCAACAACCTGCGCCGCGGGAACGTAGCGGCCGGCTCGAAGCGTGAACTCTGGATCCTCGCCCTGGGGGTTCAGCACGTATTGGTCAGGTGTCGGCGGTTCGATGAGTGTCGGTGCGGATGGACTCCACCCGGACGACTGGCTGCGCAGGTACGCCACAACGCCGTCGATCTCCGCATCGCTGAGCTCGTCGGCGAAGCTTTGCATGGGCGTGCCATCCCGACCATTGACGATCGCGTAGCGAAGAAAATGATCGGAGGCAGCCGCGAGGAGTGCCTGATCACCAAGCGAAGGTGCCGTAATGCCCTGCCCGTTTGCCCCGTGACATTCCGCGCACCGGTTGGCATAGATTGCAGCGCCG
>JBCCZC010000439.1:0-4729 GCA_039188505.1 Pseudomonadota bacterium | reverse complement strand
GCGGCGCTGGCGCTGGCAAAGGACGTCACCTGGCGACCGGGTCCGCCGAGGGCCTGCTCCAGCACCCAGCGAATCGAGTTGTCGTCGTCGACGATCCAGATCAGCGCGTCACCCATGGCTGGGCTCCAGCGGCAGGTAGATCGTGAACGCGGTCTTGCCCGGCCGCGAATCGAAGTCGAGGCGCCCGCCGTGGCGTGCGGCGATGGCCTGGACCACGGTCAGACCGAGCCCACTCCCGCTCGCATGCCCGGTGACCATCGGGTAGAGAATGGACGTGCCGAGCGCCGGGTCGACGCCGGGACCGTCATCGAGCACCTCGAGCGCAACGAAGGGCGCCGGGTCCATGGCGATCTCCGGGCCGCGGCGGCGGATCCGGGTCTTGAGCACGATGCGGCCAGCGCCGGCCTCGACCGCGTTGTTCACGAGGTTCAGGACCGCCTGGATGAGGCCGTCGAGGTTGGCGTCGATCTCCGGAATGCTCGGGTCATAGTCGCGTAGCACGGTCACCTCGTCGTTCCCGCTGACGAGCTGGTAGACGCGCTCCATGGCGGCATGGACGTTGACGGGGACCCGCTGCATGTCCGCCTCGACCGCGTAGCGATCGACCAGCTCGGCGAGCCGATCGGCCTCCCTCACGATCACGCGACAGAAGTCCTCGAGCTCGGGGTCGGAGACGCGGCGCTTGAGCAGCTGCGCGGCGCCGCGCAGCCCGCCCAGGGGGTTCTTAAGCTCGTGGGCCAGCCCCCGCAGCATCTGCTGCAGCGCCGCCTGGAGGCTCGCCGCCTGGCGCTCGGCCCAGGCGCTGGCGTGCCAGCGGAGCGAAATGATCTCGACGAGAATGCCGCAGTCCCCGTCTGCCGTTGGCTCGGGGCTCAGCACGAGATCGACCAAACCGCTGGGGAGCTCCATCTCGCGCTCGACGACGGGACTGCGATCCTGCTGGGCCCGCTCGACCAGCTCGTCGATGCGGGATCCGGCGGGGCCGAAGTCCACCACGAAGGCAGGCCGGCCGGAAACGGGACCGAGCAGAGCCCGGGCAGCTGCGTTGCAGTAGGCGAGACGGCGGGTCGGATCGACGCGGAGGATGCCGACCGTCAGGTCATCGGTGGCGGAGCGACCATTCTGCTGCGTCAATGCGCCACCTGATCGTTCATTCAGGGACCCCGGGGACGGACCCTGGGCTGACTGACGGTCGGTTGCCGCCGGAAGAAGGTGACGGGCTCGCTCGTCGTGAGCGTCCGACCCGTTTCGTCGACCACCTGGGCGGTCAACGTGTGCTCGCCCCGATACACGGGATCGATCGTAAACGTCGCCTCCCGGCCCTCGGCACGGAGGTCGCCGTCGATGAACACACGGTACTGATGTCCGTCCTGCAGAGGCCGATCGAGGGCTACCGATACCCTCACAGGCCCTTCGGCGGCGAACAGCGTCTGCTCCTGACGCGGACGCGTGATCTGCAGGCGCTGGTAGACGGGCTGCAGCACCTCCGGCTCGGACGGCGCTTCCGGCGCCAAGACCTCTGCGGGCGCTTGCTGCTGCGTTGAGATCACCGAGATTGCCGGCAGATCGACTTCGACTGCGTCTTCGCTCATGGGCTCGTCGCTGAAGGTCACGTTGCCGTCTTCGTCCACGTGCTTGTAGATCGTCTGCGCGCCCGCGGTCGCGAGGAAAAGAACGAGGAAGAGAACCGTCAGGTTGCGCATGGCCAGCACCGCTGTTTGCATGATGCCCTTATTTTCGCAAAGCCCTTCCCATCCATGACTGTTAACCAGGCCGCAATCGGGGCCGAACCCCGCGATGGCGGCCGGAAGGCTTACAGCGAGTAGTACATGTCCAGCTCGACCGGGTGCGTGCTCATCCGCAGGCGCGTCACCTGCTCCATCTTGAGCTCGAGGTACCCGTCGATGAGGTCATCGCTCATCACGCCGCCGGCCTTCAGGAAGTCGCGGTCGCCGTCCAGCGCCTCGAGCGCCTGATCCAGCGAGTGACAGACGGTCGGGATGTCGCGCTCCTCTTCCGGCGGCAGGTCGTAGAGATCCTTCTCGGCCGGAGAGCCCGGATCGATCTTGTTCTTGATCCCATCGAGGCCGGCCATGACCATCGCTGTGAAGGTGTAGTACGGATTGCCGCAGGAGTCGCCGAAGCGGATCTCGATGCGGCGCGCCTTCGGGCTGGCCACGTGCGGGATCCGGCAGGACGCCGAGCGGTTCCGGTTCGAGTACGCCAGCAGGACCGGCGCCTCGAAGCCCGGCACCAGGCGCTTGTAGCTGTTGGTGGCGGCGTTCGAGAAGGCGTTAATGGCGCGCGCGTGCTTGAAGATGCCACCGATGTAGTGAAGCGCGGTCTCCGACAGCCCGGCGTACGATTCACCCGCGAACAGGTTCTGCCCGCCCTTGGAGAGGGACTGATGAACGTGCATGCCGCTACCGTTGTCGTTGACCAGCGGCTTGGGCAGGAAGGTGGCCGTCTTGCCGTAGGCGGCGGCCACGTTGTGGACGACATACTTCAGGATCAGAAGCTCGTCCGCCTTGCGCGTCAGCGTGTTGAACACGGTGCCGATCTCGCACTGGCCGGCGGTAGCCACCTCGTGGTGATGGACCTCGACCGGCACGCCCATCGCCTCCATCGTGAGGCACATCGCCGAGCGAATGTCGTGCAGCGAGTCGACTGGCGGTACCGGGAAGTAGCCGCCCTTCACGCGCGGACGGTGGCCGAGGTTGGCCTCGTCGACCGCGGAGTTCCAGGCGCCCTCTTCCGAATCGATCGCATAGCCGCAGGTGTGCATTTCATTATGGAAGTTCACGTGATCGAACACGAAGAACTCGGGCTCCGGGCCGAAGTAGGCCGTATCGGCGATGCCGGACGCGGTGAGGTAGGCCTCGGCGCGCTTCGCGGTCGAGCGCGGGCAGCGCTCGTAGCCCTCCATCGTCGACGGCTCGAGGACGTCGCAGCGGATATTCATGGTCGATTCTTCGGCGAACGGATCCAT
This sequence comes from Pseudomonadota bacterium, assembly GCA_039188505.1. Lineage (GTDB taxonomy): Bacteria > Pseudomonadota > Gammaproteobacteria > Xanthomonadales > SZUA-38 > JBCCZC01. Next base: position 1,740 of record JBCCZC010000439.1, on the reverse strand, counting down.
GACGGCCGTACCCGCCTCGGGCATGAGCACCATGTCGGACTCGTTGATGCCCTTCCAGCCCTGGATCGACGAACCGTCGAACATCTTGCCTTCTTCGAACAGATCCTCGTCGACGACGGACGCCGGCACGGTGACGTGCTGCTCCTTGCCGTGGGTGTCGCAGAAGCGGAGATCGACGAATTTGACGTCGTTGTCTTTGAGAGTCTTGAGGATGTCCATGAAAGCCTCGCTGTTGGCGTTATTGGGAAATGCGCATCGAAACGTTCCGCGGTGGTGCAAAGCCGATGCCAAGCAATGGCTTCCTGTGGAATCAGTAACTTGGCACTTCCTTCAGGGTGCCAGGGGTCACGATATGCACCATGATAGTGCAATAAGGGTTGCGCCTGCACTATTTCAGTGCATCAGGTCAGCGTCGCGGATCGGGCCGGGGATCGGACTAGCGCTGGCAGCTCGAGCAGAAGAAGGTCGAACGCTGCCCCAGCGTCTCCCGCCGAACCGCCTCACCGCACGTGACACAGGGTTCTCCCGCCCGCCCATAGACCTGGAGCGCGCGGGTGAAGTAGCCCGGGCGGCCGTCGCCACCGACGAAATCGCGGAGCGTGGTCCCGCCCGCCGTGATGGCCTCGCCCAGCACGTCCCGGATCGCCGTCGCCAGGCGCTCGTAGCGCGCCAGCGACACGCGGCCGGCCGGCCGCCGCGGATGGATGCCGGCCCGGAACAGGGCCTCGCTGGCGTAGATGTTGCCAACGCCGACGACGACGTGGGCGTTCATGATCAGCTGCTTCACGGGCGCTCGTCTGCCCGTCGCCGCGGCTCGCAGCAACGCGCCGGAGAAGTCGCTGCCGAGGGGCTCTACGCCAAGCCGCGCCAGCAGGGGATGCGCCCCCACATCGCCGTCGGCCCAGAGAACGGCGCCGAAGCGCCGGGGATCGTTGAGCCGCAGCGCCCGGCCTCCGAAGATCAGGTCGACGTGGTCGTGGGTGCCCGGACCGAGGTCGGCAGGCACGAGCGACAGGGAGCCCGACATCCCGAGATGCACCAGAATGGTGCCACCCCCCTGCCGGAGGAGCAGATACTTGGCCCGGCGATCGACGCGCTCGACCACCGCTCCCACGGCAGTCGCCTGCAGCGCCTCGACGGGCACCGGCCAGCGCAGTCGGGGCTGGGAGACACGCAACCCATCGAGGCGTGCCCCGGCCACGTAGGGCGCGATCCCGCGCCGCGTGGTTTCGACCTCCGGCAGCTCAGGCACGGCGAAGTCGCCGTCGTGCCCGCCAACCGACAGCGGCCAGCGCAGCCGGCATCAGCAGGAGCCAGGCGATCCCGAGCAGGGCCAGCCGCCGGCGCGGAAGATCCAGCCAGAGATCCGGCGCCAGCCTCGCTGGCAGCTCGACCAGGCCCGCACCTTCGAGCAGCCACCAGACGGTCCGCAGACCGAGATCCTGATTGGCGCCGTTGCCGAGGAATGCGTTCGCGAGGAAGTCGCCGTCGCCGGCGACGACGGCGCGCTGCACCGCGCCCCCGCGGTCGCGCTCCAGGGCCAGCATCAGCGGCAGGGGACCCGGCCGTTCACCCTCGGCGTCGGGCTCGATCGCGCCGGCAAGCGGGCCCGTCTCGTTCCAGCTCGTCCCCGTCGACTCGAGGACGACGGCCGGCGTCCAGCGATCCGAGGCAGCGACGAGGGCGCCTGCCCGCGGCACGAGCATGGGCTGCAGCAGGCCGCGGCCGATCGGATGATCG
>JBCCZC010000438.1:0-4732 GCA_039188505.1 Pseudomonadota bacterium | reverse complement strand
GCTGCGGCAGCAACGACGGAGTAGGCCAATGCCGGCCTGATCCGCTCAGGGGTAACTACTCGAACATCGCCTTGAGGTTGGCGAGGTGCGCGCGGCCGCGTTCCCGCGAGGCCTCCTTGTCGACGGCCTTGTTCTCACCGACCCATCGCACGAGATCCTCGGGGATCTCGCCGAGGAAGCGGCTCGGCTCACCGCGCTCGACCTCGCCGAAGCGGCGGCGCTTCTTCGCGTAGCTGATCGAGAGCTGGCGCTGCGCCCGCGTGATGCCGACGTACATGAGCCGGCGCTCCTCCTCGACCGTGTCCTCCTCGAGGCTCGAGCGGTGGGGGAGGATGCCCTCCTCGACACCGATCATGAAGACATGCGGAAACTCGAGACCCTTTGCGGAGTGCAGGGTCATGAGGTGGATCGCATCCTCCTGGTTCTCCTCGCGATCGTTGCCGAGGAGCGCGATGCGCTGGACGAGCTGGTCGAACTCTTCCGTGCTCGACGTCAGCTTCTCCCACCAGGACAGGAGATCGTCGATGCCCTGGGCTCGGCGGTCGGCCTGGGACCGGTCGTTGGCGCCCTGGCGAACCCAGTCGACGTAGTGGGTGTCCTCGACGATCCGCCGCAGCACCGAGCCCGGTTTCGCGTGGGCAGCGGGCTTGAGCTGCTTTACCCACGCGCCGAAGCGGCTGACCGACTGGGCGGCCCGGCTCGGAAGGGTGCTCTGCAGGCGTGGGTCCTGGGCTGCGGCGAGCAGCGGCATCTGGTGCTCCGTTGCAAAGCTCGCGACCCGCTCGATCGTGGCGTGGCCGATCTCGCGACGGGGCGTGTTCACCACCCGCAGGAAGGCGCCGTCGTCCGCCGGATTGGCGAGCAAGCGCAGGTAGGCGAGCAGGTCCTTGATCTCCGCGCGGTCGAAGAACGATGGACCGCCCGAAAGCCGGTACGGCATCCTGTGCGACCGCAGCGACTGCTCCAGCTTCCGCGCCTGGTGGTTGCTGCGGTAGAGGATGGCGAAGTCTTCGTGCTTGAGCTTGTTCGAGAAGCGCCGGTACTGGATTTCCGCGATGACCGTGTCGATCTCGTGGTCATCGTCGTCGCAGGGCACGATCCGGATCGGATCGCCTTCGCCGAGATCGCTCCACAGCCGCTTTTCGAACAGGTGCGGGTTGTTGGCGATGAGGCCGTTGGCCGCCTTGAGGATCGTGCGCGCCGACCGGTAGTTCTGCTCGAGCTTCACGAGCTGCAGGGCCGGGAAATCGCGTTCGAGCAGGGCGAGGTTCTCGGGCTGGGCGCCGCGCCAGCCGTAGATCGACTGGTCGTCGTCGCCCACGGCCGTCAGCGGGGCGCCCGGCGGCAGCAGATGCCGCAGGAAGTCGTACTGGCTGGCGTTGGTGTCCTGGTACTCGTCGACGAGGATGTGGCGGAAGCGACCCTGCCACTTTGCCCGCGCCTCCTCGTCGTTGGCCAGCAGCCAGCCCGGCCAGTAGATCAGGTCGTCGAAATCGAAGGCGTTGAAGCGCTTCAGCTTGTCCCGGTAGGCACCGTAGGCCTCGGCGGCGCGCACGTCGTTGTCGTCCTCGGCCCGGGAAGCCGCCTGGTCGGGGTCGAGGCCCGCGGCCTTCCAGCGGGAGATCTGCCAGGCGGTCAGGTCGATGCCTTCCCGGCTGATCGCCTCGGGGAGGATTTCCTTGAGCAGCCCGTGCGTGTCCGAGTTGTCGAAGATCGAGAAGCCGCGGCGATAGCCGAGCCGGCTGCACTCCTCGGACAGAAGCCGCAACCCCAGCGAGTGGAATGTCGAAACGGTGAGGCCGTCGGCGGAGCTGCCGAGGATCTTCCCGACCCGCTGCTTCATCTCCCGGGCCGCCTTGTTGGTGAAGGTGATGGCCGCGATCTTCTCCGGCAGGTACGCGAGGTTCTGCACGAGGTAGGCGATCTTGCGAGTGATGACGGCGGTCTTGCCGCTGCCTGCGCCGGCGAGCACGAGGAGCGGGCCGTCGACGTGGCGAACGGCGGCCTGTTGCTGGGGGTTGAGCTGCATGGCGCGGAAGTGTAGCTCGAATACCATCCGGGATGGCGGATGAGTTTCGCCGGACCGCTGAACGGTCCCGATCCCGTTTTCCGGCCTTTTGCGAAGGAATTTTCGCCGGTGGTGTAACCTTTGCGTTCGCGGCCCGTATTACCGGTGTCATGAAGCGCAGATTCCGCAAGATCGTCAAGGCGAACCAGGATCGCCTCTACTCGACCGCCGTCCACATGCTGGGCGGTTCCGGCGAGGCCGAGGAAGTCGTCCAGGACGTCTTTATCAAGCTCTGGGAGCACCTCGAGACCCTCGAGGAAGAGCGCGTCACGCCGTGGCTCATCCGGGTCACGCGGAACGCCTGTCTGGATCTTCTGCGCCGCCGGCAGGTCCAACTCGCATATGCCGTCGGCAACGGGCAGACCGACGTGGTCGAGGTCCAGAACCCGGAGGACGCCTTCAGCACCGCCGGGCTCCGCGCCCAGCTGCGCGACTCGATCGAGGCGCTCGAGGAGCCGTTCCGGTCGCTGATCCTCCTCCGCGAGGTCGAGGGATTCAGCTACGCGGATATCGGCGAGGCGCTGAGCCTGAGCGAAACCCAGGTGAAGGTCTACCTGCACCGTGCACGCCGGAAGCTCCGGCACCGACTCGAGGAGGTGCGACAGCAATGAGCGAACGAATCGACAAGTGGTTCGACAATCGCATCGAAGCCTACGTGGACGGCGATCTGCCGGACAACGAACTCCGCATGTTCGAGGCCCGCATGGCCCACGACCCGGCCCTCGAGGCTGCCGTCGACCGCGCCGTGTCCGTCCTCGACGGCCTCGGTGAGGTGCCGCGGTATGCGTGCCCCGTCGACATGGCCGAGCGCGTGGAGCGCATCACGACCGGTCGGCCGCAGCGCCGCAAGGTGGCGCGTCCGCTCTTCGGGCTCGCGGCGGCAGCGTCCGCCTGTGCAGTGGCCGTCGCCCTCTGGCTGAACGCCCCGGGCACGGTGACCGACGCTGACGTTGCCCTCGCCGCCAGCCCGACCGAGGCCGAGCTGGCCGCGGCCCGCAGCGAACTCGCGCTGGCCCTGTCCTACCTCGACAAGGCCGGTGATCTCGCCACCCGCGAGATCAGCGAGCAGGTCGTCGGCGGCGGTCTCATCGAGCCGATCCGACAGTCCGTCGGCGGTGGCCGGGAGACGGCATCCTGATCCGTCGGTTCGCCATTGCGGCCTGTCTGCTGCTGCTGGCAACGGTGGCGAGCGCACAGTCGGATCAGCCCGGCTACGTCGACTTCGGTGACCTGACGGGAACGGTCGGTGTGGAACCGGCAGTCGAAGTGTCTCTGGGGCCCGCGCTGCTGCGCTTCCTGACCGAGACCGTGCGGCAGGAGGAGCCGGAGCTGGCCCAGGCCCTCGGTGGCCTGCGCGGGATTCGCCTGAACGTCTTTCAGCTCGACGAGAGCGGCGTGGCCAACGCCCAGAAGCGCACGCGCAACATCGTGGAGCGCCTCGAGGCGGACGCCTGGGAGCCGGCGGTCTCCGTTCGCTCGGAAGACACGATGGTGCACATGTACATGAAGATGGTCGACGACCGCGTTGCGGGCATGACCGTCCTGACGATCGACGAGGGCGGCGAGGCACTGTTCATGAATATCGTCGGCGAGATCGACCCGGCCCAGCTCGGTCGCGTCGCCTCACGCTTCGGCGTCGATCTCGACGACATCGCCACCGGCGATTTCTGAATTTCGGTTGCGCCGCGGCCGCTTCATGCATCGCGGCTAGCTTTCGCGCTAAGATCGCGGACCGTTTTCCGTCGGATCCGACCCATGCGCAACACCCCGATCCAGCGCCTGCTGTTCGCCGCCCTGGCGATTCTCATCGTGACGACCGCCTGCTCGGCCCCCGGCCCAGCCGTCGAGCTCAAGGGCGAGCGGTTCACCGTCGAGCTTGCCGACGATCACGAGGCTCGGGTCATGGGCTTGATGTTCCGGGAGCAGCTCGACGCCGATGCGGGCATGCTGTTCATCTTTCCGGACGAGGAGCGCCGGTCCTTCTGGATGAAGAACTGCCGGATCAACCTCGACATCCTCTACTTCGACGGCAACGGTCGCTATGTCAGCGGTCACTTCGACGTCCCGCCCTGCCGGCGTGACCGGTGCCCCAGCTATCCCAGCACCGGTCCGGCCAAGTACGTGCTCGAGCTCAACGGTGGGCGGGCGGCGGACATGAACCTGACTCCCGGAGACGAGCTGCTGCTGGATCTCTGATGGTGCGGATCACGCGTGCTTCGTCGTCGGCCGAGACGATGTCGGCTTCCCAGTGCAGGCAGGCCATGCCCACCTGGTACGGGACCAGCCGGTCTTCCGGCGGCTCGGCGTCGAAGAGCAGCTCATCGCGGGCGGGAATGAAGTGGGCCATGGGTCGCGGATCCTCCGGTAGCGCTGGAGAACCATTTCAGCAGTCGCTCGAGACGCCGAGCTAGCGCGTTCATGGCACAAATCTGTCATCGCATCGTGCAGGTCACGGATCTGCACCTGGCCGGCACGGCCGGCGACCGCGTCCACGGCATCGACACCGATGCTTCAGCCGCCGCCGTCCTCGACCGCATCGAGGCGTGGGCGCCCGAGCTCGTCATCGCGACAGGGGATTTGACCGATTCCGCCGACCCGGCCGACTACGAGCGCCTCTTCCAGCTATTCGACAGGCTGGCGGCTCCCGTCGTTCCCATGGCGGGT
>JBCCZC010000437.1:0-4767 GCA_039188505.1 Pseudomonadota bacterium | reverse complement strand
GGGTCGTAGATCTTGCAGGGAATGTCGCAGTGCGCCGATACCGGGTCGATGTGCAGCGCGCCCTCGAGGCGTTTCAAGGTTTCGTTCAGCATGGGGACTTCCCTTGTTTTCCAGTGTGCTTGAATACGATTTTATGGCGGTCCAAGTCAATGGGCGGCGCGTCGCCCTTGGAACGCGGATGCCGCCCGAAGCTCGGCGAGGGCCGGCCCAACGACCGCTGCGATCGTCTCCTCGTCGTTGCCGGCGGACCTCAGGACCTGCATGAGTTCAAACACCAGTTCGCCGGCGTGTTTGAGCGCCGCTGCTGCGAAGCCAGCCGACCAGCCGCGATGGTCCAGGGCCCTCATAAGCTGCTCGAAAGCACCCAGCAGGGCGCACCTGGCGGCCTCATCGTTGCCGGAACAGCGATCATTCTCGGCAAGGTTCGCGGCAGACACCGCCAGCATGGACAGGCAACCGAAGTCCTCTTCCTCAACTGTGGCACCGGCTCGTCTGACCTGCGCGGCGTGAAACCGACCTTTTGCGAGGTCGAGTGCATCGACGTAGTAGCGATCAGCGATGGCGTGATTGCCTCTCTCGAAGGCGGCATTCGCGGCCTGCGTCAGGTCCTTCCAGCGAGTCTCGCTCACCGCGTCCCACGCTGAATCGCCGGTCGGCGAAAGACCCGCGGCGCGAGCCGGCTTGCAGGTACCGGGCACCTCACCGATCCCGGTTGTGGCGGAATCGTCCAAGGGCCCAGGCCAGCGCCAGGGCCGCAACGCCTAGTCCGAGCAGAACTTCACCGTGATAGTGGTTGTCCCCTGCGCCGTGGCCGGGGTGCGCCCACGCACCATTCGCGATGGTCAGACCAATGACCGTCAGAGTATTCCTTACCTTCATAGCTCTCCCTCCCTTGGGTGGCGCCGCCTAGGCGGTTTCCGAATTCAGAACGACGGTGAATCCTTCAAATTCCGGGTGCCCGAGATACATGCCCCGATTGTCGCCCGCGTTGCGATGAGCGGCCCGGAACGCCTCGGACTTCGTCCACGCCTGGAAGTGCGCCTCCGATTCCCAGATCGTGTGCGACGCATAGAGCGTGTAGCCATCGTGCTCCGGGCCCTTCGCCAGCTGAAACTCGCGGAAGCCCTCCACGTTCTCGAGATGCGAATCGCGATTCCGCCAGACATCCTCGAAGGCGGCTTCGCTTCCGGGGGTAATCTTGAAACGGTTCATGGCAATGAACATGGTTCGACTCCCTGCGATCAGCGAATGTACGGGGCGAGGGCCGTGGCCAGGGCATCCTGCGTAGCCGCCGGATCTACAGCCTTGCCGGCGTGGTCGTTCGCCATGCCGAACATCGCTGCGTAGAGCGGCGTGCCGTCGACCGACTTGTGCAGGGCGAAGCCCTGACGTTCCTCGTAGAGGTTGTTCCAGAAGACGCGGACTTCGGCCCAGAAGTCGCCCGTGTCCGCCCAGTACTCGTCCCCGGCCGAGAAGTCGAAGCCGACGATGCGCTCGTAGCGGCTGAGCCCGGACTCCCGAGCCAGGTACGGCGCTTCCTCGCGCTTGCCGCCGTCTGCATTCATCACCATCTTCAGCGCGTCCTCCTCCATGACCCAGCCCGTTGGCGTGATGCTGATGCGCATGGTTCCGGCAAGCGCGTGGTAGTCGTCTCGCACACTGAACTCCCTGCGCGGCAACGGTCGCAGCGTGAATTCGCTCTCCCAGTGCGAATAGCCGTCCTCGTGGTGCCAGCGCCCCCAGGTTTCGTAGCGCGGTGAATCGTCCACCTGGAAGACGGCCTGGGTCCATGCACCCTTTGCTTCCTTCCGGGAAAGTCGTCGCTTCTCCCAGCTGTTGTGGCCGGCATATGTCTGCAGGTCTCGATCCTCGAAGGTCCAGTCGTGGCGCCAGTGCTTGATCACCATGGGGTCGGTCAACGTGCCATCGGCCTGCTTGATGCGCATCACCAGGATGTGCTGAAGGCTGATGAAGTCCTCCTCGTCCGCAACCACATAGACATGTTCGGTGCCCCAGGATTGATAGGGGCGGCTCGGCCTGTAGCCCTCCGTGAAGCCGAGCGTCTCGATGAAGTCGAAGCTGGTCCGGTAGGCGCCGGCCATCGCGAGGATTGCGCGTCGGTCCTGCTCCTTCTTGCTCAAGCCCGGCTCCTGGAGCGATTCCCAGGCCGCGCCGACGCCGTCGGCCAGGGTGATCTCCGGTCCTTTCGTCGTCCCGCCGCGCGGCGCCATCTCTTCGTCGTCGGCGTAGAGCCACGAATAGGTATAACGGCGCTCATCAGTCGCTTCGGCCGCGGCGGGGGTGTCCTCGTAGGCGTTTGCGCCGGCCGCGATCGCAAGGCAGCACAGCGCCAGCGTAAGGGGGCGGATCTGCTTCATTCTAGAAGTCCTCTCGTATCACGACGATCATTCCTTGATGATAATGGGAATTAATCTCATTCTCAAACAAGCATCCATCCGCCAGCCGTGGGACGCACGCCGCCGACGGTACTCGATGAAAGTACCACCTGGCCCTTGGAAAAGGCGGCCATCCGATCAGCGGCGGAGGGAAGAAACGAAGCAGTCGTCCGTGCCGGACCGCCGCTCGGCGACGAACTCGAAGCCGAGGCGTCGGTAGAAGCGGTGCGCGTCCGTGTTTGTTGCCAGCGGGTCGATCAGGATCGTGTGCACCTCGTCATCCGCGAAGCAGCGCGCGATCGCCCAGCGCATCATGCGCGTGCCGATGCCGCGGTTCAGGCAGTCGGGCTCGCCGATCCAGACGTCGACGGCCCGGTGGCCCGGACCGATCGGCGCCCAGCCGGTGTTCTCGAACGCCGGATCGATGATCTGAAGCACGCCGACCGGACGGTCGTCAACTTCGGCGAGCAGCAGTTCACGCCAGTCCGGCGACCAGGCAAGGTCTTCTTCCCAGTCCCAGTCGTCGTTCGGGTTCGAGGCGATGACGTGCGGCTGCTCGTCCCAGGCACGCAGCAGCGCCAGGTCCGCCAGGGTTGCTGGGCGGAAGTCGAGCTTGCCTTGAGCGGGATCCTCAGCCATCAGTGACGGCTCGCGCACGAGGCCGGACGCGGGCTCATGAGTCCGATCAGTTCGGCTCGAAATCGCCGCCGAAGACCAGTTCGGTGTCCGACTTCACCTGCGCTGCCCCCGTGTCACCCTGGCTGGCCGGTGCGCCGATCAGGATTTCGGTATCGCTGATGGCGACGGAGGTCCCGAAACCGCCGGCACTATCGTCGTCAAGGGGCGCGAGCTTCTCCTGCTGCTCCACGGCGTTGTCGGAGACCGCGAAGAGGTAGGCAGCACCACTGTCGATACCCTCGACGGCGGACGCCTGCGGCGCTCCCACGATGGCGCGCTCGCCGGCGATATCGACCGAGCGGCCGAATTCGTCCCCCGGTTCGGTGTCATCGGGCTGCAGGCGCGCAATCCGGGTCGCGAAGTCGCCGTCCAGAACGAAGGCGTAGGCGGCGCCGACGCCGTCGCCCGCGTCACCGCCCTCTCCCGGAGCGCCGATGATCATGCGCGACCCGGACAGCGAGACCGCGGCGCCGAACTCGTCGTCATTGTCCTCGCCGTCTCCCTCGACCGTCCCGAGCGGCCGCAGATTGTTGGTGATCTGGTCGTAGAGCGACACCGTCCCAGCAAGCGCTCCGGTAAGCGTCTGGCCTCGCGGGGCACCCACGGCCATGACCCCATTCTTGAGGTCCAGTCCCTCGCCGAAGCGGGCTCCGGCGACCGGTGAAGGCGGCTTCTCCTTGGTCAATAGCGTTGCCGTGGAACCGTCGAAGTCGAAGACGTACGCCGCTCCGGAACCTTCCCCAGGCTCGCCCTGGTTGTCTCCGGGCGCACCGACGGCCACGGTAGATCCGTCGATCGACACGGTCGCGCCGAACTCGTCGTCGGCGGACCCACCCGATGAGACGATCGGCGTCTTCAGCGACCAGACGCCGCCGAGGCGCTCGAAGACGGCCGCCTGCATGCGCTCCGTGCCCTTGGCGATCGGCCCGTTGCCGGGCGCACCTACCACGAGAATATTCCCCTGCAGGGCAAGCGACGCCCCGAAGCTATTGGCGCTGAAACCCTCGGGAACGAGGATTTTCTCGAGGAAGTTCAGGTCCGTACCGTCGCGCTGGAATACCAGTACGGCGCCGGCGTTCGTGCCCGAATCGTCGTCGCCCGGCACGCCCAGGACATAGAGATCGCCGGACACCGCCACCGCGCTGCCGATGCCGTCCCCCTCTTCCGCATCGTCGGGGAGCAGCGTCTGGGCGCGGGCGTCGATCGGTCGGAAGAACGGGCCACCAAAGAAGCCGGCGGTGATGATCAGGTCGCCGTTCGGCCCGAAAACGACGTCATTGCCACCGAAGAAGTTGCTCAGGCGGTCCCAGCTCTGGCCCCCATTGTTGGTCAGGCGGCCGTCATCGTTGATCAGCCGGGCATTATTGACTGGCGATAGCGCGATCGACTCGATGCAGAAGCCGCTGGTCGGCAATGAGATCCACGTCGCGCCACGATCCGTCGAGCGGAAGACACCGTCGCAGAACCCCCCCGTGTACAGGATGTTCGGGCGGATCGGGTCGATCACGACGTCCTGCAGATCGGCGAACGGCTACGGCAGGCCGCTCGAGGAGCGCGTCCAGCTGAGCCCCCCATTGTCACTCACGTAGATGCCATCGGGATCGCCGGTGAACTGGTCGACGGTTGCATAGACGCGCCGCGTGTTGCCGGGATCGAAGGCGAACGCCGTGACCCGGCCACAGCAGGCCTGGGG
>JBCCZC010000436.1:0-4770 GCA_039188505.1 Pseudomonadota bacterium | reverse complement strand
CTGGCTACCAGGCGGCGGTGCTGGCGCCACTCGTCGAGCAGGTGTTCACCGTCGAGCGCATCGACGAGCTGTCGCGCCAGGCGCGGCGGCGCTTCCGCGAGCTCAACCTGCGCAACGTTCGGGCGAAGTGCGAGGACGGGCGCATCGGCTGGCCCGCCAACGCGCCCTACGACGCGATCCTCGTGACCGCCGCGACCGCCACGGTTCCGGAGGAACTCTTCGAGCAGCTGGACGAGGACGGCGGTGTGCTCGTGGCCCCGGTCGGGCCGCAGTCGCAGCAGCAGCTCCTCCGCTTCACCCGGCGCGGCGACAAGCTCGAGCGGGCCGACCTCGGCGGTGTGGTCTTCGTGCCGCTGCTGCACGGGATCTCCTGATGGGGCTGTTCGCCCCGGTCTACGACCGAGCGCTCGGCTGGGCAGGACACCGGCAGGCGCCCTACTATCTGGCCGGCCTGAGCTTCGCGGAATCGACTTTCTTCCCGGTACCGCCGGACGTCATGCTCCTCCCGATGGCCCTCGCGCGACCCGAGCGGGCCTGGCACTTCGCCCTCCTGACGACCGTCGCTTCGGTGCTCGGGGGCATGGCCGGTTACGCCATCGGCTACTTCGCCTTCGAGGCCATCGAACCGTGGCTCCGGACGACGCACTATTGGGACGCCTTCGAAGCAGCGGGCGCGGCCTACGCGCGCTGGGGCTTCTGGGTGGTGCTCATCGCCGGCTTCTCGCCGATTCCGTACAAGATCTTCACCATCGCATCAGGCGTCGTGGCCATGGCTTTTCCGGTCTTCGTGCTCGGTTCGATCGTCGGCCGCGGCGTGCGCTTCTTTCTCGAGGCCGGGTTGATCAAGTTCGGTGGCGCGCGCATGGAGAGCACGATCCGGCGAAACGTCGAGCTGCTCGGCTGGGTGTCGGTCGCCCTGGTCGCCATCGTCGGCGCGTGGCTGGCGCTGCGGTGAGCCTGCGCGGCGTCGCCATCGTCGTCTGCCTCGCGCTCCTGCTCGGCGCCTGCCGTTCGAAGGCGCCGGCGCCGATCTACGACCGGACCTCCAATCCCTACAAGCGCGCAGCGGAGAGCACGACGCGCATCGCCCGTCCGCCGAAGTATGTCGTCCGCCGTGGCGACACCCTGTACGCCATTGCCTGGCGCTACGGTCTCGACTTTCGTGAGCTGGCCCGTTGGAACGGCATCGGTGACCCGTTCACCATCTTCGTCGGCGAGACCCTCGACCTGGAGGAACCTCGGCGGATGCCGTCGGTCCGGGGCAGCGAAGCGACCGCGGTGGCCGTCCCGGACCGGGCGCCCGCCCCCGCGCCGCGAGAGCCGGAACGGACGCCGCCGCAGACGCGGTCCGAGCCGGTGACCCAGGCGCCGGCGCCGACGCAGCGGTCCACGCCGGCGCCGGCAGCCCGCCCGCCGGCGGCGTCCCGGCCGGCGCCAACGCCGCCGCCCGCGGCCTCCGGCGGCGAGGTCCGCTGGCGTTGGCCGGCCGATGGGCCGGTCCTCAGCAGCTTTTCGGCCTCGGATGCGAACCGCAAGGGCATCGACATCGGGGGGCAGGGCGGAGATCCGGTCCGGGCGGCCGCAGCCGGAGAGGTCGTCTACAGTGGCGCGGGCCTCGTCGGCTACGGTGAACTGATCATCATCAAGCACGACGAACGCTACCTGAGCGCCTACGGTCACAACCGCAAGCGGCTGGTCAGTGAGGGGGATCGAGTGGAAGCCGGCGCCGTGATCGCGGAGATGGGAGACACCGGCGCCGACCGTCCCATGTTACATTTCGAGATCAGGGATAAGGGAAAGCCCCGGGACCCGATGGGTTACCTGCCCGGGCGATAACGGGAGGAGAGGCCGCGCGGCCATCCGGCAAGGATGAGCGAGGATTCGACGCCGCCAGCGCAAGGAGCGCCCGCGAGCCGCGTTGACGGTTCGCTCGACGACTTGACGTCGGTCTACCTGCGGGAGATCGGCATGACCCCGCTGTTCACCCCGGAGGAGGAGCTGGCGACCGCCCGCGAGGTCGTCGCGGGCAGCGAAGCGGCCCGCCGGCGCATGATCGAGTCGAACCTGCGCCTCGTCGTCAATATCGCCCGCCGCTACACCCACCGTGGCCTGGCTCTGCTCGATCTCGTCGAGGAGGGCAACCTCGGTCTGATCCGCGCGGTCGAGAAATTCGACCCCGAGCGCGGCTTCCGCTTTTCGACCTATGCAACGTGGTGGATTCGCCAGTCCGTCGAGCGCGCGCTCATGAATCAGGCGCGAACCGTGCGGCTACCCGTCCACGTCATTCGCGACATCGCGACCTACCTGCGCGTCAGCCGCGAGCTCGGCGAGCAGCAGGGCATGGCGGGTAACCTCGAGGCCGTGGCGGAGGAGATGGGTGTGTCTGTCGAGCGGGTGAGCGAGCTGTTCCGCTTCAATGAGACTTCAACGTCCCTCGACGGCCCGGCTGGCGTCGACGGGACCCGGACCCTGGCCGAGACCCTGGCGGATACCGGCAAGGACCCCGTGGCGGTGCTGGCGGACAGCACCCTGGCGCCGCTGGTCGATCGCTGGCTGGAGCGGCTTCCCGAGCGCGAACGCGAGGTGGTCGAGCGGCGCTTCGGCCTCCACGGTCAGGCCCGGCAGACGCTGGCGCAGGTCGGTGAGGCCCTGGGGGTAACGCGGGAGCGCGTGCGGCAGATCCAGCTCAGCGCGTTGACCCACCTGCGCGAGATCCTCGCCGCGGATGGCGTGACGGAGAGCCCGCGGATGCGTCCGGGCGACCTCTAGTCCGTTCTGCTCCTGCGTCAGCGATCCGCGAGCGGCATCAGCGCGGCCACGACGCTGCGGCCCTCGGAGGCGAGCACGTTGAAGGTACGGCAGGCCGCGCCCGTGTCCATGACCTCGCAGCCGATTCGCGCTTGAGCGAAGCGCTTCAGGACCGCGATCGGCGGAAAGACCTGGCGTTCACCTGTGCCGAGCAGAACGATATCGGGAGAGAGTTCGAGCACCGGCTCGAGGTGCTCTGGAGCAAGCTCACCGGGCGCCGGCGCCTGCCAGGCGCTGACGGTCTCCTCGGCGGCGACGATCACGCCCTCGGCGTAGCAGGTCTCGCCAATGAGGATGCCGTCCGTGCCGTAGCGCCGGATCTCGTGATGGCCCTCGGCGCGGTGGAGCATGAGGTTCATCATCGCGGCAGCTCGATCTTCGGCTTGTCCGGGTTGGCGCGGTAGAAGCAGGCGGTCATGCCGATCTGCTGAATCAGCTCGGCGTCCGTGCGGCTGACGATTTCCTCGGCCCAGGCGCGTCGATCCTCGCGCTCACCGCGCAGCTTCAGCTTGACGAGTTCATGCGCCGTCAGCGCGATCTCGATCTCCTCGAAGACCGCATCGGTCAGGCCCTTCTGGCCCAGCATCACGACGGGTCGCAGGTGATGACAGATGCCGGCGAGGTATTTCTTCTGGGTCTTGCTGACCGCCATCGAAATCTTCCAGTTCGAGCGAAAGGGGGAGCAGTTTGCCCGTGGACCCGGCGCGTTTCCAGCGCCGGGTCCGCGGATCTGCTCCGCCGGTTACTCGATGATGGCGAAGAAGGACGCCTGGCCGCGCCGGACCATCAGCAGAAACGCATCATCGGCCTCGACGGCGTCGCGGGCTTCGTCGAGGTCGGTGACGTCCTCGCGGTTGATGGAGGTGATGACGTCCCCGGGGCGCAACTGCCCCTGGGCGGCAACGCGGGCCGCAGGGGTGCCACGTTCGATGTCGGTGACCATGACGCCCTCGAGCTCGTCGGCCAGGGGATGGTCGTCCGGAATGGGCCCGAGGGTGGCGCCCGCCATTTCCACGGTGCCCTCCTCGACGGGAGCGCTGGAGCCGCTGTCGACGGCGGCCACGGTTTCGCCGTCGGCGGCGGTCAGGGTCGCGGTGATCGATCGCTCGCGGCCGTCGCGGATAACGCGCAGGTCAACCTCGGCGCCGGGCCGCTTGAGCCCGACGATATTGCGCAGATCGTTGAAGTTACGGACCTCCCGGCCGTCGGCCTCGTAAATGACGTCGAAGGGCTCGATGCCGGCGCGTTCGGCACCCGAATCGGGCGTGACCCGGGAAATCACCGCGCCGCGGACCCGATCGAGGTCCATGCGCCGTGCCATTTCTGCGGTGAGGGCCTGGCCGTAGACGCCGAGGAGGCCGCGGCTGACCGAGCCGAACTCGAGGATCTGCGAGACCACTTCGAGCGCCATGCTGCTCGGAATTGCAAAGCCGATGCCGACGTTGCCGCCCGCCGGCCCGCCGCCGAGGATTGCGGTATTGATGCCAATCAGCTCACCCTGGAGGTTCACCAGTGCGCCGCCCGAGTTGCCCCGATTGATGGCCGCGTCGGTCTGGATGAAGTCCTCGTAGTTCTGGGGATTCAGGCCTGCGCGACCCTTGGCGCTGACGATGCCCGAAGTGACCGTGTGACCCAGACCGAAGGGATTACCCAGGGCGAGCACGTAGTCGCCGACTTCGAGCACGTCGGAATCGCCAAACTCGATAGCAACGAGATCCTCGGGGGCGATCTGGAGGACCGCGAGGTCGCTCTGCGCGTCCGAGCCGATCATTTCCGCGTCGAATTCGCGGCCATCGACGAGGTTGACCGTGATCTCGTCGGCGTTCTCAACGACGTGGAAGTTGGTGAGGACATGGCCGGCGTCGGCGTCGATGATCACGCCCGAGCCGAGGCTCGCGGTCTCGCGCTCGACCGGTTCACCATCGGGATCCCCGCCGAAGAAACGCCGGAACATGGGGTCCT
>JBCCZC010000435.1:0-4782 GCA_039188505.1 Pseudomonadota bacterium | reverse complement strand
GGCGCGAATCGGTTCGAATCCGTCCACCGGCACCATCCCCAGATCGTCGCTACGCTCCTCACCGGGGATGGTGGCAGTCGACCGACCCACCGCCGGTTTTTGTTTTTCCCGCCTGCTTTAGTAGGAGGCTAGATTCTTCACTGTTGGGATCGTGACAGCGGGCTGCTGGGGGCGCGAATCGGTTCGAATCCGTCCACCGGCACCATCCCCAGATCGTCGCTACGCTCCTCACCGGGGATGGTGGCAGTCGACCGACCCACAGCCGGTCTCTGGTTTCTGGGCTAGTCCTGGGTGGGCCTGGCTTTCGCGTCCTTGCTCAGGGAGCAGGATCCTTGCCGACAGGCTCACCGCCGTAGCGTGCGAACCACGCCAGGGTGTTGTCGATCTTGGCGATCATGCGTGAGGGCGTGCTGGCGATGCTGTGGCTGGTCCCGGGCACGCGAACCATGACGGTGTCTACTCGCCTTAGCTTGAGCGCCTGATAGTACTGCTCGGTCTCCGACATCGGCGTGCGGAAGTCGTTCTCCCCGGTCATGAGCAAGGCCGGAGTCGTGACGTTTCCGACCAGCGACAAGGGGGACCGCTGCCAGTAGTGCTCGAACTCCTCCCAGGGCAAGCCGGGAAACTGCCGCGCGATCTGCGAGGTGTAGGTATCGCCGGTCAGGGTCTTCGAGATCCAGTTGATGACCGGCTTCGTGATGGCGGCTGCCTTGAAGCGGTCGGTGAGGCCGATGGCGTAAGCGGCCGCGATGCCGCCCGCGGAGCCACCGGTGACGTAGAGCCGGTCCGGATCGATGAAGCCCTTTGCGATCATCGCGTCGATTCCGCTCATGTGGTCGCCGAAGTCGTCCTTCGATGAGTACTTGTACTCCAGCAGCATGCCGAAGTCGGTGCCGTAGGACGATGAGCCGCGATGGTTGTTGTAGAAGACGACGTAGCCAGCCGCGGCGTAGCGCTGCAGCTCCGCCGAGAAGTGTGGACCGTAAGCGAGGTGTGGGCCGCCATGGATTTCGAGGATGAGCGGGTAGCGTTGGCCCGGATCGAAGCCCGGCGGCGTCAGGTACCAGCCCTGTATCTCTGCGCCGTCGACGCTGGAGGCGTAGCGGATCTCCTCCACCTGTGCCATCGAGCGATGATCCAGCAGGTTGGCGTTGAGGTCGGTCAGCTGACGGGAACCTCGACGAGTGGCGACGTGCAGATCGGCCGGACGCTGGGCTGTTCCAGCGGAGTAGGCCACGGTACCGTCCCGGGCGACGGCGTAGCCGCCGCTGACGTAGGGCCGACCGATGGTCGTGCCGCTCAGGCCCTTGACCACCTTCCGCACCCGCCCGTCGCTGTCGATGGTCGCCACGATGCGCTCGCCCTGATCGTCGAAATGGAAGTAGAGCCGTCTGCTATCCGCTGACCATTTCGGGTCGCTCATGGATCTGTCCAGATCGACCCCCAGGCGGCGGAAATTCCCACCGTCGACATCCAACAGCGCCAAAGAGGACTCGCTGTACTGGCGTCCCTGGTGGTCCTCGTAGACGACCGCAATGGTCTCGCCGTCGGGCGAAACCGTAGGCGAGCCGATCATGCCCGGTCGATCGGTCATCTGTGTGAGCTCACCGTTTGCCAGGTGAACCGCATACAAGTCGCGGTGCAGGCGCTGGTACTGCCAGTCTTCGTCGCGAAGGCTCGAGAACAGCAACCGCTCGCCGTCCGGCGTCCAGGCCAGCGGGCCATGGTGGTCGAAATCGCCCTGCGTCAGCTGGCGCGCACTGCCGCCGTCCGCGGGCACGACGAACACATGGTCGAACCCCGGCTTGATGTAGCCGCGGCCGTCGAAGCGATAGGTCACCGCGTCGATGACCTTCATGGCCGGCGCCCACTCTGCGCCGTCGGGTTTCTTCGGCGCCTTGGCCAGGGCAGGCTTTTCAGCCAGCACGCGCATCACGAATGCGATGGATTTGCCGTCCGGTGACCACGCCAGGTGCGAAGGCGCTTGCGTGAGATTGCTGATCAGCGCCGTTTCCCCGCTCGCCAGCCACCGTACGAAGAGCTGCGTCTTCTCGCCGGCTTTGGCGAGGTAGGCCAAGCGCCTGCCGTCGGGGGAGAAACGAGGCGAAGTTGCGGATTCCGTGCCGGAAACCAACGGCTGATGTTCGCCTCCATCGGCGCCAATCATCCAGATATTCCGGCGCGTTCGGTCGTGCATGATGTCGTTGACGGAGCGCACGTAGACCACCTGGTCTCCATCAGGACTAATCTGTACATCCGTCACCCACTGCAGGGCGAAAAGGTCTTCGGCGCTGAGCTTCGGGGGAACCGCACCGGTCTCCGCCGAAGCCTGCGCCAATGGCAGGGCTGAAAAACCAGCAATGACGAGGCAGAACAGGAGGTTGCGCATGAGAAGACCACGTTGGGCGAGGGAGGCGCGGGAGTATAACAAGGGGACCTTACGTCTCCTGTGAGCCCGCGGACAATCAGACCAGGAAGAGCCGGGTTAGTCGTCGAATACCGGGATCCCGCAGTTGCCGGGACTGGCATCTGCTTGATCAAAAAGAGGAGAGACGATCGCCCTACGGGCAAATTCGCAATCGCTAAACTTTTCCAAACGTTAAATCGGCCGCGATTGGAGTTGAAGACCTACACGCGGGCGCTTTAGGATCGCGACCGGTTCGCCGTCAGCCATTAGTTGCTGATAGCAGCTGAATTGGGAATTGCAGCGCTTCGTCAACCGTGAGCCATCCGAGGAGAGGCGTGAATGGCCTCGAGTGGCTTTGCTACGGTCGTGCTCTGCGCCACGATAGAAACGAACGTTTGATTGATCCTGTTCTGATCGAATTTTTGGAGATCGACGCGTTCTTTTGAAAAGACGAAAGCGCCTTCTGGCGGCGAGCATACCGCGGGGGCGTCGACTAGGACCCGCAAGCCATCAGTCATCGACTGCTGAGCAAGCCAGAACGCTTGCTCGCTGGGGTTTTTGTGTGCCTGCCGCTGGCGCACTTACAAGAAGAGAATTCGAATGATCCGGGTTTTTCGAACTGCCTTGCTGGCCATCTGGTTACCGCTCTCCGTTCATGCGGAACTTGTCGATGGATCAACGTCGCTCGGAACGTCCGAGCTATACTGGCCGCTCGATGAAGGCGCCGGTTCGCAGGTCAGCGACCAGATCGTGGGCCGTGCGGGAACGATCGACGGCGCCACCTGGGTCGAGCCCGGCTGGCGCGGTGCGGCCCTGGCCTTCGACGGCAACGAGGACCGGATCGACCTCGGATCGATCGACGTCGAAGGATCGGCGCTGACGCTGTCGGCGTGGATTCGCGCCGACGACTTCGGCACGACAGATGGCCGTATCATCAGCAAGGCCCGCGGCATTGCGGCGAATGATCATCTCTGGATGCTCAGCACCGTTCGCAAGGATGGCAAATACCGGCTGCGCGGGCGGCTGCGAACCACGGGCAAGACCAAGACCCTGATTGCATCGAGCGGAGATCTTTCCGCCGGCCAGTGGTACCACGCGGCCATGGTCTACGACGGCCAGAAGCTCCGCCTCTACCTCGACGGCGTCCAGGTCGGTTCCACCAACGCCAGCGGTACGATCCGAACCGACGACGATCGCCTGGTGGCGGTCGGCAACCAGCCGGCCGGCGCCGGGAGCAAGCCCTTCGACGGCCTGATCGATGACGTCCGCATCTACGCGCGCGCGGTCTCCGCCGCCGAGCTTCTCGCCCAGCTCGACCCCTGCGACGGCATCCCGACAGCGACGTTCACCGCATCCCTGAGCGCACCGATGGCACCGACGGTCCTCACGGTCGATGCGAGCGCCTCCACCGATTGTGACGACGGCGCTATCGTCGCGGTCTCGATGGTTGTTGGCGAACTCAACCCGCTCCCCGGGGCGATCAACGCCATCCCGCTGACGACGCCCGGCGACTACCCGGTCACCGTGACCGTCACCGACAACGACGGCAACGAGGCCTCGTCGACGCAGCTAGTGCGGGTTCAGGATCCCAATCGGAATCCGCGCGTGCTGGACGGGCTGGTTGTGGACTACGACTTCTCGGTTCCCGCGGCCACGGTCCTGAATACGGCCCCGGACGGGCTCCCGCTCGACCTGGCGATTCCCGCTGATGGCACCACCTCCTGGGGCACCTGCGGCGGTCTCGCGCTCGATCAGGCGACTCTCATCCCCGGCACCGATGCGGCGTGGCTCACCTCCGCGCTGCGGGCGACCGAATCCGTCTCCGTGGAAGCCTGGATCATTCCGGCCGATCTCACGCAGGACGGGCCCGCCCGGATCGTCACCCTGTCCGACGGCGCTACCGCGAGGAATCTGACGCTCGGCCAGGATGGCGATGAATACACCGTGCGCCTGCGGACGACCTCGACGGGCAACAACGGCCTCAATCCGGCGACGAGCAGCGCCCCGAGCGCGGTCCGTCCGGCCCTGCAGCATGTGCTCTACACCCGCGATGCGTCGGGGCAGGCGCGCCTTTATGTCGACGGGCAGCTCTCGGCTGAGCAAACCATCAGTGGCGCCTTCTCTAACTGGTCTGAGAACTTCTTCTTCGGCCTCGGCAACGAGTTCAACGCCGAGCGGCCCTGGCTGGGAACGATCCACCAGGTGTCACTCTACGATCGCGCGCTGAGCACCGAAGAGGCCGCCCAGAACTATCTGGCGGGTATCGCGTTGACTTGCCCGACGCCGCCGGAGGCCGTCTTCACGGCTGCAGCCATCGCCGGCGAGGCGCCGCTGGACGTGAGCTTCGACGCCAGCGCATCGCGCGACATCGACGG
>JBCCZC010000434.1:0-4809 GCA_039188505.1 Pseudomonadota bacterium | reverse complement strand
TCGTCGATCGACACCTGGAGGATCTCGGCGATGACGACCCGCAGATTCGATGGGCCCGGATCTATCAGGTCACGAACCTGCTGGGTCTGACCCGCTACGAGCAGGCGCTGCCGATCCTGGAAGCCTATTTCACTGAGATCCCGACGCCAGAATCGGCGGAACGGGATTTCGGCTACGGGATCCTGCAGTCCTGGGTGAACGTCCACAAAGGGCTGGGGCAGTTTGATGAAGCCCTGGCGCGCGCCGAGGAAGCCGTGGAATGGCTGGATCGTCACCCTCGGGCACGTCCATTCCACAGGGCCTACGCCCTCGGCAATCTTGCGCTGGCGCTCAGCGACGTGAATCAGCAGGACCGCGCGATCGAAGTCTTCGATGAGATGCTGCCGCTCTACGAACGCCTTTTCGGTACCGGGTCGACCGACCACATTGCTGTCTTCATCAACCGGGCCGCCGCGCAACGCGAGTCCGGTCGTCCACGTGAAGCCCAGGCGTCGATGGAACAGGCCCTGGAGTTGATGCGCCGCTTTCCCGAGTCGTCCACGACGGAAACCGAGCTGGTCGTTCAGATGAATCTCGCGAACCTCCTCAACGGCAATGGTGATGCCGAGCAGGCGGAAGCGATGATGCGTCAGTCCCTGTTTCAGATGCGCGGGCATTGGGGGGCGACGCATCGCACGACGCTCGTGCAGGAGTACAACCTGGCCGAGCTGCTCAACCAGCAGCGTCGCTTCGATGATGCGCGCGAGCTGGCCGAGCAAACGTTGGCGACCAAGCGGGAGATCCTTGGCGATCTGCACCCTCTGACGCTGCTGAGCATGGACAACCTGGCCGTTGCGTTGAACGGTCTGGGCCAGGGCGAGGAAGCCCTTGCCTTGCATGACGAAGCGCTGGCTGCGGCGACCAAGGGGCTCGGCCGCGAGCATCCCTATACCTTGCTCATCGAGCGGAATCGCGTGCCAACGCTCCAGGAATTCGCGCCCGAGCGCATCGGGGCGGGCGAGATCGAGGCGCTGATTGAACGCCATGAAATCGCGCTGGGTGCCGATCATTTCGACACCGAGAAAGCGCGCGCGCTGCTGGATTGACGTCAGACTGCGCTGTCCACACTGGGTGGATCGTGCGAAATACTCTCCGCGGATCAACTAAACCGATCGAACCCTCGGTCGAATCCGCCCCCGCAGGAGCCTGACTCGCGGACGCAGTTGACGAACCGCGTGCCCGTCACGGTGGCGGGAGGATGGATCTCATGACGGCGCGGGGCTATCGGTAGTGTCCGGAGTTGTGTGCAAATTCGTTTGCAGGGAAGTGGTGGTCCTGGCATGAGGTTGATTGTCCAGATCGACCTTAGCTACAGGAGCTGACCGCCATGACCACCAAGAAGAAGGCTACCGCACTCTCGACCGCTGAAGCAGCTGTGTGCGCCGACCGAGATCTGATAAAAGAGCTCGTCCGAGAATCCCCGCAGCAGATTCTAGAGGGTGAGATTACCGAACTGCTGGGCGCTGCCCCCGGGGAGCGCAATCTCTAGCGGCTGGGCTATCGTGCCGGCTACTACCAGCGCGGTATGATCACGGGCATCGGCAAGCTGGAGCTTCGGGTCCTACGCGACCGCGAAGGTCGCTTCTCGACCAAGCTCTTCGAACGTTACCAGCACTCCGAGAAGGCGCTGGTGGCCACCCTGGCGGAGATGTACGTCCAGGGCGTCTCGACCCGCAAGGTGAAGAAGATCACCGAAGTAAGGTAAAATTCAGACAGGCGACAATTGACCGCCTAAAAGCCGGCGTTCTGGCGCGATTCGCGCAGCGGTGTGCCTTCAATGAGGTCAAGTGGCATGCCCAATCGCAAATCGCGGGCGAGAATCGGGCGAGTTTGACCTAATGGGCCGCGTGACCGGCTCAGCGCCACGGCAGGCGGTCGACCGATCGCTGAGTGGGCCGCGTGCGGAGTTGCTGGAGGTTCTAAGTCAGCCCGAAGACAGCTTGGCAGGCTTTCGCGCCCCTGAACCACTTTCGAGACAGACGATTCGCTACATCTCTGATCGCATCAGCAGGGCCGAGGAAACGTGCCTCCGCGCTTCGGAAAAGTCTCATCGACCGGGTCCAGCCCGCGGGGCTCATCGCCAATCGCTCAAGGATCGGCGGCAGCGATGTTGGGATCGACCCGCGCTTGCCGTGAACAACGACGCGACCGGTCCAATCGACCAGCTCAAGGTAGCTTTCGCGCTCGATCGGCAGCGGCTCCTGTGTTGGCTCGCCACACTCGACAAGGGCGAACGGTACGAATGGAACTGCCAGCCGTTCCGGCCGACGAATGCGCTCCTGAACGCTCGTATAGTCAGATTTCTCAGGACGCATACCAGTGCATGCTCGGCGTCGGCGAGCAGGACGACCGGCGTATCGTCTTCGGTCACGACGAGTTCGATCTGCGGCGCGTAGAGTTCGAGAGGCAGTAGCAGGCTGAGGTCGGGGTCCGCATCGGCCAGCGAAAGCGACGGGCTCGGCTCCGAGTCGACGAGGCCCTTCAGCGGGAAGCGGGAACGGCTCGCACCGCGCGGCTTGACGAAGGCCGCGCTAGCCTGACCCGCGACGAGCCCGACGTCGCCGGAAGCCAACTCGACCTGGCTCACCTGGGCAATGCCCAAGCGGATCTCCTCGTCGATGGGCACGTCGAGCCGATCGCGCATGACGTGTTCGGCACGAAACCGTCAGGAAAGCGCCCAGGCGCGGGGCCCACGCCGAGATCGTAGTGCCCGGCAATCGTCGGCTTATTGACGGGGTTCACAGTGTGCGCAGGGTGCGGCACGTTCAGGCCCAACAGGGGCTCGAGGTTGGCGAATTCATCGACGGTTCCTGTGCTGGTCCCCATCCCATCAAGCGTGGCGTAGCGAGGCGGAAGGTCGCGGATGTAGGCGCTCACCTGCAGCCTCAGCACCTGGTCGACGTCGGTCATGCGGCCGATGTGGGAGTCTCGCGAGGTGTAGGCCGCGGTGATCACGGACCGGGAGCCTTCGACTTCGCTGGCGCCCGGCGCGCGCCACCCGGCCTCGCAGCCCATTTCTCTACAGCGGTACTTCAGCGACCCACCCATGGCGTCATTCGGATTGTCGAACATGTCGTTGCCGTAGAGGCGAGTGTCGACCTCCTGGCCCGGCACCTCAGGATCCTGTGCATCCGAGCAGACGACCCCGGCAAACGTTCGCGGGCCGCCGTCGCGAAAGTCCTCGTGGTGACACTCGTGCGTTCTATCCTGGATGATGACGCTCTGCGGCGGACCTACCAGGGACCCGGGAGGCCAGACGCCGCGTCGGTCCTGGCCGTAGGCTGAAGCGTGGATCAGCGTCGTAACCACCAACGTGGCCACTGCAATTGCGATTCGGGTAGGCATGACGGGCCTTTCGAAGCTGGACACACCCTCTCAAACGCGCTCGACGGCAGTTTTTCTCAGCGGACCTGATCAAGCGCGATTCGCGGAGGGCGGGATGCACCCCTTCATGGAACACGTGACGCGGACCTATCGGGCTGTGGTCCACCTCGATCTCGGCCAGTCCGAGGAGGCCGTGCGCGAGCTTGCGCTGGCGCCTTCGCCCTGGACGAGGGTCATCCTGAGCGCCTCCATGTCCAGGCTGCCGCTGCCGGTCATCCGGAGACCGCCGCCTGGTTCGAGGACGCCGGCTACGGCGGCATCCACTTCGTCGAGGAGATGACCCGCTTGCTCGCTGCCATGGATTCCTGACCCGCCCGCCCCGCCTTTCGAACCGTCGCCGATGCAAGCGACCGGCGCAGGCCCCGGTCTCCTTCCGTAGCTATCAGCGGGAGACACCAGACATGAGGACGATGCGCTACGGGCTCGGGTTGATGCTGCTGGCCGCGAGCCTTGTGGGAGCGGAGCCGCTGCGCCTCGAGAGCGGGACGGCGCGCGTCCACCTGCTCGAGCTCTACACTTCGGAGGGCTGCAGCAGCTGCCCGCCAGCCGATCGCTGGCTCTCGACCCTCAAGGACGACCCGCGGTTGTGGCGGGAGGTGGTGCCTGTCGCCCTCCACGTCGACTACTGGGATTATCTGGGCTGGGAGGATCGTTTTGCCACCGCCGAGAACAGCCTTCGGCAGCGGGACCTCGCTCGCGCCGGACGCTTCCAGGTCTATACGCCCGGCTTCGTCCTCGGGGGCCGCGAATGGCGGCGCGGCTTCCTGCGTCGGACCCTCGAGCTTCCGCCAGCCGTCGACGTGGGCAGGTTGTCCGTCGAGCTCGACGGCGAGCTCGCCTCGGTGGCGTTCGAGCCGGTGATTGACGTGCCCGGTACCCTCGAGGCCCACGTTGTCCAGCTGGCCTTCGACCAGCAGACGCGGGTCGGCGCGGGAGAGAATCGCCGCCGCACGCTCGTCCATGACTTCGTGGTGCTGAGCCGCACCTCCGTACCCCTGGAGGTCGACGCGGGAGGCCGGCACGCCGGCGGCGTTCGCCTGCCCTACGCCGGGGAGGCTGAAGCCGTTGCCGCCTGGGTCAGCGTGAAGGGGGAACCCCAACCGCTCCAGGCCACCGGGGGGCCGCTCGGGTCCCGTTCCTTCGGCACGCGCTCTCGCTCCTCGCCCTCGGATTGAGCCCGGGCGCCGACCAGAGCGCCCTCCGGGACGCCGGTTACCGTAGCGCGCTGGGCGGATCACCGACGCACCCGGGACACGTACGCAACAGGCAAGACCTGACCCCAGACTCTCCCTGGTTCAGATGCGCGGGCATTGGGGGGCGACGCATCGCACGACGCTCGTTCAGGAGTACAACCTGGCCGAGCTGCTCAACCAGCAGCTTCGCTTC
>JBCCZC010000433.1:0-4844 GCA_039188505.1 Pseudomonadota bacterium | reverse complement strand
TCCTGGCCTTCGCCGGTCCGCTCGCGGTGGAGCAGGGCAGCCAGGACGCCCTGGACGACCATGAGTCCGGTGGTCTTGTCCGCCACGATCGTCGGGAGATAGCGTGGCTCGCCTTCGACCATGGACATCAGCATGGCCACGCCGCTGGCGGCCTGGATCGAGTCGTCGAGCGCGCCCCGGTCACCGTAGGGACCGGCCTTCGAGTAGCCGTAGGTCGCGCAGTAGACGATGTTCTCGTTGACGGCCCGCACCGCCTCGTAGTCCAAGCCGAGCTTGGCCATGGCCTGGGGGCGGAAGTTGTGGATCATCACGTCGGCCCCGCGAGCGATGTCGAGCGCCGCCTGCTGACCCTCGGGCGCCTTGAGATCAAGCACGATGCTGCGCTTGTTGCGGTTGCACGACAGGTAGAGCGCCGCCATGTCCGCGCTGTTTCGGTAGGGGCCGAGGTTGCGGTTCGTGTCCCCGGTCGGCGGCTCGACCTTGATGATCTCGGCGCCGAGGTCGCCCAGCATCTGACAGGCATAGGGCCCGAGCACCACCGAGGTGAACTCGACGATGCGGATGCCTTGGAGAGGACCGGTCATGGCTTCAGGCGGCGGGCAGGTCGAGGTTGTACAGACCGAGCGTGTTGTTGCGCAGGAACTTGCGCTGCACCTCGGGCTTCAGGCCCAGATCCTCCACCTCGGCCCGCGTGCGCTGGAATCGCAGTACGGGGAAGTCGGTGGCGAAGATCACCTTGTTCTGGCCGTAGGAGTTGATGTAGCGGACGAGCGCGTCGGGCCAGTACTTCGGACTGTGCGCGTCCGTGCAGATGTAGACGTTGTCGTGCTTCCACGCCATCGCGATCAGCTCCTCGTGCCACGGAATGCCGCAGTGGGAGCCGATCAGCTTGAGCTCCGGCAGGTCGCAGGCGATATCGTCGAGGGTGATCGGGCGACCGACGGACCGGCAGCGGATTTCCTTCGAGTAGATCAGCGACTGGCCCATCTGGATCTGGACCGGAATGTCGAGCTCGATGCACTTGGCGTAGAAAGGGTAGTACCGGGCCTCGTTGGGCGCGAGCTCGAACCAGTGCGGGTAGCAGTGGGCGCCGACGAAGCCGTGGTTACGTACCGCCGCCTCGAGCGCGCGGACGCCCTCCATGCCCTGGTAGGGATCGATCCCGGCGAGTCCCCGGAAGCGATCGGGATAGCGGTCGACGGCATCGGCCACCACTTCATACGGCATGTGGTAGCAGCCCGGCAGGCCCTGGCGCCCGGTGCGCGCGGCCACAAGGAAACCGATCTCGGTGCCGGCCTCGTCCATGGCGTCGATCATCGCCTCCAGCGAGATGCCGCCGGCGTCGTGCTTGCCCTTGACCTTCCCGACAAAGAAGTCGTCGGTCCAGTCCGGGCGGTGTTTCAGCGCCTCTGGCGTCCAGAGGTTGACGACGGCATCGATGGCGCGAATTCCAGTCATCAGAGCCCCAGGAACAGCACGGAGCCACCGCAGAGCGCGATCGCGATCCCGGCGATGGCGTGGCCGTAGCGGGCGAAGGACGGGATGCGGATTCGACTCAGGGCGAGGTAGGAAACACCCACCGCAAACAGCATGGTCAGCACGGTCACGAGGCCGAATATGCCGGTCACCATGACCAGACCGGCCGTGCTTTCCTTGGCGGCCGGGTACATCAGCAGCAGAATGAGGGGCTCGCACGGGCCGAACACGAAGATCACGAAAATCACCCAGGGCGTGACCGTGCTGCCCGCGGAGCCTGCGCCATCGCCATGCTCGTGCCGCTCCTCGTGCTGATGCACGTGGCGATGGGGCCGCAGCCCATGCCAGTGCCAGTGCGTGTGCGGCCGATCCTGCCAGCCGCGGCGAATGCCCCACGCCGCGTACACGATGCCGAAGGACAGCAGCGCCCAGGCGGCGAGATCACCGCGGAAACCCTCGATGATCTCCAGCGTCGAGACCTGCGCCTGGATGGCCACGCCAACGAAGCCCAGGGCAATGGAGCCAAGAATGTGTCCAACGCCACAGACGAGGGTGACGAGCAACGTTCTTCGGAGCGTCCAGCGGTTGGCCTTGGCCATGCCGACGAAGGGCACGTAGTGGTCCGGCCCCATCAGCGTATGTACGAACGCGATGGTCGCGGCCGTGGCGGTGAGCAGGCTCAGTTCGGCGGTCATGGTCGTCAGCATCCTCTCAAATGACCTAAAGCTATGCGTTTAAGTCATTTCACCCAAAGTATACATAATTGCGGCTCCAGGCAAAGGCGCCCGAACCGCCCCAGATTCTGATCCTGGGAGACGCTGCAGCCAGCGGACTGGGGTGCGATCAAGTCGTCGGGGGCCAGCCGTTTCGCTGGCGTCGTGCGGGGGATCCGGAGGCCGCCCGTTTCGGAAGGCCCGGTCGGGGCGGCAGGGATCGGTCGCGGTCAGCGGTATCAGGGAAGCGGGGCGAGCATCGAGTCCACCAGATGTCGGACCCGGGCGCGGCGTTCCTGGGGCGTGGATTCGAGATTCGCGAAGCCCTGGACCACGACCCGCCATTCCATGGCCAGCGTAACCGGGTTCAGCAGGGTCAGCACGATGGTGCCCTTCTCGAACTCCTCCGCCTCTCCATGGATCACGAGGCCCGGGAGCACGCCGAAGCGCTGGAGGATTTCGTCGTCGCTGACGGTGTCGGTCATGGCGAGCAGCATGCCGACGAGGTAGTCGCTGTCCTCGCCCTCCTCGACGATCGTGAGGCCCCTCTGCGTCAACGCTCGGGCAACTTCCCCGCGCAGGACCCCGGAAATCGGTTGATTGGCGAACCGTTCGTCCTCGAACAGCATGATGGACGGTTCGTGCCAGCCGACCCGAGCCCCCGGCGCAAGATCGAGGGCCCTCGTATCCGAGTGCACCATCGAGATCGGGGTTGCCCGGCGCGGTTCCTCCGCCGCTCCCGTCAGGGGCGCGCCGAGAAGGAGGGTCAGAGCCAGCAGCAAGCGAAGGGGCATGGTCGGTCTCCAGGGGCGACGTGCAAGTCGCGATGGTACGAAGCGTCACCCAGCCGGACAAGCGACGCCGCCAGGCCCGCGCTTCGGTGGCAGTGCTGCGGTTCCGTAGACCCGCAAGCATCGAGCGGAACGAACCGGCCGACGATGCGTTCATCGATCGGTGCTTGCTGGGAAGCTATCTGACCGGCGGCGCGCCGGACCGCCCGCAGCCGGTCGGCGTCGGTCGAGGCGACGGGTTGCATTCCCGCCGGCGCCCCGTGAAGATCCCGGCCTGCCCCTCACGTCAGCCCCATGAGCCGCGAAGCCATCATTCTCACCACGCTGATCGCCTACAAGATGCTGCTCGTCGGCATCGGACTCTGGGCCCAGCGACGTACGCACGACAACGCCGACTACTTCCTTGGCGGTCGTTCGCTCGGGCCGGTCGTCGCTGCCATCAGCTATGCCGCCAGCTCGTCTTCTGCATGGACCCTGCTGGGAGTCAGCGGCGCCGCTTTCACCATGGGGCTCGGCGCCTTGTGGCTGCTGCCGGGGATCGTGGCGTGCCATATCGTCGCCTGGTTCTGGCTCGCACCGGGCCTGCAACGGTCCTCCCGCGAGCACGAGCAGATCACCCTCACCGACGTGCTGGCCCAGGACACGACGGGTCGCTCGCGGGTGGCCATCGTGGTGACGGCTTCCCTGATCGTACTCTTCTGTTTCCTGTTCTACGTCGCCGCCCAGTTCCAGGGAGCGGGCAACACGTTCACCGCCAACTTCGCCATCGACCGCACCGAGGCGATCGCGCTCGGCGGGCTGATCGTCCTTGTCTACACGTTGCTCGGCGGCTTCTGGGCGGTGAGCGTCACTGACGCGCTGCAGGGACTGCTGATGTGCGCCGCATCGATCGTGCTGCCGATCGCGGGGCTGATCGCCGTCGGCGGACCCGGACCGCTGCTCGAAGGCCTGCGCGAGGTGTCCACACCGAGCCAGCTCAGCCTCACGGCCGGGAACGCCGGACTGCTGGGGTTCGGCTTTGCCGCGGGCATGATGCTCGTCGGGCTGGGTACGTTCGGTCAGCCGCAGCTCCTCAATCGTTTCATGGCGCTGCGGGACGAAAAGGCGCTCCGGCAGGCTCGGGTGCTCGCGATCGGCTGGTTCGCGGTGGTTCTCGTCGGGATGCTGACGCTCGGGCTCTGCGGTCACGTGCTGCTCCCCGAGGCCGCCGACGGCGAATCGGTATTCTTCGATCTCACGAACGAGCTGCTCCCCACGGTGATCGGCGCGGTCATCACCGCTGCCGTCCTGTCGTCGATCATGTCGACGGCCGACAGCCAGCTGCTGGTCTCTGCCTCTGCGGTTGCCCATGACCTCGGCCTGGCGCGTCGCTCACCCCGGCACGCGCTGACGGTTTCGCGGCTGGTCATGGCGGCGGTCTGCGTGATCAGCGTCTGGGTCGCGGTTGCCCTTCCGGCGTCGATCTTCAGCCGCGTGTTGTTTGCCTGGAACGGGCTGGGATCAGCCTTCGGGCCCATCGTGTTCGCCCGGGTGATGGGGCGGGAAATCGCGCCGTGGGCGGTGCTCACGAGCATGCTGGTCGGCTTCGGCCTGACCGCGGTGCTATACACCCTGCCCAATACGCCCGGTGATGTGGCCGAGCGTGTCGTGCCCTTCGTCATTTCGGCAATTATCGTCGCCGCAGGCAGCCGGCCGCGACGGACGGCGTGAGCCTGAGGACGTCCGGTCGAGGCCCGGAAACATGACAACACCTACGCAGCCATCGCTGGGACCGACGCGCGGGGCGGCGCGGCAGGAGAGTATCGACCTGCTGCGCGGCATCGCTGTCCTGGGCATTCTGCTCATGAACATCCGCTTCTTCGCG
>JBCCZC010000432.1:0-4853 GCA_039188505.1 Pseudomonadota bacterium | reverse complement strand
TAGCTTTGCCCGCTCGATCAAGCAGTCTCCAGAGTCCGATGTCCGAGCAAAGCAGCTCCGCCGGTCGCCGCCGTTGGGTGGTGGCGAAATTTGGCGGTACCAGTGTGTCCAGCCGCGAGCTGTGGCAAGAGATCGCCGCGGTCACGGCGGCCCATCGCGCGGACGGGTGGCACGTGGTCATCGTTGTTTCCGCCGTACGCGGCGTGACGGATCGACTGCAGAGCTTCGCCGATGCGCCGGACGCAGGGGCCGTTGATGCGGTGCTGGCCGAGATCAGGCGTTTGCACGAACCGCTCGGCGGGTTGGACGAGCCGGCGGTGGCGCTCGAATTCGAAGCGCTCCGCGCTGCGCTGCAGGCCTGTGCTGAGCACCGGACCCCGGCGAATCGGGCGGCGGTATTGGCCTGCGGTGAGCGGCTCTCAAGTCGCATCGGTCGCGGACTGCTTGCCGACGCGGGGACCCGTGCGCACTGGGTCGACGCTCGGGAGCTGCTGTTTGCCGACGACTCGCACAATCCACGCGAGTCCAGCCGCTACCTCGCCGCCCGCTGCGAGCACGCACCGGATCCCGCGCTCGAAGCGAGGCTTGCGCAGACCGGGGATGTCCACCTGACGCAGGGATTCGTCGCCCGGAACGGGGATGGCGAGACCGTCGTGCTCGGTCGGGGTGGCTCTGATACGTCGGCCGCTTACCTGGCCGCCGTGATCGGCGCCGATCGGCTCGAGATCTGGACCGACGTGCCCGGCATGTTCAGCGCGAATCCGCGGCAGATTTCCGGAGCCCGTCTGCTGCGCCTCCTCGGCTATCGGGAGGCCCAGGAACTGGCATCCATGGGTGCCCGGGTGCTGCATCCACGCTGCATCGAGCCCGCGCGTGAGTTCGACATTCCGCTCGCCATCCGGCAGACCGGCCGCCCGGATGTCGAAGGCACGCTGATCTCGCACGACGCGCGCGATTTTGCGGCGCAGGTCAAGGCCATCGTTCACCGGCGCAATTTGACGCTCGTTGTCATGGACGGGCTGCGCATGTGGCAGCAGGTTGGTTTTCTGGCCGATGCGTTCGCGGTCTTCAAGCGTCACGGACTATCGATCGACCTCGTTTCGACCTCCGAGTCGAACGTCACCGTTTCCCTCGACCTCGACGAGCACCTGCTGTCCGAGGAAGTGCTGGCGACCGTCGAGCAGGAGCTGGGCGCGCTCTGCCGCGTGGAAATCATCCACCACTGCGCCTCGGTGAGTCTGGTCGGTATGGGCATTCGAACCATCCTGCACCGGCTTGGACCGGCCCTGGAGGTGTTCGAGGAGCGGCGGATCTTCCTGGTGTCCCAGGCGGCCAACGATCTCAACCTGACCTTCGTGGTCGAGGCCAGGCACGCCGAGCAGCTCGTGCAGCAGCTTCATCAGACGCTCATTCCGGGCGGCGTCGGCGGTGACTCGGTCTTCGGACCGACCTGGGACCAGCTGTTTCGCGAGGAGCAGCCCTCTGAGCACTACCTGGCCTCCTGGTGGCGCGGCAGCCGCGACCGATTGCTCGACCTGATGGCCGAGCGCGACGCGGCGTACGTCTACGATGTGGCGAGCGTGCGCGACGCCGTAGGTAGGCTGACGGCGCTCGAGAACGTGGACCGCGTGCTCTTCGCGGTCAAGGCGAACGCCAATAGTAAGGTCATCGCCGCGGCCGCTGCGGCGGGGGCGGGGATGGAAACCGTCTCGGTGGCCGAGATCGAGCACGTCCGGGGAATCGTTCCGGACCTGCCGGCTGAGCGAATCCTGTTCACCCCCAATTTCGCGCCGCGCGAGGAGTACCGGGCTGCGCTGGAGCTGGGCGTCAACCTGACGCTCGACAACCCCTACGTGCTCGAGCACTGGGGCCCAGACTTCGCCGGCCGCGAGGTGTTTCTGCGCATCGATCCGGGCTCCGGGCTCGGTCACCACAAGCTCGTCCGCACGGCCGGGACCTTCTCGAAATTCGGGATTCCGCGGGCGGCGCTGGAGCGGGTCGCGGAGCTGGCGGCCCAACACCGTATCGTCGTTCGTGGCCTGCACGCCCACACCGGCAGCGGCGTGATGCACGCGGACGCGTGGGAGCGCACCCTGCGCGTCCTCGGTGAGTCGCTGGACCTGTTCCCCGAGGTTGCACACATCGATGTTGGCGGTGGCTTCGGGGTGCCGGACAAGCCGGACGAGCTGCCGCTCGACCTCGGCGCGCTGGATGCCGGGCTGGCCCGGGCGCGGGCGTTGCTCGCCCGGGACGTCTCCCTGTGGGTCGAGCCAGGTCGCTACCTCGTGTCGAGCGCCGGCGTGCTGCTGCTCCGTGTGACCCAGCTCAAGGGCAAGGGTGAACTCAAGTACGTGGGCGTGGCCAGCGGCATGAACTCGCTGATCCGGCCCGCGCTTTACGGCGCCTACCACGACATCCAGAACCTCACGCGGCTCGGGGAGCCCGCGAACGAGATCTACAACGTCGTCGGTCCGATCTGCGAGACGGGCGATGTGCTAGGGCTCGATCGGGTACTGCCCGCGTGCCGCGAGGGCGACATTCTCCTGCTGGCCAACGCCGGCGCCTATGGGGCGGTCATGGGTTCTCGCTACAACCTCCGGAACCCGGCGGAAGAGGTCGTGGTCGACACCGGGCGATGAACGCACGCTTCGACCCGGGCGCCGTCGAGTTCTTCGAGTTCACGCGCTGGTCCTGGCGCGAGGACGGGGCACTGGAGCTGCACTATCGACTCGACCCCGGGCCGGCGTTCGTCGAAGTCGTCGAATTCGAGGGCGCTCCACCGCTGGGGGATCCCGATCGCCTCGCCCGCCGAGCTCGCCTGGTTCATCTGCTGGCCGGCGTCAGCTACTACAAGACCGCCTGTCCGGGCCGTCTGCTCATCCGCTATCCCGCCGACGACGAACTGATCGCCTTCGTTGCTGCGGTCTATCGCCACGGGCTCGGAGAGTTTGCATTCGAGAACGGGATCGACATCGGCGAGCGCCTGGATTTCGTGGTCGACGCCGACGGGGCAGGGGAACTCCCGCCGCCGGAGCCCGAGGTCAGCGGCGGTGTGGTCGTGCCGATCGGCGGCGGCAAGGACTCGCTGGTCAGCTTGGATCTGCTGCAGACCGCAGGAATCCCGCTGCAAACCATCGCGGTGGGCAGCGCGGCCCTCATCGATCAAGTGGTCGACCGACTCGGTACGGCGCATATCCGCATTCGCCGACGGCTGGATCCGACCCTCTTCGAGCTCAATACCGCGGGCGCGTTGAACGGCCATGTACCCATCTCCGCCATCCTGGCGGCAATCATGGTCTGCGGCGCGGGTCGCTACGGCTACGACACCATGGTCATGTCCAACGAGCGCTCCGCCGAGGCGGGCAACGTGGTCGACGCTGCCGGAAACGAGGTGAACCACCAGTACAGCAAGACTCTGGCCTTCGAGCGGGCCTTCGCCCGGGTGCTCGACCAGGACGCGCCGGGCGTACGCTATTTCTCACTCCTCCGGCCCTGGTCGGAGCTGGCCATCGCCCGCTACTTCGCCCGCCTGACCGGCTCGCACGACGTCTTCTCCAGCTGCAATCGGAATTTCCGGCTCCGGTCCCCGGCTGACCGGCGCTGGTGCAACGATTGTCCCAAGTGTCGCTTCGTCTTCCTCGTCCTCGCTCCGTTCCTGGAGCGCGAGGCATTGCTCGCGATCTTCGGCGGGGTGGATCTGCTCGACCAGCCCGGACAGCAGGATGGCTTCGAGGCGCTGCTGGGTCTGGGCGACCACAAGCCCTTCGAGTGCGTCGGGGAGATCGACGAATGCCGGGCGGCATTCACGCTGCTCCGGGATCGGCCCGAATGGCGAGACCGGGCGCTCGTCCGGGCGCTCGCGCCGCGGATCGAACGCCACGGCGTGGAACCTTGGCTCACGGCGGCGAAGGACCACGCCGTCCCGGGCGCGTTCCTGGCCGCAGCAATGGCCTGCGGTGATGCTTGATGGTCGCCGCATCGGCATCCTTGGCTTCGGCCTCGAGGGGCGCGCCGCCCTGGGCTGGCTCCGTCTGAATGCCCCCGCCGCGACGCCTGTCGTGTTCGACGAGGGCGCTCCGACGGGTTTTCCCACGGACGTCGAGTTCCATCAGGGCGATTTCGCCGGTGCGCCGCTAGCGGACTGCGATGTGCTGATCCGGTCACCAGGCATCAGCTTATATCGGCCGTTTCTGGAGCAGGCGCGAGCTGCTGGCGTGACGGTCACAACCGGGAGCAGCCTGTGGCTGGAGGCACCGCGGACCTGCAGCGTCGTCGCGGTGACCGGTACGAAGGGGAAGAGCACAGTCAGTGCGCTGACGGCGCACCTGGTCGAGGCCGCCGGCCGCCGGGTGGCGCTCGCGGGCAATATCGGTGTCCCGCTCATCGAGGTCGAAGGCAATGCGGTCGACGTTACCGTGGCGGAGCTGTCGAGCTATCAGGTTGCCGACCTCGTCGGGAATGTGGATCTGGCCGTGCTGACCAATCTCTTCCCGGAGCACCTCGACTGGCATGGCGGCGAGGACAGCTACTACCGGGACAAGACGCGGCTGCTGGCGCTTGCAGCGGGTAAGGCATTCGTCAACGGGCGCTGCGAGCGTTCGCTGGCCTCGACCCGCGGACTGGCACAGCGGCAGCTGTTCGGCTCGGCGCCCGGCTGGGAGGTTTCTCCCGCAGGAGTCTTCGTGCACGGCGATCAGGTCGCCGGCAGGCCGTCCTGGCCCCTGCGAGGAGCGCACAACGACGTCAATCTGGCGGCCGCGCTCGCCGCCGTGAATGCCCTGGGACTTGATCCCCTGCCGCTGCTACCCGCCCTGGCCGACTTCCGGGGGCTTGCCCATCGGCAGCAGCGCGTC
>JBCCZC010000431.1:0-4860 GCA_039188505.1 Pseudomonadota bacterium | reverse complement strand
TCTGGCTTTCGGCCGAAGGCGGCGTGACGCAGTGGGCTGCTGTGGAACTGATCGAACCCTTCGACGAGTCGAGCCGCTTGACGCAGATCGACTTCGGGGAGCCCCTGCTCGCGATCGATGCCGCGCCCTTCCCGTACGGCGAACGCTACATCGTGGGCCTTGGCACCGACGAGGCCCTGGTCAACGCGCCGCCGCCGTTCATCCCCGAACTCGACATCAACTTCTGCACCGGGCAGTTCGGCCGCTGCAACTTTGACGCGCGCGTGGACCGGCCAGGGTTCTACGTGGTCGAACTCAGCACCGAGCAGGACCGGGGCTCCTCCTGGTCCGTCGAGTTCGGCAGCTCCGACTCCGTGAACGGATTCGTCGGCGGCGGGGTGCTCGCGGCCGGCGGCGCGCAGCCTGGCTTTTCGAGCTTCGCCCAGAATGGCAGCGGGCCGATCACCTTCGGGGTCGAGGAGTACTCGGGTCAGGTCGCCCGGATCGAAGTGACCCTGCTTCGCATCGACGGACAGTCGCGCACCGTCGCTGTCGGGCCGGTATCGATCGCGCCCGGCGAGCGGCAGACGATCAGCAGCCTCGAACCCGGGTTCTACGCCGTCGAGGTCCGCTCGCAGGCCGGAGATCCGGAAGGGCGTTTCGGTCTGGAGCTGAACGGACCCGATGTCGAGCTCAGCGGCTACGGTGGACGCTTCAACCCGGGCCCCACGGGCACCGGCTTTGCCGGACTATTCGGGTCCTTCGAGCGGCTCCGGATCGACTATGGCGAAAGCCGGCCTCGTTTCACCATCGACTATTTCGATCCGCTCGCAGGCCGGCTGCGCTATTTTCCTCGACAGGCCGGCACGCCTCCACTTGCATCCGGCAGCCTCCAGCGCTTCGACGACGAGCGCGGCAATCAGCGGCTACACTTCGGGATCAGCGCGACCCGAGCCAGCAGCGATGGGCGCTTTGTGGCCATCCAGGAAGCCACGCGGGACGGCAACCTCACGCCGCGGCGGCAGCTGCGGCTCCTCGACCTGGCGACGGGTGCCCAGGTTGCTTCTCCACTCGGCGAGCTGGATTTCCGCTTTCACCGGTTGGCCGGTGTTACCGCGGACGGCACGCGGGCGATCTTCGGCAGACCGCGAGCCGGTGAACAGGACCCGCAGGTCGTCGTCCTCGCCACGGACACCGGCGAGCTGCTGGACGTTCACGAGGCCGGGCTCCCGGTCCAGTTCGAGACCATCGGAATGGACACGGCCGACGGCGCGTTCCTCGTGGAATCGGTACCGACCGTTGTGGGCACCACGAGCGGCCAGCGCCT
Source organism: Pseudomonadota bacterium (assembly GCA_039188505.1). Classification (GTDB taxonomy): domain Bacteria; phylum Pseudomonadota; class Gammaproteobacteria; order Xanthomonadales; family SZUA-38; genus JBCCZC01. The sequence goes on along the minus strand of JBCCZC010000431.1, from coordinate 3,554 downwards.
GCTATGGCTCGACTTCTCGAACGGTGCGCTCTCCCAGGTCGGGCTACTCCCCAGTCACGACGGCATCGGATCCCTGTCCCGGCCAGACCGGCTCGCGATCCTCGGCACAGGCACGATTGCGACCATCGATTCGTCCGGGTTCGTCATCACCGTCATCGATGCCCGCACGGGCGATTCGACGCGCTTTCCGGTGCAGCCCCCGCAGCGTTTCGGCGACAGCGTGGTCCAGCTCGAGGGGGTTGCCCTCCGGCCGGACGGCGGGGCCGCCCTGCTCCAGGTCGTCGAGCGGTATCCAAACCTCGAGGAGAAACGCCTCTCGAGGATCTTCGAATACACGTTCGACGACAATCGCTGGCGCGAGATCGCGCCGAGCGACGATCCGCTGGCGGCCCATCGATCCCAGCCGCGCTATGGCGCCGACGGATCCGCCGTCTACTTCATCAACGAGACGTTGCTCGAAGACGACGCCGGCGGATTCGCCACGGTGCGCCAGCTCGTCAGCGTGCAGGCCGAAGAACAGCTCGTGCGTCCCCTCGAAGGATCCGGCTTCGAAGTCCTGCCGATCCACTACGGCGCCGACGCGAGCTCACTGCTGGTCCTCCTGCGCGGTACGGCGGCACCCGCCGGCAGCAACGGCGTGCAGGATCTCTACCGCTGGGTAGCGTCGCCCTAGCGTTCACGCCCGTAACCTTGCACTGGACCGGTTCAGAATCGCGTGGGCTGAGGGAAGTCCGATCTCGAATGGCCGCATTATGCGCCGCGATACCTGTGAACGGGGTGGCGTCTTGACCGAAGCAGCGAAGGCTCGGCCGGAGTCCTCCCCCCCGGGGCCGTTACGCCTCGCTTCAGCATCGCTCGGCTACCTCCTGGGCGACACGCTTCCATCGAGCCGCCTCACCGTTGATCTCTGGGTACTTCACGCTGCGGCCCGAATGGTGCTCCTGACTCCCGATGTGCTGCCTGAAGATCGTCGCAGCCTGCTCAGGGTACTGCTGCCTCCCGGCATGGGCCACGCCTTCGTCCTTCGACACGCCAACCGGCTCTGGCCGCTGCTGCACGTGCCTGTCGCCCTGCTGCTCACTGCCTGGATCGCGCTGGTCGCGGTGCGCCAACCGGACCTCCGAAGCCGTCCGCTGGAGATGCTGGGACGCTGGCGACCACGCCTCATTACCCGGCGACCGGTCAGCCTCGCCTCATCCACGCTCGATGCGTTTCTGCTGGCCATCAACACGAAGGGGGCCCGGATCCTCCGCGACAAACGCCGATTCCACGACGCCTGCCAGCAAGCAGGACTGCCGACGGTGGCACTGATCGAAGACGCCGGAGCGCTTCCCGGGGACGGACGTCCGGTGTGGACAAAGCCTCGATTTGGGGGACGCGGCCAGGGTCATCGCCTCGTGACCGATCCGGGCAGCCTCGACCTGCTTGCCGAAAAGGCGGCCGGTCGCCTGATCCAGCCTGTTTTCGAGACGCATCCCGAGATCCGTCACCTGAGTCCCGACGCTCTGGCCACCCAGCGAGTCGTCACGGTGTTGCCCCCGGGCCAGGCGCCGCGCGTGCTGTTCAGCCTGCTGCGTACCGGGGCTCGGGGATCGATCGTCGCCAATCGGGCCCAGGGCGGAACGGGCTGCTGGGTCGACCTCGAGACCGGACAGCTCACCGGGGAAAACCACCTGCGCGAACTGCAACCGGTCCACCCGAACACCGGCGAAACGTTCCGAGGGATTCCCGTCCCGGCGATCGAGGAGACGATCGAACTCTGCCGGCAAGCTCATCGCCAGCTCACGCCTGACGCATTCACGGTCGGCTGGGATGTCGGGGTCACGCCGGGCGGTCCGATCTTCCTCGAGGGCAACTCCTTCTGCTACCTGTACCCCTACGAGCACCTTCCCTGGGACGACTGGTATACCGCCTTCGGCCGACACCTCGAGCTCATGGCTGGCACGGCTGGTAGCCTGTCGCTGCGGCGCCGCTGGCGCCATCGGGCGACGATCAGCCTTGCCGTTTGGCTGGCCATTGCCGCGCTGACCGCCTCGTTCATGGCGGGTTAGTAGGCCCTACGACCTGGCCGCGAGCGCGCCTGCGCCCGGGCGACGCGCAGACCTCAGCAAGGACCGGATAGTCCGCGATTGCCGCGGCATCACGCTCGCCGTCGATCACTCCGCGGGACGCATCGCGCACCAGCGCTCTTGCCGGAGCCAGTTCTCCGGCGCGCAGCAACCCGGTCTTCAGCAGCGCTTCGAGGACGGCACGGGCTGCCACGCCAGCGTCGTGCGGACCGTGGAGACGCGCTGCCTTGAGCGCGAAGCGCAGATAGAGACCTGCGAGCAACTCATCGCGCCGACGGGTCCGCATCGCGGCTGAATCCAGCCGACAAAGGACCCGGCTGAAGGTCGCCGCTCGCGTTACCAGGGCCTCGGGGGCGTCGTGACGCGCCCGCATGGAGGCACCGTGCCGGCGGCGATGATGATGGTCCACCGTCGGGTCCAGGAAAAAGGTGACGCCCGCCGCAAGTGCCCGGACATGAAATTCCCAGTCCTGCCAGCTCGTGGCCTGCTCGTCCCACGGGCCGACACGCTCCAGCGCACTCCGGCGCCAGGTCGGCCCGGTGGTCTGCCAGGGCGTGTCGGCGGCGAGGAAACGCGTCAAGAGGTCTTCGCCGGTATCGAGTTCGTTCCACGGGAGGTCGCCCAGGTCGCCGGTGACCCGCTCGAAGACCTGGCCCTGGCGCACCAGCACCTCCGCATGAGGATTGCCCTGGAGCCAGGCCACCCGGTCAGCAAGCGCTTCGGGGGCGAGGAGATCGTCGGAGTCGAGAAAGACGATGATCGACGCGCGAGCTGCCGCGACCCCCGTATTGCGGCAGGCGCTTGCGCCCGCCGGCCGGATCGCCGGGCGCTCCAGCAGCCGGATGCGCGGATCTGCTCGGACCATCAGCTCGAGATCGGAACGTGCTTCCGCCCGGGTCCCGTCATCGACCAGCACCGCTTCCCAGCGATCGAGCGTCTGTGATCGAAGGCTGTTCACGGTTTCCCGCAGGAGCTCGATGCGGTCGCGCACCGGGACGATGACGGCGACCAGCGGCGTGACGCCCGATCCCGTCAAGGCGCCGAACGGAGGACAGCGATGGTCGCCCCGCCCCGTGCGCCGTTGGCAACCGCCTGCGCCGACGCGCGAACGTGGGACCCGGCATAGCGACCGTCGATCAGCGCCACGCTCACGACGATGGCCTGGTCGACCAGTTCCGCCCGGCCATCGATCATCGCGGGCATGGGCAGAACCAGCGGGTCGCAGTTCTCCTGGATCACGCGCGGCAGGTGCGGGTCCTCCCGGCACGCGTCGCGCCATTCCCGGTTGCCTGTCGCAGCACCCACGTACACCTGGAAGCCTCGCCCTTCATTCGCGGGCTTGGAGACGAGGGTTTGCCGTTGCGCCAGGAGGTCGTCCAGGGAGCCGGGGACGGCTTCACCATCGGGGCGCTCAGCGCCGCCGGCGAGCACGTCCTCGAGCCGTGCGGTCCAGGCCACGTGCGCGTCGATGAGGGTTCGATCGGC
>JBCCZC010000430.1:0-4866 GCA_039188505.1 Pseudomonadota bacterium | reverse complement strand
GGTCGCCGGGGCCGCTGAAGAAGCGTTCGAGGAAGTCGGGAATGTCGCTGTGGCCGTCCTGCTGGGCCAGCGAATCGGGATCGAGCGATCGCCGGGCCTCGATGTTGACGACGGAGGGGCCGGCGTCCCGCACGATCTCGCGGAAATTTTCGGGCGCGGCGTTCGCCCCCGAACTCAGCAGCAGGAAAAGCGCCGCGAGACCGACGAAGCAGCGGTGTCGCTCAGGCATCGGCGCGCCAGAGCCGCGATGTACCGGCAGCGATCCGGCGCGCTGCGAGGAGGCCGGCTGCGAGCCCGGCCAGCCCGCCTGCGGCAGCCCCCGGATCCCCGGCGCTCAGCTGGCCCGCGGCCAGGCCGGCGAGCAGGCCCGCGAGCGGCGCGCCGTACAGGGCGAGCGAGCACCGCAGGAGCGCGGTAGGAGCGAGACCGACGTGAACGCGCTGGCCGACGGCAACTGCCGCCTGGCGATCGACGGGGAGCCGCACGGGGCGGTCGGCCGTGAACCAGCGGAACAGGAGACCCTGACCGCACCCCGCACCGGCTTCGCAGCGAGCGCAGCCAGCCTGGGGGTCGACCGCGATCGTCGCCGAATCATGCGTCACCTCGACGACGGTGCCTGCTCTCCGGATCACGGTACGGCTCGCACGGAGCGGGCCATCAAGCGCACCGTAGCGGGCGGGACGGCGCCGAGGGCCGTCACGGCATAACCGTCGACCTGGGCGCCGAAGATGTTGACGGAGCCCAGCTCCTTGGCGCCCTCGAGGATGCCCGTGGACGGCATCGGCTCGACGTAGACGGAAACCGAGGCCAAACCGTCGGTGAAGACCAGGTGCTCGAGATTCTCGCCGGCGCGGGCGCCTCGCTGGGTGTGGCTGCGCAGCGTGAAGCCGTCCGGGACGCGGGCCACGCGCCAGGATCGGGACTCTTCCGGTGGTCCGGCGTCCGGCGTCTTCGGGAAGGTCACCTGCAGGAAACCTTCCTCGCGCACCGAGGGCCGCAGGTCGGCGTCACTGATCATGGCGCCGATCTCGAGGTCCGTGAACATGAGCTGCTCGATTGGGCGCCCGTTGCGGTCCAGGTGTAGCGACTTGAGCAGCATCCCGGTATCGACCTCGAGCCAGAGCCGGAAGCCGTAGCGGAACTGGTCCTTCGGGACGATCTCGACGACCTGAGCCTCCATGCCCGCAATGCGCTCGACGTTGCCGAGATGGAAGTCGTAGCGCGTGCCGGGGTCGGCAACCTGTTCCGAGGGAATGACCGGAAACCAGGGTTCAGCGATCCGAGCGTCCATGACGACCGACTGGCGGTCGGGAAAGATGCAGCGGACGCCATCGGCGTTGCGCAGAACTTCCCGGTGGATGCCGCTCATCGAAACGAGCCGCTCTTCGACCTGTCCTTCCCGAACACGGTGGAAGATCTGCATGGCTTCCAGCGCATCACCGCGGGCGTAGACCAGGGATCCCCGGTAGTCGAGATTGGTAACGGCGAGTGCCATCCTGTCGAGCCAGTGGCGGACATCCCGGTCCTGCGCCTCAGCCGCGCCGGCGGTCCAGGCCAGCGCCGCGAAGAGCAGCGCGACGGTCCGGCGGGCGTTATTCGCTCGGCGGTGCTTGCCTGGCATTTGCGACTTCCACGTCTTCCGGCGCTGCGACCATGTAGATATAGGGAACCAGCCCCTGGCTCTGCCCGACGGCGGCCTCGTTATGGCGCAGCAGGTAGGCCTGCATGCGCGGATCGGTAATGGGCGTATTGGCGATGGGCGCATCGACCGTCGTGGCCGCGCGGGCCGCGGGTGCCGATGCGGTGCTGATCCGGGCTGGGAGACCCTGGACGGCGTCGAAGTTCGGATTGTCTGCGGTCGCGGCAACCGTCGGCGCGGGAGCGGTTTCGAGCCCCGGTGGCGGCGCCGTATCGAGCAGGGCGTAGACACCGAGCGCGACGCTGGCCGCGACGGCAATGCCCGCGACCGGTCGTAGCCACCGCGGGCCGTTGCCCGGGGGTGCCGTCGCCGCGCTCGGCACCGCCTCGTCCTCGAGGGCGGCGCTGATGCGATCGGCAAGGCCGATGCAGCGTTCCGTGCCCGCCTCCCGACGCAGGGCAGCGCCGATGAGGTGGTAGCGATGCCACTCGCTGCGCAGCTCGGTGTCGTGGCTCAGCCGTCGGCAGAGGAAGCGGCTTTCGGCGTCCTGCAATTCACTGTCGATGAAGCAGCTGAGCTGTTCTAGGCTCTGTTTTTCGGCCATGGATGTCATTCAGTGTCGTCAATTAGGGGTTTGAGCTGCCGGTCGATGGCCTCGCGGGCGCGGAAGATCCGCGAGCGCACGGTCCCGATGGGGCATTCCATCACCTGGGCAATCTCTTCGTAGCTGAGGCCTTCCATTTCGCGCAGCGTGATCGCGGTCTTGAGGTCTTCCGGCAGCTCGTCGATCGCCGCCATCACCGTCGCCTCGATCTCGTCGCGCAGCAATTCGTTCTCCGGGGTATCCCGGTCCTTGAGTCGCGTGTCGGTGTCGAACTGTTCCGCATCGGAGGCTTCCACGTCCGACAGGGGCGGGCGTCGACCCTGCGCGACGAGGTGGTTCTTGGCCGTGTTGATCGCGATTCGGTACAGCCATGTGTAGAACGCGCTGTCTCCTCGAAAGTTCCCGATCGCCCGGTAGGCCTTGATAAAGGCTTCCTGCGCGACGTCGAGCTGTTCGGCATGGTCATTCACGTACCGGGAAATCAGGTTGACGATCTTGTGCTGGTATTTGAGTACCAGCAGGTCGAACGCCCGCTTGTCTCCTTCCTGTACGCGCTTGACCAGCGCCTGATCAACCTGCTTTTCGGCCATCAGTGGCCCGCTCCTTGCGCGCTCCGTCCGCCACGTGTCACCGCGGATCCGACCGCAAGCGCACAGGTTGATCCGGTCGTTCTACGCGCCGCCCATGGGCATCGCGCCAACCGACTCGATAAGCTAGACATCGTCCAGTGAAATTGGTTCTGCAGACTTAACGTCTTTTTCATTGTTGTGTCGCAGGGCGCGACGGTGTTGCGCGAAACATAGCACGGAAGCCACTTATGACTCACCCGGCAGACGACCGAGAACGCTTCGACCCGCTGCTCCGCACGGAGTTTCCGATCGACCCGGAATTGGTCTACCTCAACCACGCCGCCGTCGGTGCCTTGCCCGCGCGCAGCAGGGCAGCGGTCGAGCATTTCTGCGTCGAGGCGTGCCAACGGCCGACCCGGAACTACGGCCTGTGGCTCAAGGCCGAGGATCGACTTCGGGAGCGCCTGGCGCGGCTCCTGGGCGGCGTCCCGGCAGCGGACATCGCGCTCACCAAGAACACCTCCGAGGCCGTGTCCATCGTGGCGGCGGGGTTCGACTGGCGGCCCGGGGACAGCATCGTGCTGCCGACACACGAGTTTCCGTCGAACCGGATGCCCTGGCACGCGCTCGCAGCCCGCGGCGTGACCGTGCGGGAGGTCGAACTGCCACCCGACGGTGATCCCGGGCCGCTGCTCGCCGCCTGCGATGACTCCACTCGCCTCGTCGCGGCATCGTGGATCCGCTACGAGACCGGCACGCGCCTGGATGTCGCCGAGCTTGGTTCGGGCTGCCGCGAGCGCGAGGTGCTCTGCTTCATCGATGCGATCCAGGGGCTTGGGGCCATGCCTTTTCCGGCAGACTGCGCGGATTTCGTCGCGGGCGGATCGCACAAGTGGCTGCTGGCGCCGGAAGGGGTCGGCTACCTCTACATGAGTGCTGCGCGCCGGCACGCTCTTGCACTCCAGCAGTACGGCTGGCGCATGCTCGAACCGCCCTTCGACTTCGATCGGGACGGCCGGGGCCTGACGGGCACCGGGCGCCGCTTCGAACCGGGGACCATGAACGTCATGGGGGTCGTCGGCATGGAGGCGAGCCTGGAACTGCTCGAGGAGCTGACGATTCCTGCCGTCTCCGAGGCGGTCGTGGTGCGCGCGCGTCAGGCCATGGATCGGGTGGACGCGAGCCCGCACCTCGAACGTGTCACACCCCTGGACGCCCACGCTGGCATCGTAGCCGCCTCGCTCCGCGACCCGAACGAGTCGGCCGACCGCGTGTTCCGCGAGCTGAACGCCCGCGGCATCACGATCGCGGTCCGCGGCGGCTACCTCCGCTTCTCCCCCCATTGCCACACGCGCGCCGAGCAGATCGATCACGCCTTCGACGCGCTGGAGGAAATCCTGAGCTGATCACTGAGGCCTCGGCGTGCCGAGGGTGGTGCGGTGGGCTTCGTCGATGGTCCGAGGAGCCTAGCCGACCGCAACGCTTGGCGAATCGTCCCGGCAAACCCTCTCTGGCTCGCCGTCTCCGCGCTGGCGCTCAGATCGGTGCGGGGCATGGTCGCCAGGGTTTCTCCGGTGCGCCAGCCTTCGTGGATGGTCGGAGGAGCACCACAGCGGCCCACAACCGGTTCGTTTCAGCCCCTCTCCGTCGTTTGATGTCTGGCCTGGCGCTCAGATCCGTTCAGGGCGCCGTCACGAGGATGCGGGTGGTACGGTGGGCTTCGTCGATGGTCCGAGGAGCCTAGCCGACCGCAACGCTTGGCGAATCGTCCCGGCAAACCCTCTCTGGCTCGCTGTCTTCCCGCGGCGCTCAGATCGGTGCGGGGCATCGTCGCGAGGGCTTCGCCGGTGCGCCAGCCTTCGTGGATGGTCGGAGGAGCATCACAACCGTCCACAACCGGTTCGTTCGTCAACCTCTATCCGTCGTTTGATGTCTGGCCTGGCGCTCAGGTCCGTTCGGGGCGCCGTCACGAGGATGCGGGTGGTGCGGTGGGCTTCGTCGATGGTCCGAGAAGGATGGCCGCCGTCGACAACCGGTCCGTTTTTCAGCCCTCT
>JBCCZC010000429.1:0-4919 GCA_039188505.1 Pseudomonadota bacterium | reverse complement strand
CCTCGGTATTCGCCACTGCGGAAGTACTGCACTTCCTGAAAAACGGCCGGTTCATTGAAACTCTGGTCCAGCGCCTGTTCGATGCGCTCCGCGAGATAGGGCTCCAGCTCGCCGCCGCGCAGGAGGCGGACGAGCAGCCAGTGGCCGTGGACCGCAGAGTGCCAGTCGAAGCAGCCGTAGAAGACGGGATAGAGCTTGCGCGGAGGCATCGCGTCCTCGTCCGAAGACAGGACATGAGCGATCTTGTTCGGGTACTCGCGATGAATACACTCGAGCGCCAGCTCGGCGAAGCGCTCGCTCGCGCTTGCGGCCGACATCCCGCTCAGGAGCATCAGTGTCTTGGCCCAGAGCATGTGCTCGCCTCCCTCATGTCGATGATTGGAATGTGCCGCCGTCTCCGATGCGGCGGACGGGTGATTCGACCATGAGAACGCCAGGAGTGCCACCCCGACGGCGATCAGGTGCCGACGTCGAGAAAGTCCTGTCCCCAGGCCAGTCCTGCAGCACTGAGTCGGGCATGGATCAATTGCCGCGCACCGTGATTCGTTACCGCAACGAGAATCAGCGAATGCCGCCGGCGTCGCGCCAGGGCGCCATCGACGTCCAGTATCGGTCGTCCGAGCAGCTCCTGGCCGATCTTGGCAGGGGCGATGTCGATCCACGCGGAGAAGCTGAGCCCCGCCTCGACGCACGCTCGAACGAAACGCCGGGCATGCTTGCCCGCGCCCCAGACGATGATATCCCGGCCGGTGATCGCCGGATCGGTTGTCAGCGCGGCCACCCGGAGCTGATTGAAACCGGCCCGCGAGTAGCGCTTGGAAAGCCGCGACGTGCGGTCCGGATGATCCCGCCAGGCCAGCAGCCTTCGCGGTACGACGCCGAACCCCAGCCCTGCCCTGTAGCAACGGAGGTAGAGGTCGTAATCCTCGGGAAACGCCCCGTCGCGGTAACCGCCGATCGCCAGGATTGCCGACTTTCGAAAGGCGATGGTCGGATGGGCCAGCGGCGCCTCGACATAGATCGATCGCCGGAGCGCGGCCTCGTCGCGCATGCCGTTCAGCCAGGCCTCGTAGGCCCGGTAGCCCGCCTGCAGGGTACGGCGCGGGAACAGGCGGACGTGGCTACCAACGATCGTGCAGGACGGGCGGTCGGCGAGCCAGGTCAGCTGTCGAGCAAGCCGATCCCGCCGCATCAGGTCGTCGGCGTCCATGCGAACCACGATGTCCGATCGTGCCTCCCGGAGGCCCCGATTCAGTGCCGGCACCAGGCCGAGACGAGCGGTGGTCACAATCCGGACGCGGGAGTCGCTGCGGGCCGCAAACGTGAGCACCTCGAGCGAACCGTCAACGGATCCATCGTCCACGGCGACCACCTCGTAGTCGCCGATGGACTGCCGGCGGATTGAAGCGAGACAAGCGGGCAGCGTGGCTGCGGCGTCCCGGACCGGCAGGACGATCGAACAGGCCGGAGCGTTCACTGCGGGCGAGTGTGAAGCACCGTGCCGGGCTCGCTGATTACGCCTGTAGTGCGCGAATCCGTTCCTGGATCGGCGGGTGACTCATGAAGAATCGCTTGAAGCCCCCGCCGATACGGCCGCTGATGCCGAACGCTTCAACCGACTCGGGCAGCGTGCTCTGCCCGTAGGACCCGCTCAGGCGCTTCAGGGCCGACATCATCTTGTCCCGCCCCGCCAGCTGCGCCGCGCCGGCGTCGGCCCGGAACTCCCGGCGCCGCGAGAACCACATGGCGATCATGCTCGCCAGGATGCCGAGCACGATCTGGGCGAAGATCGAGGCGATCCAGTAGCCGGGTCCGTAGCCGCGCTCGTTCTTGAGGAGCACGCGGTCGACCAGCATGCCGATGACCCGAGAGAAGAAGATCACAAAGGTATTCAGAACGCCCTGAAGCAGTCCCATCGTGACCATGTCGCCGTTCGCAACGTGGCTGACCTCATGGGCCAGGACGGCTTCCACCTCATCCTGGTTCATGTCCCGCAAGAGCCCTGTGCTGACGGCAACCAGCGCATCGTTCCGCTTCATCCCCGTCGCGAACGCGTTCATCTCGGGCGCATCGTAGATCGCAACGTCCGGCATGCCGATGCCGGCGGCCTTGGCCTGTTGCTCGACGGTCCGATACAACCACTGCTCCGTGGGATTCGACGGTGTCTCGATGACCTTCGCCCGAGTGGACTTCAGCGCGATGAACTTCGACATCGCAAGGGAGATGAAGGAGCCTGTCATGCCGAACACGGCAGAGAAGATCAGCAGCCCGGTGAAGTTGATGGACGTGCCCTGCTGGGCAAGCATGTTCTCGACCCCAAGGACCTTGAACACGATGCTGGCGACCAGCAGCACGGCAATGTTGGTACCGAAGAACAACAGCAGTCGCATGACGTCAGGCTCCAGTCAGTAGCGATTCCATCGGGTAAAATCACAGCGCACGCGGCGCCATCCAGCAAGAGGTTTGGGCAATGGCCGCAAGTCTCAATAGGTCTTCAGTCCCGGAGCGACCCGGCATGATTTCGAACGTCCGCGATCTCGTTCAAGGCGCAAGCTACCTGCCCCGGGGGCTGGCGCTCGCGCTCAAGCCCGGCACCCGTCGGTACGTTTTCGTACCGGCCGGGGTGAATACGGTTCTCTTCGCCGGTGTCATCTTCCTGCTGGGTGCTCAGCTCGACAGCTGGCTCGAGCGTCTCCTGCCCGACTGGCTCAATTGGCTTGAGTGGCTCCTGTGGCCGCTCTTCGTCATCGCCATGCTCGCGATGACCTGGTATGCGTTCACCCTCGTCGCCAACCTCATCGCGTCGCCCTTCAACGATCGCCTCGCAGAGAAGGTCGCCGCCGACCTGGGGCGGACGATGCCCCAGCGCGACGGGAGCCTCGTCGGCGACGTCGGGGATGCCGTGCTCGGGGAACTACGGAAATGGCGCTATTTCGGCGGCCTGGCCCTGCTGGTCCTTCTGGTCTGGTTCATTCCGGTCCTGAATATCCTGTTCCCGCTGCTCTGGCTACTCTTCGGCGTCTGGATGATGGCCGTGGAATATCTCGACTACCCGACGGCCAACGCAGGCCTCGGGAGCTTTCCCGAGCGCCGTGATTGGGTCCGCCGGCATCGCTGGCTGGGGCTCGGCTTCGGCGGCGCCGTGCTCGCTGCCACACTTGTGCCGGTACTCAATTTCCTCGTGATGCCCGTGGCCGTCGCCGGCGCGACGGCGCTCTGGGCCGACCATAGCGAATGAGCGGCGTCGGCCGCTTCGCGCCGTCGCCGACCGGCGATCTCCATTTCGGGTCACTCGTATCGGCCATCGCAAGCTACGCCGCGGCCCGGGGCGCGGGTCAGGAATGGTTCGTGCGCATCGAGGACGTCGACCGCAACCGGGCGGTCCCCGGCGCTGCGGATCGCATCGTCGCACAGCTCGACGCCTTCGGCATGGTCGGTGATCGAGCGGTACCGAAGCAATCCGAACGCGACGAACGCTACGCCGGCGTCGTGGCGGGCCTGCTCGCATCGGGCGACGCCTTCCCCTGCGGTTGCACCCGCAAGGACCTCCCGTCCTCCGGAATCTACCCGGGCACCTGCGCGCAGGGTCTGCCGCCTGGCAAGGAACCACGCGCCGTTCGGCTGCGCGTCCATGATATGACGGTCGCCTTCGAGGACATGATTCAGGGGCCGCGATCACAGCGGCTCGCGGAAGACGTGGGTGCCTTCGTTATCGTCCGCGCCGACGGCGTCTACGCCTATCAGCTCGCCGTGGTGATCGACGATGCCGACCAGGGCGTGACGGCCATCGTCCGCGGGTCCGACCTCCTCGACTCGACCCCGAGGCAGATCTACCTCCAGCGCTTGCTGGGCCTTCCGACGCCAAGCTACGCCCATCACCCGGTCGCCGTTGATCGGGACGGACGCAAGCTCAGCAAGCAATGGGCGAGCGCGCCGGTGGTCGCCACTGATCCCATGCCTGTGCTGCTGCGAGCCTGGGCCTTCCTTGGCCAGGAGCGGCCGCCCTCCTCGGCCCGGTCCACGCCAACCGCGTTCTGGCGCTGGGCCGTGCCGGCCTGGGCGTTGGAACGGGTTCCCTGTCGCGAGACAATCCCGCTCCGGAACGATCACGAGGAGAGTGCATGAGCACGGCCTATCTGCTGGGCGACAGCGACCCCGAACTTCGACGCCTCTCGGACCAGCACCTGGTCTGGAGTGAGGTCACCCACGCCGGCTGGCGGCGCGCGGGGCTGCGTGCGAGAGAGCGCGTGCTCGACGTCGGCTGCGGGCCCGGCTTCACCACGGTCGAGCTGGCCCGGCTCGTGGGTCCCGCCGGCTCGGTCGTCGGGCTCGACCCGTCGCCGCGCTTCAATGCGTATCTCGATGAGGTGCTTCGAGCGGGCGACCTGGGGCACGTCGAGCGTCATGAAGCATCGATCGACACCTTCGAAGACCTCGACGGATTCGACCTTATCCATGTCCGATGGGTGCTCTGCTTCCTGCCGGACGTGGACGCTGCCATCCGCAAGCTCGCGAGTCTCCTCCGGCCCGGCGGTCGCCTCGTGACCCTCGACTACTTCAACTATGCGGCCTTCGCCATGGCACCACGGATCGAGACCATGGCGAGCGTGGTGGCCGCAATCGGAGCCGCATGGGATCAGAGCGGAGGCAGCCTCGACGTCCAGGGCGAGACACCGCGGGCCTGCGAGGCTGCGGGGCTCGAGGTCACGCAGATCGAGCAGATCAGCGGCACGGCGCGCCCGGGAGAGCCTCGCTTTCGCTGGCCCCAGTCATTCCTCGAGGGATTCGTCCCGCGCCTCGTGGCCGACGGGCTGCTGACGCGGGACATCGCCGATCAGTTCTGGGCAGGGTGGCACGCACGGGTCAGCACGCCCGGCGCGTTTCTTTACCTGCCGCCGATGCTCCAGATCATCGCCCGT
>JBCCZC010000428.1:0-4921 GCA_039188505.1 Pseudomonadota bacterium | reverse complement strand
GTGGACGTGTGGCGGCACGCCGAGACCGATCCGAGGTCAATCGGTGACAACGTCATCTTCGACATCGAATTCGATACAACCGGTCGCCCGTGGGTCGGTACAAGCAACGGCATCAGCGTATTGGAGGAAGACGGCGGATTCCGGCGCCTCCTAGACGCCGGCTCGGAGGAGGGCGCAGCAGCCGCGAGTCGTTCCTTCACCGATCTACACTTCGATTCCGCTGGCAGCCTTTGGGGTGCTTCGCGGCGGGATCTGGTGCTACGGACACAGGACGGCGAAGTTAGACGGTTCCGCCACGATTTGCGGGGATTGCATGCCCTACCTGACGCCGAGCTGAACCATATCTTCGAAGATCGCGAGGGGCAGCTCTGGCTCGGTACCGAGGGCGGGGGGCTCGCCCGGGCTTTGCCCCGCTGGGAAGCCTTTTCGCTACTGCCCCGGGACCCGGTGACCGGCGCGGGCCTGCCGCTTCGCGACATCCGTGCTCTAGTCGGCGCGGAGGAAGGGCTCTGGGTCGGCGGCTTAAAGCTGGGTCTGCAACTGCTTTCAAGCAGTGGTGCGCCGCTGCGCTTCAGCGCCGCGGCGGGTCTGGAGGACGACAAGGTCTGGAGCCTGGCGATCGACGGTCGAACGCTCTGGGTCGGCCAGCGCGGCCAGCTGGTGCGGTTCGATCGCGCCTCGGGCCGGGTGCTGGAGACGATCCTGCTCCCCAGCGATCCCGAGCGGATCGCGACCCGCTACGTGCAGCAGATCGTTCCGGCCGACAGCGGCCTGTGGTTGCACGTGGCCGGCGGGGGGCTTATGCGCCTCGACCTCGAGACCGGCGGGTTCACGGACTGGGGGCCCGAGCGCCCTGACGAAGGCGGCGTCCGGGGCAGGACGATCGAGATGATCGGAGAGACCACGGCGGGCCTGTGGGTCGCCTCCGAAGCCGGCATCGACGCCTGGCGGCCCGGTGTGAACCGCTTCTATCCCGTGGTCGACGGCGCCGCGACCGCCTTCGAGGTCGCCGGCGACATTGCCTGGGTCTCGCATCGTACCGGGCTGCAGCGCTATCGGCTTACCGGCGGCGACGCGGAGCCCGCCCCGGCACCTGCCGGCCTTGACCGGCTGCCGGCCATCGGCTACGAGGACGTCTACGTGGATGCGCGCGGTACGCTGTGGCTGGCCGGGCGCCGCGGGCTCTTCAGCTTCGATCCCACGGTCGGCCGCGTCGAACGCTTCGGGAGTCGCGACGGCCTGCCCAGCTCCGAGTTCATCGACCACGCGTTCGTCCGCAAGGGAGAGGTCCTGTACGGGGCAACGACCCGGGGCCTGTTCCGGTTCGAACCGGCGGCCATCGACCTGCAGGACTGGCCGCCGCCGGTCGCCATCACGGCGGTCACCGCCGGAGATCGATCGGTCGGGCGCGAGCAGGAACCGATGCCGGGGTTGCCCTGGGACACCTCAAGCGTGCGCTTCGACTACGGCGCGCGCACCCTTGTCGCGCCGGAGGTCTACCGCTACGTCCACCGGCTCGAGGGCCTCGAGGACACGTGGGTCGACGCCGGCGATCGACGCGCCCGCAGCTACAACTCCCTGCCGCCGGGCGTCTATCGGTTCGTCGTCCGGACTGCCAGCGGTACGGGGACCTGGAGCGAACCCGCGGCCTTTGCCTTCCGCATCCGGCCGCCGCCCTGGCAAACGCCCTGGGCCTGGGCGCTCTACGGCATGGCGGCCCTGCTGGCGGCCTACGGCGTCCTGCGCGGCTACCGGGCGCGCATGCGGCGTCAGCGGGAGCTGGCTCGCGCCCGGGAGCGCCAGACCTGGGCCGAGACCCAGCGGGACATGACGCTGTCGCTCACCTCGACGGTCGACGTGGAGGAGATCCTCCGCCGCCTGCTTGACGGCATGCGCGATGTCGTGGAGTTCGAGAAGGGCGTGGTCAGCATCGACGTCGATGGCCTGCCACGGACCCAGATCCATCGCGGCTACCAGTCCCGGGACCTGCCGAACGAGCGCGAGGTTCGGGCCGCCATCTCCCAGTTTCGCAAGGATGGCTTCCAGGAACCGAGCACGTTGTCGGCCATGGGGCAGGTCGGTCGAGCGCTCCAGGTCCCGGTCGCTGCGGGCGACGACGTGCTCGGCGTGGTGACCCTTCTTCGGGACCGCAGCCAGTCGTTCTTCGAACGTGACCGGCTGATGGTCGGCTCCTATGCCCGCCAGGCCGGTGTGGCGCTGCAGAACGCGCGCCTGTTCGGTGAGGTGCGCGCGTTGGCCGAGGAAGCGGATTCTGCCAACCAGGCCAAGTCCGAATTCCTGGCGAAGATGAGCCACGAGATCCGCACGCCCATGAACGGCGTGCTGGGGATGATCGAGCTGCTCCTGGACTCGGACCTGGTGCCGGAACAGCGGAAGTTCGCCCAGGCCGTCCAGGACTCGGGCAACGTCCTGCTGGCGATCATCAACGACATCCTCGACCTGTCGAAGGTCGAGGCCGGCAAGCTGGAGCTCGAGTCGATCGATTTCGGTCTCGGCCCGATGCTCGAGGAATCCGTTCGCCTGTTCATGGGCAACGCGACGAAGAAGTCGCTCGAACTTGGCTATGTGATCGATCCGCGGGTGCCCCGGGTCGTGCACGGCGACCCGACGCGCGTCCGTCAGGTCCTGATGAACCTGCTGAGCAATGCGGTGAAGTTCACGCGGGAGGGCACGGTCCGGGTCGACGTCATGCCCGGGGCCACGGGCGCGGTGCGGTTCGAGGTCGAGGACACCGGCGTGGGCATGGATGCCGCGGCCCAGGAGTCCCTGTTCCAGCCGTTTTCACAGGCCGACCAGTCAACGTCCCGCGAATACGGCGGCACCGGGCTCGGCCTTGCCATCTGCAGCCAGCTCGTCGATCGCATGGGCGGGCGCATCGGCGTGGAGAGCGAGCCCGGGCGCGGCAGCTGCTTCTGGTTCGAGGTGCCGGTCGCCGAGGGGCGCGAGGCGGAGATCGCTCGGCTGCCCGGCTGCGACTGGCTGCGCGGCGCACTGGTGCTCATGCTGGCGGCGCCGGGGGTGAAGGGCGAGGCGGTCGCCGCGATCCTCGAGCATCATGGCGCCCTGTGCGTTGATCGCGATGCCATCGACGCAGCGCCTACGCTGATTGTCGTGGACGATGGGTTCCAGGCGGAGCCGTCACTCCGGCAGCTGGTGCGCCGCGCCCGTGGGGTGCTTTGGATCGGCGCGGGCCGGCCGCCGTCACCGGATTGGTACGCGCTGTCGGCGCCAGTCTTCGAATCGGAGCTGGTGCTCCGGATCGTCGATATCGCGGCGCGGGGCCAGACGGTGCGACGCTAAGGCGAGCCCGCCCCGCCGCCTACCGGGCGGAAGTCAGGCGGGTGCCGCTTCGCCGAGCTGCGCCGCCGAGAACTCGTGCACCGCATCGACGAGGACGCCGAGGTGTTCCGGATCCACGTCCGGGTTGATGCCGTGCCCCAGGTTCACGACGTGGCCGGGGTCGGTGCCGTAGGACTCGAGGCATCGGCGAACCTCCTCGCGGATGGCCTCCGGTTGCCCGTAGAGCAAGCAGGGATCGAGGTTGCCCTGCAGCGCGACCTTGCCCTGGGTCCAGCGCCGCGCCTCCGCGAGGCTGATGGTCCAGTCGACGCCCAGCGCGTCCGCGCCGGCATCCGTCATATCGGTCAGCCGCCGAGCGGCCCCTTTGGTGAACAGGATCACCGGAACGGTCCGCCCTTCGTTTTCGCGCTTCAGTCCGGCCACGATCTGGCGCATATAGTCCAGGGAGAACTCCCGATACTGGTGCGGCGTCAGGACGCCGCCCCAGGTGTCGAAGATCATCAGCGCCTGGGCGCCGGCCGCGGTCTGGGCATTGAGGTAGTCGATGGTCGTCCGTGCCAGCGTGTCCAGCAGCTTGTGGGCCGCCGCCGGCTCGTTGTAGAGCATGCCCTTGGCCTTCGAGAAGTTCTTGGAGCTGCCGCCCTCGACCATGTACGTCATGAGCGTCCAGGGACTGCCGGAGAAGCCGATCAGCGGCACCTTGCCGCCGATCTCCCGGCGGGTCAGATTCACCGCGTCATACACGTAGCCGAGTTCGGCAGCCGCGTCGGTGCCTGCCACGGCTTCGATGTCTCGAACGGTCTGCAGCGGGCGCTCGAAGCGCGGCCCCTCACCGGTCACGAAGTAGAGCCCCAGGCCCATTGCGTCCGGGATCGTGAGGATGTCGGAGAAGATGATCGATGCATCGAGGGCGAAGCGGCGCAGCGGCTGCAGCGTCACCTCACAGGCAAGCTCGGGATTCCGGCACATGGTCATGAAGTCGCCAGCTTCTGCTCGAACCGCGCGGTACTCAGGCAGATAGCGGCCGGCCTGCCGCATGATCCAGACGGGTCGCTGCGCCGTCGGCTCGCGCAGCAACGTGCGCAGGAAGGTGTCGTTCTGGAGCGGTGGCAGGCTCATCGTGCGGTGCACTCCCGTAGGAATATTCAGTCTCGAAGCAGTGGTGCTGCGCGTCGGACCCAGGGCCCGCGGAGGCTTTCCGGAAGCGCGTCCAGGGCGCTCTCGGCCGCCTGCAGCGTTGCGAATCTCCCGTGTACCAGCAGCGTCCGTCCCGAGGCGTCCGGCAGCGCGTACACGGTGCTCGGTAGGTCGTGGCGGGCTATGAAGGCCGCTACGGCGTCGCGGTCGGGGAGATTCGCGAGCTGGATGGTATACGCTCCCGCGGCGCGCGCAAAGGCGTCTTTTCCGGCAAGCGCTCCCGACGCAGACACAGGCTCTGGCTCGGGCTCTGGCTCGGGCTCGGGCTCGGGCTCGGGCTCTTGCTCGGGCTCTGGCTCTGGTTCTGGTTCTGGATCTGGATCTGGTTCTGGTTCTGGCTCTGGGTCTGATTCTGGCTCGGGCTTGGGCTCTGGCTCTGGCTCGGGCTTGGGTTCGGGCTTGG
>JBCCZC010000427.1:0-4947 GCA_039188505.1 Pseudomonadota bacterium | reverse complement strand
GGCATCTCGTTCCTCGGGTTTATCTTCGTACTCGCGATCGTAACGGTCACGGCACTCGTCACGATGCGACTGTTTCCGATTTATCAGGAGTACTTCGGCGTGGTCCGGGCGATGGAGCAGCTCGCCGCCCAGCCGGGTATCGCGCAGGAGTCGCCGTCACAGGTTCGATCGCTGCTGCTGCGCCGCTTCGAGGTGAACTTCACCAAGAGCGTCACCCGGGACAACATCAAGATCAACCGGGACAACGGCTACAACGTCATCGTCGCCTACGAGGTGCGGCAACCGATGGTCGGAAATCTCGACGTCGTGGCCTCGTTCGAAAAGCAAATTAACCTGCTTGCCCCCTGATTCGCAAACGATCCGGGGGCTGGCCGAGCGCTTTCGGGACCCCAGACTCCTCGACCAGGCGCTGACGCACCGCAGCGCTGGCAATCGCAACAACGAGCGGCTCGAATTTCTCGGCGACGGCATCCTGAACTTCGTCATCGCAGCGGAGCTTTTCGCCCGGCGTCCGGAGGCTGATGAGGGCGACCTCAGCCGGCTGCGCGCCACGCTCGTGCGCAAGGAGACCCTCGCCGAGGTCGCGCGCGAGCTCGGCCTGGGCGACGCGCTGAAGCTCGGCCAAGGGGAGATGCGCAGCGGCGGATTTCGCCGAGCCTCGATCCTCGCTGACGCCCTCGAAGCGGTCCTGGGCGCCCTCTACATCGACTCCGGCTTCGACGGCTGCGCGGACGTGATCCGCGATTGGTTCGCCAAGCGCCTCGACCACCTGCCGGCAGCCGCGGCGCTCAAGGACGCGAAGACGAGGCTTCAGGAGTACCTGCAGGCACGTCAGATCCCGCTGCCTGAATACGATCTGGACCGGACCGAGGGCGCGGATCATGCCCGCATCTTTCACGTCGTCGTGCGCATCCCGGATCGCGGTATCGAACTGGCTGCGAGCGGGTCCAGCCGCCGCAAGGCCGAGCAGGCCGCCGCTGCGCTAGCCCTGGAAGCCGTGGAGGACGCATGAGCGCCGATCCAGACAAGCGATGTGGCTATGCAGCCATCGTCGGCAAACCCAACGTCGGGAAATCGACGCTGCTCAACCGCATCCTCGGGCAACCCCTCAGCATCACGGCCGCCAAGCCTCAGACAACCCGGCACCAGATCCTCGGCGTCAACACCGTTGACGAAGGTCAGATCATCTTCATCGACACGCCCGGCATGCACGCCGACCAGAAGCGGGCGATCAACCGGTACATGAATCGGGTCGCACGAGCCGTGCTCGCCGACGTCGACGTGGTCCTCTGGCTCATCGACGCCGGTGCCGGACTGAGCAAGGACGATGAACGGGTCGGCGAGGCGCTGCGGAGCAGCGGCAGGCCGGTGATACTGGTGCTGAACAAGATCGATCGCCTGACTCGCAAGGCGGCTCTTCTCGATCTGGCCGGCAAGTTGACCGAGGCCTACAAACCTGACGCGGTGCTCATGGTGTCCGCGTTGAAGGGCGACGGCGTGGAAGACGTCGAGCGCGAGGTCATGCGCCGTCTGCCGTTCTCGCGCCCCTTCTTCGACGAAGACGAGATCACCGATCGGAGCGAGCGATTCCTAGCCGCGGAGTTCATCCGCGAGCAGGTGACCCGCCTGACCCACCAGGAGGTGCCCTACGAGTCCACGGTGGAGATCGAGTCCTTCGAGCGCGACGGCGATCTTATTCGCATCGGCGCAGTCATCTGGGTCGAGCGGGATGGCCAGAAGGCGATCCTCATCGGCAAACAGGGCGCTGGGCTGAAGCGAATCGGCACCCGGGCTCGCACGCGTCTCGAGGAACTCTTCGGTCAGAAGATCTTTCTCCGGACCTGGGTCAAGGTGAAGGCTGGCTGGTCCGACGACGAGCGCAGCCTCCGGGCCTTCGGCTACGGCGATTGAGCCGTGGCCGTGCGCGAGGCGCTCCAGCCGGCGTATGTTCTCCATCGTCGCGACTATCAGGAAACGAGCCTCATTCTCGAAGCGATGACCCGCGATCACGGTCGGCTCGGGCTGCTTGCGCGCGGGGCGCGACGATCCAAGCGAGGGCGAGCCGGCACACTTCAGGCGTTCCAGCCGCTGCTCCTCAGCTGGAGCGGTCGCGGGGAGCTGCCCGTCGTGACTGCGGTGGAGCTTGCCGGAACGCCACCGGCCATGGCGCCCGCGGTCCTGCCGCACGGCTTTTACCTCAATGAACTACTCATGGCACTGCTCCCCCGCGACGACGCGCATGCGGAGGTCTTTTACGCCTACGCTGAGGCCCTGGCCGGACTGAGCGGCGATGCCGAGCTGGCTCTCCGACGGTTCGAGACGACGTTGCTCCGCGAACTGGGCCTGGCGCCTGACCTCGAGACGGATGCCGAGACGGGTCTGCCGGTCTCCTCGGGCACGCGCTATCGTTTCGAGCTCGAACGTGGGCCCGTGGCCAGGAACGCGGACAGCTCCGCCTGGACCGTGGATGGCGACACGCTCCTCGGGCTGCAGGCGGGCGCTCTCGCCGGCGAGCAGCGGCGCGAGGGTCGACGCCTCATGCAGCTCGTGCTGGCTCACTACCTCGGCGGGCGCGAGTTAAAATCCCGGGAACTCTTTCGCAGGCAGAAGCAGCAGCAATGAATCGACCGATCCTACTCGGCGTCAATATCGACCACGTCGCCACGCTCCGCCAGGCCCGGGGCACCCGCTACCCGGACCCGATCCAGGCCGCGTTCGTCGCCGAGGAGGCCGGCGCCGACGCGATCACCATCCACCTTCGGGAGGACCGACGACACATTCAGGATCGCGACCTGCGGGTGCTGGTCGATACGATCGGTACCCGCATCAACCTCGAGTGCGCGGTTACGGAGGAGATGCTGGCCATTGCCATCGACCACGGCCCCAGCGACGTGTGCCTCGTCCCCGAGAAGCGCGAGGAGGTCACGACGGAGGGCGGCCTCGACGTGCTCGCGAACTTCGATGCCGTCAAGGCGGCCTCCCAGCGCCTCACCGACGCGGGCATCCGTGTGTCGCTGTTCATCGACCCCGAGCCGGATCAGCTGCGCGCCGCCGTCGACTGCGGCGCGCCGGTCGTCGAACTCCACACGGGCACCTATGCGGACGCGGAGTCGCTAGCCGATCATGAGGCTGAACTCGACCGCATCGAGCGGGCCGCGGCCTTCGGGGAGGACATCGGCCTCCACGTCAACGCCGGCCACGGGCTTCACTACCACAACATCCAGCCGATCGCCGCCATCCCCCAGCTCCGCGAGCTGAACATCGGCCACGGCATCGTTGCCCGCGCTGTCATGGTCGGTCTGAAGGAGGCCGTGAGCGAGATGAAGCGGCTGATGGTGGAGGTCCGCTAGCGGACGACCGCGTGAATGCGATCACCCATCCCGTCGAGCAACGCTTCTGGGCGAGTCCGATGGGCATCGGGGCGTCTCGCGCGGGCACTCATGGCGAGCGCGCTCGTCGTTGATCGCAGAAACGGCCTGCCCCCTGACGTTCAGTCGAAAACGATGTTGACGCGGCGGTTGTGCTTGCCCTTGTTCTCGATCTTGCTGACGCGAACCCGGCCGATCTCACCGGTTCGATCGACGTGAGTGCCGCCGCAGGGCTGCAGATCGACATCAGCGATCTGCAGCAGCCGCACCCGCGGCGCCGCCGGGGGCTTCACCGACATGGTGCGAACCAGCTCGGGCTGCGCTTCCAGCTCCTCGGCCGTGATCCAGCGACGCGAAATCGGGTGATCGGCCTCGATCAGCGCGTTCAGCCCTTCGGTCAGAGCAACCTTATCGAGCTTGAGGTCGGTGTCGAAGTCCAGCCGTGACTTGGCCGCGGAGATGTTCCCACCGGTCACGCCCGCCGGAATCAACGACCCCAGCAGATGCAGGCAGGTGTGCATCCGCATGTGCTGATGCCGCTGGTCCCAATCGAGCTTACCGGTGACCGCATCACCGACACCGAGCCCATGGTCCTCGGCGACAAAATGCACGTGATGCCCATCGACCCGCCGCGTATCGGTGACCGCGACCTCCCGCCCGTCCGCGGTAACCAGCCCCCCGATATCCCCGGGCTGCCCGCCGCCAAGGGCGTAGAAGACGGTGCGATCGAGCACGACCCCGCCAGCGGTCACGGCGGTGACGACGGCCTCGAATTCCTGCAGGTAGGGCTGGTCGACGTAAAGCGATTCGGTCACGGGTGGGCTCCTCGGATTCCTCACCCGACGATAGCAGCCAAGTCGACCCGGATGGAACCAAACGGAGCGTCCACGGCGATCAACCGCAGC
Source organism: Pseudomonadota bacterium (assembly GCA_039188505.1). Taxonomy (GTDB): domain Bacteria; phylum Pseudomonadota; class Gammaproteobacteria; order Xanthomonadales; family SZUA-38; genus JBCCZC01. The sequence goes on along the minus strand of JBCCZC010000427.1, from coordinate 674 downwards.
CCGCTTCGACACTATCCGCTCTTCGCTCTTCGCTCTTCGCTCTTCGCTTTTCCAAACAAAGCTAGCGAGTCTGAGCGGCTTTGATTCGCATTAGCGGATCAAAGAAGCGATACGAGCCTTCCCTTAGGAGCCTTCCCTTAGGAGCCTTCCCTTAGGAGCCTCGCCTTCGGAAGTCACTTTTTCAGATCCATCTGCATCATCGTTCTGATTCGCTTCCCGTAGGGCGGAATCAAGCCGATGAGCTTGGCGAAATTCAACTTCGTCTGCTTGTACACGGACTTGGCGTGGCTGAAGGTCCGGAACCCTTCGACCCCGTGGTAGTTGCCGATGCCGCTGTTACCCGTGCCGCCAAAGGGCAGATCCTCGACGCTGATGTGGAAGATGACGTCGTCCAGCGTCACGCCTCCGGAAATGGTCTCGTCCAGCGTGCGACGCCGCTCGCCGGCGTCGGGCCCGAAGAAGTAGAGCCCGAGCGGGCGGTCATTGGCGTTGACGTAGTCGATGGCCTCGTCGAGCTTGCCGTAGGTCCGGATCGGAAGGATGGGACCGAAGATCTCCTCGCGCATGACGCCGAGTTCCTCGTCCGGATTCAGCACCAGCGTGAGCGGGATTCGCCGGTCAGCACCATCTTCATGCGTCGGCTGGGCGTTGATCACCTCCGCGCCGGCTTCCGT
>JBCCZC010000426.1:0-4968 GCA_039188505.1 Pseudomonadota bacterium | reverse complement strand
GCAGACCGAGCAGCGGCGCGATGACGTAGAGCATCTTCAGGAAGCTGAGCCCCGACTCGAGCGGACCGGTTTCTCTGAGGATTGCCTCATCCATCTTCAGCTCTAACGTTTCGACGTCGGCATCGGGGTTCTCGTGATAGACAGCCATCACGCGACCCAGCGCATTGTCGGTCTTCGGCTGCTCGGACTTGAGCTGGCCCTTGATCTTGAGACCCTTCAGGCCGAGCATCAGCGCCCGGTAGGCGGCCATGAGCAGGCCGAGGATGCCGACGCCCATGATCACGTAGCCGATGAGGCCCGCGTCACCCATGTCGCCGGTGCCGATGCCAAGCCGCTCACCCCAGGTCTTGGTCTCGACGACCTGCTGGAGGATCACGCCGGATGTATAGTCCATCGCCATCGGCACGACGGCCTCCGGCGGTGCGCCTTCGAAGCCCGATACCAGCGATACGAAGCGGCCGGCCGGCTGACGCTGGAGCTCGCGGAGGATGCCGTTCTTGTGATCGATGGACGGCTCGTCCCAGACCAGGAAGCGACCGTCGGAGAGCGCATTGAACGGACCAACCCGAGACACGGTACGACCGTCCTCGATCTCGCCGTTGGGCAGCAGCACCTCGGTGCTGAAGCTGACGATCTTGCTCTGCTCGGTCAGCTCCTTCTGCATTTCCAGCCAGAGGCGACGCAGCTCGGGAATCCGCGGCAGCTCCTTCCGGCGAGCGAGCTCGTCGAGGAACGTGCTGCGACCCGGGTACTGGGCCGAGATGATCGACGATTCGATCTTCCCGCGGAGGTCGCCGGCCATCTGCTTCACGACGCCGAACATCTCACCGAGGTTGCCCATACGCTCGTTGAGCGTGGTCTCGAGGTCGGCAAGCGCCTTCTCGTTGTCGTCGAAGGCCGTCTTCAGCTGGTCAGAGCGACGCTCCTGGGCCGCCAGTTCAGCGCGCGCCTGGTTAAGCAGATCGCGCTGGCGGTTGCGATTGTTGATGAACTCCTGCTCGCGCTCGCGGTTGATCTGATCGGAAACCTCGGCCGCCTGGCGGGTCTGCTCAAGGAGCTGATCGAGGCTCTGGCCGTTCGCCGCGAAGCTGCCGAGCAGCAGGCACGGAATGAGGGTCAGGAGGAGATGCTTGTTCTTCATTGTGCGTTCCTCGGGCCCGTGACGGGCAGCTTCACCAGATTCGGCGCTTCCTGGTTCTTGGCAATCCGGACGGCGCGCGCGATCGAAGATTTGTACTCGCTGGGCAGTTCTTCCCAGGTCTTGCTGTTCGGATTCCACCAGCCGACCGTTTCACCGTCGAGGCTCTGATAGATGAGGAGCACGCGACCGACTTTCACGAAGGTAACGGTCCGGTCCGTGTTGGGAAGCTTGGCGTCGTACGCCGACACGTTGCGCCCGAAGTCGATCTCGCGCTGGTAGGCCTCCATGACCCGCCGATACTTCTCGGAGGTGGTGACGTCCGCGCGGTAGATCATGTCCTGCAGATCGAGCACGAGATTCCGACGTTGCTCGAGCAGGAACGGCGTATCCGCCTCGACGATCTGCTCGACCATCGCGATCATCTCCTGGATCAGCGGCACAACCCCCCGGTTGGTCTCTTCGAGCTCGCCGAGCTGGCTGTTGATCGAAGCGATCTCCGCCCGCTGGTTGTCGACGACGCGTTCGAGCTGCTCGTTGTAGATCCGCAGGGAATCCGCTTCCCGCACGACACGGCGATACTCGGCCAGCAGGTCATCGGCCTGCTCCGCCAGCTCGTTGATCCGTTCCTGCGAGCCCTCGGCGGCCTCGTTGGTCTGCTCTTCGGTCTGGATGCTGGTGTCCAGCGCGTCGGCCCAGGCCCCACCTGCGAGCGTCAGCCCCAGGAGGACAGCGGCCAGACCCCTCGTTTTCTTTCTCGGCTCAGCTGAATTTGACATACGGATTCCGTTATTCTTCGGCGCGCAAGACGCCAACCAATTACGTTGTTCGGACAAGCGCCTAAGCATAGCGACTGACCTGTTAAAAGCAAATCCACTCGGCAAGTGCCGAAAGATGGATCTGCGGGGAGAAATGAGGCCCGCCGAGGCGCTTTCCGCCTGAACGGTCGAGCCGCTCGAACGGGGTGAAGCAACCCCGGAACCGTTCCCCTCCTGGCAGGCTTCTGATGGCCGGCTTGGGGCGGGTAATTGCTGAACGGGCCCGGTTTCGGAGCGCGAACCCTGCCCTATCGAGATCCGGAACACAAGTATTCGCGCGGTCCACGCACCCGGGGCAACGCCGGACGGCGCTCACGATGAACCCACGGCCGGTGGGCCATGGTCATACGCCGGCGACCGGCCCCGACCGGGCGCGCACCCGAGAAGAGACTCCGATCATGAAAGATGTCTTCAAGACTCCCTCCCGGCTGCGCCGCCTCATGGCCTACGTATACGAGTCGTTTCCGGTGATCGCGATCCTGTTCCTCGCCGGCGGGATCGGTGTTGCGATCAACGGCGGCGAGGCCGTCCCGTCGGGCAGCCTCGGGTTCCAGGCGTACCTGCTGGCCTGGATCGCGGCCTACTTCTTGATCTGCTGGACCTACGGCGGGCAGACGGCCGGCATGCGCGCGTGGCGCCTGCACATCGTCCCAACGGACGGACAGCCGCTGACGTTCGGGCGGATGGCGCTGCGCTTCACCGTCGCCCTGCTCGGCTGGCTACCGCTTGGCCTCGGCCACCTGTGGCTGCTGTTCGACCCCTACCGCCGGGGCGCCCACGACATCGTCGCGCGCACCCAGGTGGTCGAGGAGTACAAGGAGTAGCCGGGCGAGCGCACGCTCCGGTCCGGCGCCGCCGACACGCTGACCGCGCTTCAGATGCCCCGTCGAAGGGCCCAGATGCTGACGCCAGCGACGACGAGGCTGGGCGCGAAGGCCATCAGCGCCGGATCGAGCCGATAGACCTCGCCGATGCTCACGGCGATGCGGTTGGCGAGAAAGAAGCCCGCTCCCAGCATCATGCCGATGAACATCCGCTGGCCCAGCCCGCCCCCGCGGAGTGAGCCGAAGACGAAGATCATGCCGGCCAGGACGATGACCACGCAGGTCAGCGGGTAGGCCAGGCGCCACCACATGGCCGCGCGGTAGGCACCCGCGTCGAGGCCATTGGCTTCGAGGTAGGCGACGTAGGGCCGGAGCTGCGACAGCGAAAGGTGCCGCGGTCGGGTGATCGCGGTTTCGAGCACCTCCGGATCGACCAGGGACGGCCAGGTCTCCTCGGCAATCTTCTCGACCGCCACCGACTGCGTTCCGAGGGTCGAGCGGCTGACGTTCTCGAGGATCCAGCGACCCTGCTCGTGTCTGGCGATCTCGGCATGCGACACGCGCCGGAGCTCGCCGTCGTCGAACTCGAGGATATCGATGTCGGCGAGCATGACCTCGCCAGGCTGCAGGCTGGGCTGCGCGAGCGGCCGGTGCGCGTTGATGAAGCGCGTGCCATCGCGCACCCAGATCGACGTTCCCTGGCCGAGGGCCAGGTTCTGCGTCTGCGTGAGCAGCTTCAAGGATGCCGCCATCCGCTCGCTTGCAGGCGCCACGACCTCGCCCAGGAGGAGCACGGGCACCAGCACGCCGACGGTCGCCATGACGACGCCGAAGGCGATGCGCAGGCGCGATAGGCCCGCGGCACGCCAGGCGACCAGCTCACTACCCGCGGCCAGCCCACCGACGCCCAGCAGCGCCCCGACGACGGAGGCCACGGGAAACAGGTCGTAGACGCTGCGAGGCAGGACCAGGGCCACAACGCCGAGAGCGTGGATCACCTCGAAGTCGCCTTTGCCGACGTCGCCGAGCTCATCGATGACATCGAAGATGCGGTCCAGCGCGACGAGTACGACCAATGCGAGCAGCATGCCGCCGGCCGCGGCGCGCCCGAGATGGCGGTCGGCGATCTGGATCATGCGCCGCGCCTCCCGGGCCGGAGCAGGAATGCGCCGGCGACCAAGGCCAGCACGGGCAACCAGGTCATGCCGATCCAGACCGGCGCGTCCCCACGCTCCACCCAGGCCCGTGCCAGAGCCAGCAGATTGGCGTACGCGATGTAGACCAGGATGGCGACCACCAGATTGCCGTAATAGCCCTCGCGGGGGCGGGTCCTCGACAGGGGCACGGCGAGCACCACGAAGGCGACCATGGAGACCGCCGGGGCGAAGCGCCAGTGGATCTCCGCCCACTCGAGGGGGCCGGGGTCGTCGAGCAGGTCGCGGAGCGTCATCGACTCGTGGCGCAGGCGCGGCGTCGCGTCGGACTCCCGCGCCGGGATCCGGATATCGTTCCGCGCGAAGTGCATGATGCGAAAATCGGCGGCGCCGGGAACGCCCTCGGTCCGCATGCCGTCCAGGAGGGCAATGAAGCGCTGGCCGGACGCCGGATCGACGTACTGGAAACCCGACTTCGCCGTCACGATATCTTTGCGGCCCTCGCGCTCAACGTGCACGAACGCATTCTCGAAGCGACCGTCGGGATCAACGGACTCCACGTAGACGACGCTGTCGCGGGCGGCGATGGACTGGAAGCGCCCGGGCTGCAGGCCCATGATCGAGATCTTCGAGGTCGCGTCCTCGACCTGCTGGCGAGCGATCCGGTCCGCCCACGGTGACACCCACATGCCGAGCCCGAGCAGGAGCACGAAGCCCGGCACGACGATGCGCCCGAGCGGCCAGAGCAGATCGGCGCGACCCACGCCACAGGCGGTCATCACGACCATCTCGCTGTCGCGGTCCAGGCGCCCCAGCGTCAGCATGACCGCGAGGAAGAGCGCCAGGGGCACGAGGATGGTCAGCGACCCGAGGCTGCGCAGACCGAGCTGGCCGAGCAGGAGCTCGGCGGGCACCGTGCCGCGCGCCACGTCCGCCAGCGTATCGCCGAGGAACATACCCACGGTCGTCAGCAGCAAGATCAGGGTCAGCGCCGCCAGGGAGCGCAGTGTCTCGCTGACGAGGTAGCGATCGAG
>JBCCZC010000425.1:0-4968 GCA_039188505.1 Pseudomonadota bacterium | reverse complement strand
CGGCGGCGGGATCCACGCCGGCGCCACGGTGACCATCACCGTAGATGCCAGCGAGATTTCCGGGAATCGGGCGTCGATCGGTGGCGGCTGGTACGCCCAGGCCGAGGGCACGCTCACCGACTCCACGATCAGCGGCAACACGGCCGAACTGAACGGCGGGGGCGTGTATCTCCGGGGTGGTTCCTTCAAGGTCAATTCCGGTGCGCTGGCCAGCAACTCCGCGTTCGGGGGCGCAGGTGGCGGCATCTTCAACGCTGGCGGCGAACTGACCATCGACAACGCCATGATCCGATCGAATTCGGCCGGCAATAGCGGCGGCGGCATCTTCGGCCAGGACGGTTCGGCCGACCTCTCCAACACCGATCTGCTCGACAACAGCGCGGTCTTGAGCGGCGGCGGTCTGGCGAACCTGAGCGGGCCCGTTTTCATCGACGGCGGTGACGTGCGTGGCAACGACGCGGGTATCTTCGGCGGCGGGATCTATTCCCGGGAAGGCGATCTGACCGTCAGCAACGTCGTTCTCGACGGCAACACGGCCCAGGTAATCGGCGGCGCGATCTTCGATGGGGAGGGACGTCTCCTGCTCACGGCGTCGACTATCTCAGCGAACTCCGCGGGCCTTGGCGGTGGCGTGAATATCGGCGGCGCTGGCTTTCTCAATGCCGGAACCGTTTCGATCTCGACCGTCGCGATCATCGACAACGAGGCCAGCTCCGGCGGGGGGATGTCCATCTACGGGAGTGACCTGATCGTCAACGCCGCGACCCTCGCCGGCAACGAGGCAGCAACGGGCGGCGCGATCTTCCAGTACGGCGGCGAACTCAGCGCCGAGAATACGACCTTCTCCAGCAATGCCGCCGGCTTCGGCGGGGCTGTTGAGGCGCGCGGCGGCGTGTCGCTTCGGCACGTGACCATCCTGAACACGACGATCAACCCGCGACCGCGGCAGAAGGGCGGACCCGTCATTCAGGCCGCGATCTCCGGTACCGGTTCGTTCCTGCTGGCCAACTCGGTCATCGCGGCAACCAGCGGCCAGGCCGGACGCGGCGAACCGATGCTGGCGCCAGAGCTCACCGAAAGCGGAGGCTTCCTCGTTCACGAGCTGCTGAAGGGCAGCCCGCTCATCGACGCCGGGGCCCCGGAGTTCTGCAATCAGATCGATCAGCGCGGTGTGCCTCGCGATATGGACTGCGACATCGGCGCCGTCGAGTTCTTCGAGCAGGTCGTCTTCCGGAGCAGCTTCGAGCGCGCGGAAGAAGAGCTGGAATAGCGATCAACCCGCTGCGGTTGTTTCCGGTGGCGCGGCTCGGTCGTCCCCGTCTTCCGCAGGGCGAGGATTCTGCGCGGGGGCGAAATCCGCGGGCTCCGCTTCAAGGAAACGCCACAGCTCGGTGATGGGCGGTGCGGCATCGGCGGCCGTCATCTGTGCTTCGATCGCGCCGACGAACTCCTGCGACAGCACCGTCTGCTCCATCGCCCACCACTGGGCGCCGCCCGGCGTGTTGATCAGCGCGACCAGCGCCTGGATGTTGGCGGTGTAGAGGTCCTGGTCGCCAAGCAGCCCCTTGCGGTGGGCCCGCCACATGGCCTCGCGTTCGAGGAACACCGGGTGCCAGAAGAAGTGGAACCGGGCCTGCTGGTCCTTGTCCAGGGCCTCGAAGTCCTGCAGCCCCCGTCGGAGTAGCGATGCGAGGTCCGGGTTGGCCACGACCGGGGTGCAGAAATCGTACTGCCGGAGCAGGTCGCGCATGTTCTGCTCCTGGGTGACGGTGGTGTTGTGTCGAATCTGGATGGCGAGATAGATCAGCGTCGCGATCGTGGCGATGGCCGCGACGAATTCGCCCAGGCTGCCGAGTTCCTGGATGGTCATGGTCATGCCTCTCTATGGTACCCGGCTGCCGAGCCCTTCAATTCAGATCCAGAGCGACCACAACGTCGTCCCAAGGCACATACTTGAAGTTCTGGTTGCCGCGCGGAAGCGTGTTGATCCCGTCCTGAACGACCAGGAGGCCACCGGCAAACGGTCCCACAGGCGTGGTGATGATCGCGAGCCCATCGGTGTCCTGGGCGCCGTCGATGCCGGCGCCCCGTACGATCTCGAAGCTGCCGCGGTACCCGTGTGGCGGCAGTCGGTCCAGCACGGCGAAGGTGCTGTTGCCCTGGCTGGAGAGCACGAGGAATCCATCGCCCGGGCCGTGCGCGACGTCGACGCCTTCGATGTCGGCGACGATGCCGTGATTGCCCACGGCCACGACCAGCGAGGGTGTTGCCGACCCGTCGGGCCACGCGTCGAAGCGCCAGAGGCCCCGGGTCTCCTCGCCGACGTACAGCGCTCCGGCAACCGCGTCCACGGTGCATCCTTCCACCTGGGTGGCCAGTTCGAGTACCCGCATCCGCTCGAGTTCGACCTTGCCGTCAATGCGGCCGCGGGCGAGATACTGGTGAATGACACCGTCCTTCGAGTTGACGTAGATATACGTCCGATCGGTGCGCGGATCGGACGCCATACAAAGGCCGTAGATCTCGGTCAGCTCGACACGCTCGTGGGCCGCGCCGATGTCGGTCAGCGCACCCGACGTCGTATCAAGCCGGAACAGGCTGATCCCGTTGAACGACTGGTTGGACGCGGCGACCAGCGCGATCGCTGCGCCGGTCGGCATGGGAAACGCCCGCTGGAGATCGACGTTGTTGACGCGTCCCGCCGGAAAGCTGTTGCGCAGGTTGCCGTCCAGATCGTAGACATGAAGTACGCCCTGGGTCTGCGTGGCCAGAACCAGGCTGCCCGAGCCGTCGCCGGGGGCTACCCAGATCGCCGGATCGTCTGCCGCGTCGCCCTCGACCTGGATCGGGAGGGTCTCCACTCTGGGCTCGACGGCTACAAGCTCATTGGGCATCGACGCCGGTCCGGTGCACCCGCCAAGGAGCATGAGCGCCGCCGCGACGGTCGCTTGGGCGTACCCCCATGGCGAGCGGCCCGTCCATTCCGCGCCCGGGGATCGATGGCGATACGAGAAGCGTCTCGACGCCGCCGGGGACCAGCGTTGCGCCACCGCCAGCCGATCGAGCTTCATGATCGAAGCCGCAGTTCGCCCGCGGGTGCGAGCGCCTGCTCACGCAGCAAGACCTCGAACTCGGCAGCCGGCAGAGCCTTGGCGTAGCGGAACCCCTGGACCAGATGGCATCCCATCTGGCGCAGCATGATTTCCTGTTCTTCGGTCTCCACCCCCTCTGCCAACACATCGATTCCGACTGCGGCCGTGTACTGGACGATGGCCGCGGTCAGCGCCAGGCTCTCCGGATGCCGCGCGAGATCTGCGATGTAGCTGCGGTCGACTTTCACGCCGTCGACAGGGAAGTGCTTCAGATGATTGAGCGAGGAGTAGCCGGTGCCGAAGTCGTCGAGCCAGATGGAATAGCCGTGCTCCTTGATCTGCGACAGGACTTCCTTCGCGTAGCCTTCGGCACGGAGAAAATAGGTCTCGGTAATCTCGAGGTCGATGCTGCTCGCGAGTCCGCGGCGACCCGCCGCGTTCTCCAGTTCCTCGAGTGCCCAGCCGTGACGCTGCAGATCGCGCGGTGAGATGTTGATGCTCATGCGTAAGCCGGGGGCGATGCGCTTCCATTCGGCGAGCTGAGCCGTCGCGGTCGCGATGGCAGCGCGCGCAAGCTCCTGGCTATGAATCGTCTTCTCCACCAGCGGCATGAACGCACCGGGCAGCAGTACCCCGCGTTCCGGATGGCGCCAGCGAATCAACGCCTCGGCGGCGATGATCCGGCCGCGGGAAAGATCGAGCTGAGGCTGGTACCAGAACTCGATCTGGTTCTCCCTCAGCGCCTGCGGGAGCTGATCCACCAGTTCGAGCTGTTCGTGCGCGACCCGATCGAACTCCGCCGAGAAGAAGTGGAAATCGTTCTTTCCTTCTTCCTTGACGTGATACATCGCCGCGTCCGCGTGCCGCAGGAGCGTATCCGCGTCCTCGCCGTCGGCGGGATAGATGGCGATACCGATGCTGATTCCAAGCGTCACCTGGCTCCGTTCCCACTGGAACGGCCGGCCAACAGCCTGCAGAATCCGCCGGCCGACGCGGGCCAGGTCGATCTTTCGTCCGGCTGCGTGCAGCAGGGCGACGAACTCGTCACCGGCCAGTCGCGCCAGCACCGACTGGCGCGCGGGATCACCGGACGCCGCCGATAGCTCGTCGTAATCGCCAAGGCAGGCCGCGATGCGCCTGGAGATCTCGATAAGGATGAAATCACCCGCATCGTGGCCGTAGACGTCGTTGATCAGCTTGAAGTTGTCGATGTCGATGAAGAGCAGTGCGAGCTGCTCGCCCTGGACCTCGGCACGCATGATCGTTTCGGCCAGCGTCCGCTTGAACAGCTCCCGGTTGGGTAGCTTTGTCAGGCCATCGTGGAACGCGAGGAACTCGATTTCCTGGCTGCGGTTCTCGAGCCGCTCGGCCATCAGGTTCAGCGAATACGCCAGTTCGCCGATCTCGTCACTGCCGGTCACTTCGACCTTGCGATCGAACGCGCCGCTGCCGACACGATGGGCGAACTTGACGAGTCGCTGGATCGGCGCCTTCAGTCGACGGGCAATAGAGACGGCAAGCAGCGCCCCGATCAGCATCATCAGGGCGGTAACCGCGAGCGAGTTGACCAGCACCGCGGCGAAGGTCTCGGACTCGGTTTCGAGCAGCGAGCGCTGAAGGACTTCGATATTCGCGCGGATGCCAAGCAGCGAGTAGTCAAGGAGGACGACGCCGATCAGCTCTTCACCCAGCAGCACGGGACTTTTGATCCTGAGTCGGTCGCCGTCGGCATCGACGATCGTCTCGCCGGTCGCGAGCGTGTTGAGGGCGCTCGCCTCAAGCGCGACCTGGGTGGCGAACGCCGCGAGGTCCGAGCCACCATCGCTGACCAGCGTGCCCTGCGCATCGAGCAGGTTGACGCTCGTGATGTCCGGTT
>JBCCZC010000424.1:0-4984 GCA_039188505.1 Pseudomonadota bacterium | reverse complement strand
GGGCAGGGGATTAGTCGATGATTCTCGGGGGAGATCCGGCCCGCCAGCCTAGCTGTCGGGCGTTCGCTGCGCCGCGACGCTAGGCGTCGCAAGCAGGCTTACTCACCCAGCCATTTGTACATCACCAATGCATCGACCAGCCCCTGCTCGGGGTGGTCGAAGGCCTTCGGTAGCCTGCCCACCGTTTCGAAACCCAGCCGGGTCCAGAGGCGAACGGCGCCGACATTGCTCGACGCCACGAAATTGAACTGCATCGCCCGATAGCCGCGCAACCGGGCCATCTCCTGCGAATGCTCGCAAAGGGCGGTCGCGACGCCGCGCCCGCGGGCTGCGGACGCAACCATGTAGCCACAGTTGCAGACGTGCCGCCCGGGTCCCTGGTGGTTGGGCTTGAGGTAGTAACTTCCGAGCACTTCGCCATCGCCTTCTGCAACGAACGTCACCTCCGGCACTTCGATCCACAGACGGTGAGCCTCGTCGGCGGTGATCGCCGGATCGTAACCGTAGGTGTCGCCGGCCCGGGCGATCTCCTCGAAGAATGGCCAGATGGACGTGAAGTCCGAAGCCGTCGCTTTGCGGATGATCATGCGGCCAGGTCCGTCGCGATCGCCGCGCCGTGGGACAACACCGCGTCGGCCAGCAGGTCGATGTCGGCCTCGACGGTCCGATGGTTGGTGATGGCGATGCGGAGCGCGAAGTGGCCTTCACGGATCGTGCTCGAGGGCACGGCAAGACCGCTTTCCTGGATGCGCAGCAGGACCTCCTTGTTGATCCGATCCAGCGGTGCCGCATCGACGCCCTGGGGTCGATAGCGGAAGCAGACCACATTGAGCGGCGCCGGTCCCAGCAGCTCGAGCTGCGGTTCGGCGGCGATTCGCTCGACCAGGCGCTGAGCCTGGGCAACGTTGCGCTCGATCATCCGGCCGAGCTTCGACGTCCCGTGCGTCTGCAGGGTCATCCAGACCTTAAGCGCCCGGAAGCCGCGGCTGAGCTGCGGGCCCATGGCGGAGAACTCCAGCGCGTCGGGCTGGATGCCGCGGCCGGCCGGCGCCAGGTAGGCCGCGTTCGTCTCGAACGCCTGGCGCTGCAACTGCGCGTCCCGGACGAGGACACAGCCGAGTTCGTACTGCACGTAGCCCCATTTGTGCAGGTCGAAGGCCAGCGAGTCCGAGCGCTCCATGCCGCGCAGCCGGTCCCGGTAGGCCGGCGCGAGCGCCAGCAATGCCCCGAAGGCCCCGTCGACATGGAACCAAAGCTGCTCCGCCTCGCAGAAGTCGGCGATCGCGTCGAGATCGTCCACGGCGCCGCCGTCGACGGTGCCGGCGTTCCCGATCACGCAGAGCGGCCGATGCCCGGCTGCGCGATCGGCCGCGACCGCTTGCGCGAGCGCCTCGAGATCGAGGGTCCCGTCTTCCAGGCACGCCACCCGGCGGAACGCGCTGCGGCCGAGCCCGATGATGTCGGCCGACTTTTCCACCCAGCTGTGGGTGTCGCTCGAGCCGTAGAGGGTCAGCCGGCCCTGGCCCGGGTCCACGCCGTCTTGACGGACTGTGGAATCGTGGGCGTTGCGCGCGACCAGGACGCCGATCAGGTTAGCCATGGTGCCGCCGCTGACGAGCAGCGCGCCCCCATCGTCCGGATACCCCATCACCTCGCGCAGCCAGCCGAGCACCTGTCGTTCGATCAGGGTCGCCGCCTGGTCGTAGCCGCCGACGTGGGGATTCATCCCCGCGGCCAGCATGTCCGCGAGCATGCCCTCGGCCGTGCCGTTGCCCATCACCCAGCCCCAGAAGCGGGGGTGGGCGTTGCCGAGCGGGTAGGGCAGCACATGTTCGCGGAAGTCACCGTAGACCGCTGCTAGCGGCGCCGGGTCCGTCGGGAGCGGCGCGGCCAGCGCGTCGCGCGCGGCCTGCGGCACGGTCTGCCAGGCCGGCCCGTCGCCGATGCCCGCCATGTGATCGACCATGTCGTCGATAGCTTCGTGGCAGACCGCGCGGAAGGCCGCCCAGTCCGAAGGATCGAGCGTATCGGTCATGGTTTCGTCTCCAGGAGTTCGGGAATCTCGAGCAGGCTCGCGGCCAGAGCCCGCCAGGCGTCCGCGCCGATTCGGTCGACGACCTGCCGCTGCGCGCCCGCCCAGTGCGGTAGGACCTGTTCGATCAGCGCGCTGCCCTCGGCCGTGAGGCTCGCGACCTTGCTCCGGCCAACGGGGGCCTGCTCGACCGCGACGGCCGCCGTGGCCACCAGGGGCTCGAGCGTTCGATAGAGCGACGTGCGCTCCATGACCATCTCGTCCGCCAGGCGGCTGAGCGGCATCGGGCCGTTGCGCTCCAGCGCTCGCAGCAGCGCGAACTGCGTGATCGTCACACCGGTCGACGCCACCGCCGCTTCGTAGCGGCGAAGCAGCGCGCGCCCCGCCTTGCGGATCGTGGTGCAGACACAGGGAGCTGGGATCGTTTCGAGATTCATTAAAAATGTATTTGCATGATGTAAATGCATGATAGTCAGCGCAGAGCGCCCATAGCAAGCATCGGTAGCGCCGGAACGACGGTTCAGTTCGAGGCCGGGGCGTCTTCCGCCGCGGCGGTGGAGGCATTCATGAGGTCGTGGAACGGCGATTCCGCCGCCGCCCCGCGTTCCGGTTTCGGCTCAGCACTCGATGACGCAGCGCTCCCCGGCGAGCTCGGCGCGGATCTCATCGTCGACGGCGAAGCCATCTAGGAACTCGGCCAGCCGCTTGCGCACCGTGCTGCGCAGGTGCTTGCGCTTGGACGCGGTGACGAAGCGCCTGATGTCCTCCTCGGTCTCGAGGATCAGCGGCGGAACGACCGCCCCCTGTCCCTCGTCGGTCTTGGCGACCATGGTGAAGTACGAGGTGTTGGTGTGCTTCACGGTGCGGGTGCGGACGTTCTCGGCCACGACCTTGATGCCCACGACGAGTGAGGTCTTCCCGACGTAGTTCACCGAGGCCTTGAGGGAAACGAGGTCGCCGACGTCCACCGGCTGCAGAAAGTCGACGGCGTCGACAGAAACGGTGACGCAGTAGGTGCCCGCGTGCTTGCTGGCGCAGGCGTAGGCCACCTTGTCCATCAGTGACAGGAGAATCCCGCCGTGGATCTTGCCGCCGAAGTTGGCGTAGGCGGGGATCATCAGCTCGGTGATCGTCGTCCGCGAGTAGTCGACCCGGTGTCCTTCCATGGCTGCCCCTCGTCTCGCTTCTTCAGGAAGCTGTGAACTTGCCTCGCCCGGGCGGCACAGGCAAGTCCGAGCCAATGCGCAGGTTTTGCCGAAACCAAAGCGGGGGGGCTTGCGATAACCTTCGGGTGGGCAATGGGAATGCGCGATTGACACTGCGAAAAGGACCTCTCCATGCGTGACTGCGAGACGTGCTCTGCGTGCTGCAAGGTGACCCGCGTGCGGGAGCTGGACAAGCCGGCTGGCAAATGGTGCCAGCATTGTGAACCCGGCGGTCGCGGCTGCACCATCTACGAGACGCGCTTCGAGGTCTGCAAGACCTACAAGTGCTTCTGGCTGACGGACACGACCGTCCTTCCCAACGACGCGCGGCCCGACCGCAGCAAGATCATGTTCGACCTCCAGCCCCCCGGCGATTCCGGTCTCCCGGGGTTCGTCCGCGCCTTCGAGCTGACCATCGGTGCGGCGCAGAGCAACTCGGGTCGCAAGCTGGTCCAGCAGTTTCTTCGCCGAGGGAAGGTCGTCGTGACCTTTCCTCCGAACAACAGCCCGGGCCTCATGATCTTCCCGCCCCGGCAGCTCCAGCACGTCCGCGAGCAGGGGATCCGGGAAGGTGCCTTGTTCCCGACCCGCGACCCGGACGTCTTCCGATTTGCTCCCGGCTTGATCAGCCCCGATTCCTGATCGGTCCCCGCTGCGCGGGATCGCGTTCGTTCGCTTTCCGTGGTTCCGGCATTTGAATCCCTGAAACGCCGGCATCTGTGCCGGCCACCACCCGGCCCTCGCCCCCGGCCGGGCGGTGATCCAGGGAGAGGGGCTTCTCGGGGAGAATGGAAATGGCTTCGAAGCAATCGATGAAGTGGCTGCTGCTGTCGCTCGACGGGCGTGTCACGCGGTCGACGTGGTGGTTTTTCTGGGTGGTGTCGATGGCGGCCTTCAGCGGGTCGCTGGTCGTCGATTTCATGGTCGGTACCTTCGACATGGAATCGGGCTTCGGCCTGATCAATCTGGCGGTGTCGCTCCTGCTCTTCTGGCCCTGGCTGGCGGTCAACGTCAAGCGGCTGCACGATCGCGACCGCTCGGGCTGGTTCCTGCTGCTGCTGATCGTGCCGCTGGTCAATCTGTGGATCATGATCGAACTGGCGTTTCTTGCCGGCACGGCGGGTGACAACCGGTTCGGCGAAGATCGCCGCGCCGCTCCCGGCGTTCCCGCCGCAGCGTGAGCCTTGGGGCCGTCGCTGCGGCGGCGGCCCACACTGCTTTCACCCGCTCTCGCTAGCCTTGCCCGCTGTCGTTTCAAGCGAGCAGCGCCATGGCCCTCGAAGACATCGCGAACCTCGAAGACGTGGAGGCGTGGGTGATCGGTTCCTGGGAGCGGGCGAGCCGCGATCGGCGCCATGCCTTCCGCTGGCCGGCCATCGCCACGGTCAACGCGGCCGGCGGTCCTTCCGTACGTACCGTGGTGTTGCGCCAGTTCGTGGCTGCCCGTCGCCGGTTCACGTTCTTCACCGAAGCACGCTCTTCGAAAGCCGGCGAGATCGCCCGCGACGCCAGCGTGGCCCTGCACTTCTTCGATCCGCGCCGCCGGGTGCAGGTCCGGGTCGACGGGTGCGCGCGTCTCCTCACGGATGGGGCGGCCTGGCAGCAGCGCTTCGATCAGCTGACCGAGGTGGGGCGGCGGGACTACACGACGACCACCGCTCCCGGGGAACCCGTGGACACGCCGGAGGTGCATCGGACCCCCGACCTTGCCCAGAACCAGTTCACCGTCATCGAGGTTGAGGCCCGG
>JBCCZC010000423.1:0-4999 GCA_039188505.1 Pseudomonadota bacterium | reverse complement strand
GAGGATGGCCTGGTCCGGGCCGAGGTCTGGAGCTCCCGCCCCGTCGGCGGCTGCCCTCAGGAACTGTGGCAAGCGCTCGACGCCGAGGCCATCCAGGCAGCGTCGGGGGCGGCAGCTGTTGGCCTGGACGGACCGCGTCAGGATCTCCTCGATGCCAATCGGCTCCGACCGTTCGGGGGCGAGATCCGGGCATTCGGCGGCATCGCCATGGCCCAGGTCTCCACCCGAGAGCTCAATCCGCGTGAGCTGTCAGGAGGTAATGACTACATCGAACTGAGCGAGCAGCGAACCGCGCGGGGCGCGCTGAGGGCTGGCCGCCAGGTGTACGAACTCGTCTCCGATCGAAATCTAGCCTTCGTCATGACGTCGATCTCGCAGCGGGTCGATCCCGATCTGTCGGTCGAGGAGCTGGCGTCGCTCGGGGAGCGCCTCGCGCTTCCCCACGGCTGGATCTGGCGGACCCGCACGCTCGAGGAGGACCTCGAGCTCGAAGCAGAGGCGAAGGCGACCATCGTGTTCGATGAGTTCGGCAACGCCTACGAGCGCCTCGACTATGCCGGCGCCTACCGGGTGGCGGGTCTCTGGTACGACGAGGCCCGCAATGGAGAAGGTTTCAACGTAATCCAGTCGGAAGCCGGTACGACCGTCTACTTCTACGGCTACGACGCGGCCGGTGAGCCCCTGTGGTTGGTCAGTGACACGATCACGGCAGCGCTGCGTCCCGGGCAAGTCGTCGAGCTGACCGCCTATCGTGGCGCTGGCGGCACCTTCGAGGCGCCGGTCCCTGGCGCCGAACTCGACGTGTGGGGAACCATCAGGATGGTGCCGCTCGACTGCAACGAAATCGCCTTCGAGTTGACTGGCGCCGACGGCGCCAAGCTGTCCGACGCGGTCAAGCTGGCGGGCATTACCGGTAACCAGTGCAGCGAATCGATTCCAGCGGGTGACTACGGCTTCGCGCTCATCCATGACGGTTTGCTGCGAAACTACGATCTGCACGTGCCGCCGGGCTACGACGGCACGCCGCTGCCGCTGGTGGTCGATCTCCATGGCCTGGGTGGTTCCGTCGGCGGCCAGCGTCGCCGCAACCTTGGCCTGGCCGACGAGGAGGGCTTTCTGCTCGCGGTGCCGGCAGGAACAGGGCTGATCCCGTCCTGGAACGCCGGGAACTGTTGCCAACCCGCCCAGGATAACGACGTGGACGACGTCGGCTTCGTACTGGCTGTCGTCAATGACATCAGCGCACGAACGCCGGTTGACGAGAAACGGATCTACGCGACGGGCACTTCGAACGGGGGCGCGCTCTCACATCTGCTGGCGTGCCGAGCCGCCGATGTCTTCGCCGCGATCGCCCCGACGGCTTTCGTGCTGCCCGTCGATGACTGTCAGCCGTCGCGACCCATCACCGTCGCCCACTTCCACGGTCTTGACGACACCACTGTCCCCTATGATGGCGGACCAAGTCGGGGTGGGAGTGTGGTTCGCATCGGTGCCGTCGAGAGTCACGAGACGTGGGCGGCGCTCAACGCCTGCCCGAATCCGCCGACCCGGGTGCTCGAGATCAATGACACCTATTGCGATGCCTACGAGTCGTGCGCCGGCGGCGTCATCAACGTGCTGTGCAGCGTCGATGCCGGCCATTCGCTCGGCATGAACACCGATCTCGACGTCGCCAGAGCAGCCTGGGGGCTCATCTCGCCGTTCTCCTTACCCTGAGGCGTTCGCTGCCCGTGCGTCTTGCGGCGATGGAGTCGTCCTGTCGCTCGCGGCGCCGGACGTTCCGCTTCGCGACCGGCAGGGTGAGCCAGGGCGCGATTGGAATAGGGCGGAATACGGGTCGAAAACCGGGTCAGTGTAGGTTGTCCCCACATTCTTGGACGGTGGGGCTGGCGCCAGCGAGAACATGCACTGGCCCCGCTGTTAAACCGCTCGCATCATGGGTGTCGACGAATCCGGGTATTGTCTGGTCAGCATTACGGGCCACGTCGGTGGTCAAACGGTGCCGCCTCTGCTCTTCCATCTCCTGGCGGGCCAACGTGGCCGACCGAAACTGATGGCGCGCATCGGAAGCGGAATATCGCTCCAAGGTCGAGCCCCGGCTCCTACGGCGTTAGACTTCGCGGCCTTGGGCATTGGTTGGGGAGCGTTCCGTGAGCTTTGTACTGTTCATCATCATCGGCGGCATCGCCGGCTTTCTGGCCGGCAAGATCATGAAAGGCCGCGGCTTTGGCCTGTTCGGCAACATCGGTGTAGGCGTGGTCGGCTCGGTTCTAGGCAGCTACGTGTTCGACCTACTCGGCATCTCCGCCAATAGCCTGGTCGGCTCAGGGGTGACAGCGACCGCCGGCGCCGTGCTGCTCCTTTGGGTGGTCGGCATCATCAAGAAAAGCTGAATCGCGCAGGCGTTGTCGCACTCGGCGGCGACCCGGAACACCGCGCCAGGAGTCCGGGCGGGCGTTGTCGGGAGCGTACAGACAGGCACTCTTCGCCTCTTCGCGGGCACCAGCCTGCATGATGCCAGGCAGTGGTCAGTGCGCGTTTCCAAAGCTGCCGTGCATCTCTCCGTGCTAGAGTTCCAGCACACCAATCAGCCTGAAGGTCTCGCCGGTGAGCGACACAACGCGGCCGGAATCGACGACTCGAGCGCCAGTGGACGGCGCGGCCTCCGCTGAGGACCGCACCGGCGCGCCGTCTTCGGGCGAGGGCGGTGACCTTCCCTCACAGATCGGTCCCTTCAGGATCCGGCGCGAGCTGGGCCATGGCGGCATGGGCTCGGTCTATCTTGCAGAACAGCTTGCGCCGATGGAGCGGGTGGTCGCCCTCAAGCTGGTTCGCGCGTCGCTGCGCTCCCCTGAGGCCATCATCCGGTTCGAGGCGGAACGCCAGGCGATGGCCCGGCTCTCGCACCCCAACGTCGCAACGCTCTACGAGGCCGGGACAACCGACGACGGCTTTCCGTACTTCGCGATGGAATTCGTCCCCGGTGAAGCGCTGATCGAGTATTGCGATGCTCGGAACCTGAGCCTGGATGCTCGCCTGCACCTTTTCCTCGATGTCTGCGACGCGGTTCAGCATGCCCACCAGAAGGGCCTTCTCCATCGTGATTTGAAGCCCGACAACATCCTCGTCACCGAGGTTCAGGGTCGCGCGGTGCCGAAGGTGATCGACTTCGGGATCGCCAAGGCTCTCGATGAGCCACTGCACGCCGAGCTCAGGGATGGCGCCGTCGCCGGGACGCCTGCCTTCATGAGTCCGGAGGCCCTACGGGGCAGTCGGGACCTAGACACCAGCACGGATGTCTATGCGCTGGGTGTGCTGCTCTACCGGCTTGTGACGGGGCTCAATCCGTTTCGACCCGGTCAGCGTCAAGTGGAAGACCCCGAGCCCCCGCAACGGCCGTCGACGCAATTCCGCAGTCTTCTCCCGCCGGCTGCGCAGGCCCATGCCGCGCGCCGATCTGTACGGGTGAGGTCGCTGCTCGCCCGCCTGGAGCGCGATCTCGACTGGATCATCCTCAAGGCCATGGAGAATGACCGGCAGCGCCGCTATCGAACCGCGCAAGCCCTCGCGACGGACCTAAATCATTACCTGGAGGAGCGGGTCGTTGATGCGGTGCCTGCTACGCTCGGCTACCGGGCAGGGCGCTTCATCCGCCGCCATCGGCTTGCCGTCTTGGCGAGTTCAGCCCTGATTCTCGCGCTCATCATCGGCTTCCTGGGAACCACCGTCGGGCTCATGCGCGCACTCGAGGCCGAGCGCGAAGCCAGACAGGCCGAGGCAGCCGCTGAACTCGAAGCCGACCGGGCCGAGCGCGTTTCCGAGTTCCTCGTCGAGATCTTCAAGGTGTCCGACCCCGGCGAGGCACGGGGCAGTACCATCACGGCCCGTGAGCTGCTCGATCGGGGCGCCGAGCGTCTCGATCGGGAACTCCGGACTCAGCCCCTCGTTCGCGGGCGCCTGATGGGCACGGTTGGCGAGGTATACAGCAACCTCGGTCTTTTCGCGGAGGCCGAGCGGATGCTTGCAGGAAGCCTGGAGCTTCGGGGGGGCACGCTACCCGCAACCGATGCCGAGTTGATCGCGACCTGGCTTGCGGTTGGACGCGTCCAGAGTCTCCAGGGCGAATATGAAGCGGCGACCAAGACGCTGGAAGCGGGCCTCGAGCTGCTTCGATCCGATCCGGCCGTTGCGGAGTTGCTGGCAGAAGGCCTGGTACAGCTGGCTGCCCTGCGTCGACTGCTGGGCAGGCCCGACGACGCAGAGGCCCTGGGCCGCGAGGCCATCGACGTGCTCGCCCCCGTCGCCGACCGCCATCCGCAGTCCATGGCGAGCGCGCTGACCGGGCTCGGCTGGTTCCTTACCAGCGTGAACCGCCAGGCAGAGGCCATCCCACTGCTCGAACAGGCGCTTGCCATCCTGACTCCGGACGTAGGCAACGATCATCCTGAGGTGGCCATCCTGCGGCGAATGCTTGGGGCATCACTCCTCTACGCTGGGCGGTACGAGGAAGCCGAGCGGGAGTTGACCGCCGCGATCGAAGTCCAGCGATCCGTTCTGCCTGCAAGCCATCCCGAGCTGGGGGAAAGCTATTCGCTCCTGGGGCAGCTCTATTCGGTCAGTGGACAGTCTGACAAGGCCCTCACCTGGCTCGAACTGGCGCTCGAGACCACCGAGGCCGGGCTGGGGTCGGAGCATCCGACCATCGCGCTGATCATCCAGCGGCTGGGACTGGCCTATGCGGACCAGGGCTCCTGGGATCTCGCCCGGGCAGCGTTCGAACGGGAGCTCGCGATCCTGGAGGCGATCCCGAACATCGACGACCGCATGGTCGGCCTGGCCCTGAACAACCTCGGCTGGGTGCTCAGCGACGGCTTGAGTCAACTCGAGGAAGGCGAACGGATCCTGCAACGCGCGGTGCTGATATTCGAATCCGGCAACGATCCGGACCAGGACTATTGGGTGGCCATCAGCCGGTGGTCACTCGCCAACAATCTGCGAG
>JBCCZC010000422.1:0-5017 GCA_039188505.1 Pseudomonadota bacterium | reverse complement strand
GATCCGTCCCTGCTCGAGGTTGAAGCGCGCTTCGTGGCCGAAGTTCTCGAGCGCGAAGGCACCGTCGAGCTCCCGGTTGATCCGCCGCAGCAGATTGAGATTGAAGGCGGCGGTGTGACCCGAGCGGTCGTCGTAGGCACGCTCGAGGCGGCGCGCGTCCTTGAGCAGGTCCACGCAGATCAGGAGCTGACTGCCGGCGCCGAGGCTCGCTCGAAGCTGCGACAGCAGCCGCTGTGCGCCGAGGGGCTGGAAGTTGCCGATCGAGGACCCGGGAAAATAGGCCAGCCGGGGCCCGGGCACGTCGGGTGGCAGAACGAAGGGTTCGGCGAAGTCCGCCAGCAGCGGGGCAATCGCAATGCGCCGCCCGGAATCCGCCGCGTCACCTTCCGACAGTGCAAGCTGCACGATCGACAGGTCCACCGGGCAGAAGGCCCGGAGCCCGGGGAGCGACCGCAGCAGGATCTCGAGGCGACGACCGGTCCCGGCACCGAGCTCGACGAGGGCGCCGGCGTCGATTCGCGCGAGTGTCCCGACGGCGCCCAGCAGCGCGGCGGTTTCGGCCCGGGTGACGTAGTAGTCGTCGCTCGACTTGATCGACTCGAACAGCTCGCTGCCCCGATCGTCGTAGAAGAAAAGCGGCGGAACTGCCTTCTGCGGGGCAGCCAGCCCCGCCAGCACGGCAGCTCGGAAGCGCTCGCTGCGGGGGGTATGCACGGGCTGGGGCATGTCGAAGGCCATCGCGGGCGCTTCCTTTCGATTGACAGGCGCTCAGTTTAGGTGGACTCTTGAAGCACCGGAATATAACGAAATCGACCAAAGTGTTTCAGAAATCGACCATTCCCTGGGACGCTCTCCGCGTGCTGCTGGCCGCGACTCGCGCCGGCTCGGCGCGCGGCGCCGCCGCCGACCTGGGCGTCAGCCATTCCACCGTGACCCGCCAGCTCCGCCTCCTCGAGGACAGCCTGAAGGCCCGCCTGTTCGACCGGTCCGCGCGCGGCATGACCCTGACCGGCGAGGGGGAAGCGCTCGTCGAGCACGCGCGAACGGTCGAGGACACGATCCTCAGCGCGGAACGCACGCTCGCCGGCCGCGAGGAGCAGCTCAGCGGCGAGATCGTCGTCACGACCGCTGAAGTGCTCGCGACCCACCTGCTCATGCCGGTGTTTGCTGCGTTCGCGGCCCGATACCCGGAGATCTCGCTGAATCTGCACGTTTCGGACGACGTGATCGACCTGCGCCGCCGCGAGGCCGACGTCGCGATTCGCGTGATGCCGTGCGAGGTCGATCCGCCGGACCTGCTGGTGGGTCGGCGGGTGGCTCGGGCTGCAAGCTGTCACTACGCGGCGCCGGTCTACCTCGCAGAGCACGACCTCGAGGATCCCGCCTGCGGCGCCCGATGGCTCGGCTGGGATGATGACGACGCCCACCCCGATTGGGTCCGCAGCTCCCCCCATCCGGATTTTCCGGTCACCGGCCGCATGAACAACACGCTGCTCCAGCTTGCCGCCGCGGAGGCCGCCATGGGGCTCGCGGTCCTGCCGTGCTTCGTCGGGGATGGCTCAGCGGCGCTCCAACGGCTGCCGCGAGCGGCCCCCTACTACCGCTTCGACGTCTGGATCCTCACCCATCCCGACTTGCGGGACACGGCGCGGTTGCGGACGTTCCGTCGTCACGTGGCCGAAGCCCTCGCCGGCCTGGAGGACCGATTGCTCGGCGATACCTGATGCGGACCTCGGTCCTGTCGAATATGTGTCCAGGCGGGTTGCAAGGCCGACCGTCGATGGGCATCGTAACCGTCCCCCTTGCGAGACTTCCCCGTTTGCTCCGCTTCGAAACTCAACGAATCCGGTCGACCGTTGCGCTGCTGTTGCTGCTGATAACGGCAGCAGCACTCGCCGCCCCTTTCGACGAGGAACTCGAGCGCTGTCGGGCGATCGAGGACGATCAGCCAGCCGAGGCTATCCGTCTTGGGGGCGAGATCGTGGCCGCGGCGCAGGCGGCAGGCGCTTTCGAAGCCGCGGTGGCCGCACGCGGATGCCTCGGCTGGGGGCAGGCATTGACCGGCAAGGGCGCTACCGCACGCGCGACCGCGATGACCATGGTCGAGATCGTCGAGGGCGACCTGCCGCCGACGGCAGCGAGTGTCGATCTTCTCCGCAGGGCCGGGGCAATCCTCCATCGGATCGGCGACCGTCTTGCCGCTACCGACATCTACGCGCGAGCCCTGGGTCGAGCCGTCGCCCTGGAAAATACCGAGGCGCAGATTCCGCTCCTGATCAACCTCGCCGTGCTGCACTCCGAGTTCGAACAGCACGGCCGCGCGGTCAGACGCTACGAGGAAGCGCTGTCGCTGATGGAGGAGTCCGGCGATTTCCGCTTTCAGCCGCCGGTGCTCTACAACCTGGGTCTCACGCTCCGGGGCATGGGCGACCACGCGGCGGCCGTCGCCTATCTCGAGCGCGTGGAAGCGATGATCGACGAGAACTGGCCGGTCTCCCGTGCGATCGACATCAAGGCGGCGATGGCCGGATCGTTGATACAGCTCGGGGAGG
This sequence comes from Pseudomonadota bacterium, assembly GCA_039188505.1. GTDB lineage: Bacteria > Pseudomonadota > Gammaproteobacteria > Xanthomonadales > SZUA-38 > JBCCZC01. Next base: position 2,465 of record JBCCZC010000422.1, on the reverse strand, counting down.
TCGATCGGACCCGGGCGCTCGTCGCTGAGCTCCGACCGCTGCTGGAGCAGATCGATAGCGCCACGTCACGCGCGGCCGTTCTGTCGATCGAAGGGGCCCTTGCGGGCGCAGCAGGCGATGGCGATCGAGCCATCGAGCTCGCGGAAGACGCGATCGAGGCGCTGCCGGGCGATGAGGGCCTGTACGAAGTCCAGCGTCGCGGCCTGCTGCTCGCGCTCTCCGGCACCTACCGGACTGCGGGAGCGTTCGAGCAGGCGCTCGCGTCGCTCGATGAAGTCCGCGACCTGGAGCGAAGGTTGAATCGCTCGGCGAACACACAGCGCATGGCCGAGATGGAAGCGCTGCTCGCCAACACGCGCCAGCGCCAGGAGTTGATCGACCTGCGCCATCGCAACGAGCTATCGGAGCTGGAGCTCGCCCGCGAGCGCAGCCTCCGCCGCGCGTCGCTGGGCGGCGCAGTCCTGCTCGTGGTCCTGATCGGTGTCGCATGGCTCTGGCAACGCCGAATGAATGGACAGCTGCTCACCCTCAGCCGCACCGACATCCTCACCGGGCTCCCGAATCGCCGGGCGATGATGGCCAGACTCAACACGCCGACGACGGCGTCGCGCGTCCTCTGGGCCATCGACCTCGACCACTTCAAGACCGTCAACGATCAGCATGGCCACGAGACCGGCGACCGCCTCCTCGAAGCCATCGGCCGCAACCTCGCAGGGCTCGCAGGATCCACGCTCATGATCGGTCGCTGGGGCGGGGAGGAATTCCTTGCCATTGGCGACGGCATCGGCGAGGGCGAGCGGGAGCGCGTCAGCGACGCGCTGCAGCGCGCGGTGACCAGCGCCGGCATCGAGCGCAACGGTCTGCGGATCGCCGTGACCGCGTCGATCGGGCACGCCACGACCGAAGCCGGCGAGGACTGGGCCACGTCCCTGAATCGCGCCGACAGCGCCCTCTACAAGGTCAAGGCCGCCGGCCGCAACGCCGCCCTTGCGGGCTAGCAGTCTCTCGGACTTCGGAGGAGTCCACTGCGGCGGCGCCTGGCCGGCATCACTCGGCGGTACTCTTCCCCGAATGGCCAGGACTATTCTGGTCAAGGTCTCACGAATTTCCCCTGGACCAGGCGCCACCTCGCCACGATCCCCCAAGGCCGACAGACTGCCAGCCGCTCCGAGGGCAGCGCAGCGGGCGCTCGGACAGAGCGATACCGACGCCGCGGCCAGCGATTGAAACCGGAGCTGAAACCGTGCTTCGCACGCTTGGCTCCTTGCTTCTCGAAATTGTCCTTGGCTAGTGCTCGACGACCGATTTCAAGCAGGCGGCGCGAAGGCGTGGCCGAAGCCGTAACGCCTGCGGACTCGGCCCTGGCCCTGCTCTGGCGCTGGTCGGGCATTTCGAGGGCGCGGATCGTCGGTTGGGGGGCGGCAACGAGCGAGAGACCCGCGATGGACGCACGGCGTGACCGGTATCCACTGGAGCCCGTGGTCGAGAATTCACGAAAAAGCCGCCTCCCCGGCCGGGGAGGCGGCTGCGAGTCGAAGGCGAATCGGTCGTTCGCCCGGTCCTGCCCTCAGGGAGCGAGCGCCGGTGAGCAGGCGAAGCGATCGCCGAGCCGGGCGTACGTGAGCGTGATCTCGCCGGCGCCGTTCCCGAGGTCACCCACGAATTCGAAGGTGTCGCAGTCGAGCATGCTGACGATGCCGATGCCGGTCGACGTCAACGTCGTCGGGACCGAGCCATCGTTGAAGGCGCCGCCGGTCGACTCGTAGACCGTCACGAGTCCGACGATCCCGTCGAAGCCGCCGGGCGTCGCGCACGGACCGCCCGGGTCCGCGTTGCAGGAGTCGAAGATGAACCACTGCTGGCCGCTGCCGTCCGCGGTGAAGGTGTAGAAGAAGCCCAGCACCCGATCTTCCCGCGGGAAGACGATGACCTGCGCGCCCTGACCCGGAGTACCCGCATCGGCGAACAGGCCCGCTGCAGTCTGGTCGGTCGGATTCTCCGTCGCCAGCGGGCCAACGGGCAGCGCGGTGGCGCCGAGCCCCTGGTTGATGCCGTCACCGGTAGCCAGAACCGTCAGCACGGCCCCGGCGGGAACCGGAATCGGCGCGATGTCGATGAAATTGGCCGAACCGTCCGGCGAAGAGACCTTCAGATCGTAGACCGCCGCGGGAATCTCGAGATACGGCGTGGATTCCCCGGCGGTCTACGACCTGAAGGTTTCGTCCCCCGACGGTTCAGCCAATTTCATCGACATCGCCCCGATCCCGGTTCCCGCCGGGGCCGTGCTGACGGTTCTGGCCACCGGTGACGGCATCAACCAGGCGCTCGGCGCCAGCGCGCTGCCCGTTGGCCCGCTGGCGACGGAGAACCCGACCGACCAGACCGCAGCGGGCCTGTTCGCCGATGCGGGTACCCCGGGCCAGGGCGCGCAGGTCATCGTCTTCCCGCGGGAAGATCGGGTGCTG
>JBCCZC010000421.1:0-5029 GCA_039188505.1 Pseudomonadota bacterium | reverse complement strand
TGATGACGTGCGCATCCGCCCGGTGCAGGCCCTCGTCCGTCCACACGCCAACAGCGCGCCGACCCTCGAGCTCGACCTGGCGGATCGGTCGGTTCAGGTGGATGCGCACGCCCATCTCGCGGGCGACGCGCGCCATGGCCTCGGTGACCGCGCCGCAGCCACCGGCCGGGTGAAACACACCGTGCTCGTACTCAAGGAACGCGAGAATCGTGAACAGCGACGGGCAGCGGAACGGCGACATGCCCAGGTACTTACTCTGGAACGAGAAGCCGAGCCGCACCCGCTGATCCGAAAAATGGCGCTTCAGATCGTCATCGACGCTGCGCCGCAGCGGTAGAACCTGGTCCAGCGGGAGGGACAGGAGGTCCAGATGACTCAGAAACGGCCGCTCGAGAATCGGCCGGAAGGCTTCGAGCTTGTCCCGGTTGGCCCGCAGGTAGCCGTCGAGGGCGGCGGCATCGGCCGGATTGATCTCCGCAAGCTGCGCGCGCATCCGCTCGACGTCCGAGGTGGCGTCGATGACGCCGCCCTCCTCGAAGACGAGCCGGTAGTTCGGGTCGAGGCGGATCAGTTCGATTTCGTCATGCAGCGACCGCCCGCAGCGGGCGAAGACCTGCTCGAGGATTTGCGGATAGAGGAAGAAGGTCGGCCCCCGGTCGAAGCGATAGCCGTCGAGGTCCATGACCGAGGTGCGCCCACCAACGTGGCCGCGTTTTTCGAAAACCTCGACGTCGAATCCTTCCGCCGCCAGCAGCATGGCGCTGGCGAGGCCGCCGGGGCCGGCGCCCACGACGTTGACCGTGCGTGAGCGCCTCATGAGGGTCGCACCGGGTGGTGCGTGTGACGCTGATGGATTGCCATTTCACGAGCTCCGTTGTTGCGTTCCCCAAGCAAGCTCGGGCTGGAGTCGTGAAAAAACCGTTCCCGGTTCGGTGATTTTTTGTAATTTAAATCAGTAAGTTACATGAGCGGTCGGCGACTAGGACGAACGGTTGCGGCGCCCGCGCGCGCCTCAGTCCTCGAACCCGTCGACGAACAGGGGGCTTTCCAGTGCCATCGCCTCGAGGACCTCGGCGTCCGTGAGCTGGCGCTCGAAGAAGATCACGTCGGACAGGCGCCCGGTGTAGCGGAATCCATCCTGGCTGCCGCCGTCCGAACCCGTGCCGCGCCCGAGCTCGGTGATGCCGGCGATCCCGTTGCCGTTGAAGGCTGGATCGTTGGCATCCTCGGCCCGCACGCCGTCGATCCAGATTTCAGCCTCGGATGCCTCGCTACCCTCGATGGTGCCGTCCGGATCGATCCACTGGATATGGAGGTGGTGCCAGCCGCCGTCCTGCAGCAGTCCGTCAACGTTCTCGGCCCCGGGCGGCTGGCCGACCGACCCACCGCCGCCGCCCGAGTTCACCCCGACGGCCGATCCTCGCGACCGGCCCATGCCCTGCCAGGAGCCGTTGCCCACGATCTCGATCACGCCGCCGCTGGAACCCGAGCCCATGAGGACGTTTTGGGTCGTCACATCGTCGCCGGGACCATCGGTCCGGATCCAGAAGGAAACGGCGAACTGCCCCCCTGGCGCCGCTTCGGTGAACGAGCCCATGCTCTCGCGGATATCGATGACGTCGTCGACGCCATCGAACGCCGCGACGGTCCCTGGGCGCTCCGCGTCGAAGAGGAAGACCGGATCCATGCCATCACCCAGGAGGGTTCCATGCCGCCCGCTGCCGCTGATGTCTTCGGCGTTGCGGGTGAGCGGGTACCACGCCCGGATGTCGTCGTCCGTGAGTTGGCCCCAGGCCAGTGCTGGGAGGAGAAGAATGGCGAGCGGAACCGGGAGTCGACGGTCCATGATCATCCTCTGGCATTCAGGTTGCGCGGCGGAGCGCTCATTCTGGTTTCATGACGAATTCTCGTCTAGCCTGCAAGCGCCACGTGCCTTCGCGTGGTACTTCCAGAATCGACCGCAGGCGATTGCTACCGGATGAGCGACGACAGGGAAGCATTGGTCAGCACCACCCAGCTACTGGACCGCTACCGGTCCGGTGAACAGGCGGCGGCCGATAATCTGTTCCAGCGCTACATGCCGATCATGCGACGCTGGGCGCGGGGCCGGCTGCCGACCGGTGGCCGCGACCTCTCGGAAACGGAAGATCTCCTGCAGATGACGTTCATGCGGGCCCTGCGCCGGCTCGACGACTTCGAATCGCAGCGTCCTGGCGGGTTCCTCGCCTACCTGCGGACGATCCTGCTCAACCTGGTGCGCGAGGAACTGCGCAGGTCGGGACGCAAGCCGACGAGCGTGTCGATGCAGGAGTCGCTGCCCGCCGATCAGCTTTCCGTCGTCGAGCAGGCGATCGGGGCCGAGCGGCTCGCGTCCTACGAGCGGGCGCTGACCCAGCTCCCGGAGCCGAAGCGGAACGCCGTGATCATGCGCGTGGAGTTCGGCATGAGCTTCGATGAGATCGCCGTCGAGCTCGAGCGCCCGTCCGCGAATGCGACCCGAATGATGGTCAGCCGTGCGCTCGCCGAGCTTTCTGCATTGATAGAAGCATGAGCAGGAAAAAAAGCGTCGAGGACGTCGCCGCACAGATCGCGGACGATCTGGAGCCGGATTGGGGATCGATCTCGGACTCCGCGGAGTATCTGCCGGGCCTGCAGCTGCTGCACGAGATCTCCCGCAGCTTCCGGACCGAGACGGCCAGACCGGCACCGGAGCCGATTCTCTTCGAGTGGCGACACCTCGAGGTCCGCGAGTCCATCGGCGAGGGTGCCTTCGGCACGGTCTACCGCGCACACGACCCGGTATTGCGCCGGGAAGTCGCGCTGAAGCTCGCGCACGAGCGCCCCGACCGGTCGCCGGACTCGGATTGGGTCATCGCCGAGGCCCGCAGCATGGCCCGGACGCGCCACCCGAACATCCTCGCGGTCCATGGTGCCGACGTCGCCGACGGACGTGTCGGCATCTGGAGCGACCTGCTCCACGGGCGCACGCTGGCGTCGGTACTGGAGGATTCGCCGCGACTCTCGGAACACGAAGTGTTGGCGCTGGCCGTGCCCCTGACCGAGGCCCTGGGCCTCATCCATCGGCGGGGCCTGGTGCACGGTGATATCAAGCCGGCCAACATCATGATCCAGCGCGACGGGACGCCGGTGCTGATGGACTTCGGGGCGGCCCGCGAGCAGGGCGGCCGCGGCGGCGTGGCGATCGGGTCCCCGCGCTTCATGGCGCCCGAGCAGTTCGCCGGACTGCCGCCGACGCCCGCGAGTGACATCTTCGCTTTCGGCGTGGTCCTCGCGCGTGCTCTATCCGGGCGATATCCCTGGGAGGCAGACAGCCTCGAAGCGCTCGAACAGGCCTTCGAGCGGGGACAGCGCGCCGCACTCGACGCTGTGCCCTGGCGCTTCCGGTCGCTGCTCGGAGAGTTGCTGGCCGCGGATCCGCGACAGCGTCCAGACGCGGAGCAACTGCGCGAACGTCTCGAGCGTCTGCGCACGGCCGGGCAGCGGCTGCTGCGACGGACTGCCGTCGGCGTCGTCATCGCGTCCCTGGCGATCGGCCTGGTCATGGCGGTGTCGGCTTACCAGACCGAGCAAGCGGCGCGCGAACACATCCAGAACTACCGGGACATGCTCGTTGCCTCGCTGCAGGAGGCGGAGCCCGAGCGGACCTCCGGGCCGACCTCGGTCAAGGTGATCTACGAAGCCATCGGAGCGCGCATGGAGGAGACGCTGGCGAATGATCCCGGCGGCCTGGCGGAGATGCGCATGCTGGTGGGCGGCGGCATCGGTGAGCTGGGAGAGCCGGAGGCCGGCCTCGAGATCCTCGAGCGCGCGCTGGCCGATCTGGACCCCGACGATCCCCGGATGGCCCGCCGCCGCAGCGAGGCCTGGCTGGAGATCGCGGAGCTCCGCACCGATCTCGACGACTTCGAGGGCGCTGAGGAGGCCGTTCGAGGTGCCCTCGAGGAAACCGCGCGGCGCACGGATGAGCTCGGTCCGCAGCAGCAGCTGGTCGCGCGGAACCGGCTCGTGGGCCTGCTGAACAACCAGGGACGGCCCCAGGAGTTGCTGAAGGAACAGTTGGCCCTGCTGGCCGATCGCAAGGCCCTGCACGGCAAGGACAGCCTCCAGACAGCCGTCGATCACCACAATCTCGCTGTCGCCTACCAGAAACTCGGACGCTTCGAGGAGGGGCTGGTCCACGAGCGCCGGGCCAGGGAGCTGTTGCTTGCGAACGGCGACAACCAATCCCTTCGGGTCGGCTTCGTGACGATCCAGATCGCTTCGCTGCAGATCGATCTCGGGGACTACGCTGCGGCCCAGGAAAGCGTCGACGAGGCGGCCGTTCTCTTCGAGACCAACCTGCCACCGGATCATCCGCGGCTGCTGCAAATCAAGACCGAGCAGGGGCGCCTCTGGCGGCTTTCGGGCCGAGAGGATGACGCTGTCGCGCTCTTCGAGAAGATCCTGGCGCTCGATTCGCAGGAAACCGCCGGCAGCCGTCGCCTGGCCGGGCACAATCTCGCGTTCCTCCTCCTCGCTCGCGAATCCTGGTCCGACGCGCAAGCGCTGCTCGAAGAGCTGTTGGATGCCGACGCACCACGCCGGACCGAGGTCCAGCTGTACCTCGAGGCCGCGGAGCGCTACGCCGCCGCCCGCCTGGACCTCGGCCAGCGCGGCCAGGCAGAGACGGCCCTCGGAGAGGCCATCGCCGAGCAAGAGGCCCGCGGGCTCACGGGGATCGAGAGATACGCCATGTTGAAGTCCTGGCAGGCAGCACTTGCGGGCCATAATTGACCGCGTCCTTGACCTGCAGCGAAAGATCGTGACCGTCGGGTCGGCGATCTCGAGCCAGTCGCCGTCCCACGATTGAACACCCGGTGATCGCCAGCGGTCACCTTTCGCGCGGTAGAAGCTCCGAGGTCACCCCGGGAACCGTCGCCGTCCGGCGCTGCAAGCGACCTTCGCGTTTCTGGCACGGTTCCTGCTCCTGTTCTGGCATGGATATCAAGCGAACCGACGTCGCGTCCCG
>JBCCZC010000420.1:0-5029 GCA_039188505.1 Pseudomonadota bacterium | reverse complement strand
GTCCCCAACAGGGTTAGTCGATGAATGTTGGCGGGAGATCCTGCCCGCCAGCGTAGCTGTCGGGCGTTCGCTGCGCCGCGACGCTGTGCGCCCCCAACCGGGTTAGTCGATGAATGTTGGCGGGAGATCCTGCCCGCCAGCGCAGCTGTCGGGCGTTCGCTGCGCCGCGACGCGGTGCGTCGCAAGCAGGCTTGCTCACCCTCCGGCACCACAACGAACTTCTGACGCCCGCACTGCGGGCGTCTTTAATTGAACGAGAGGTCTAGTACAGGTCCCGCGCGACGCGAAAGCCGATCGAGCTGCCGCGCTGTTCCGTCGGGTAGCTCTTGCGCGCAGCTGAGCGCGCCGTTTCGGGCGCGCCACCCCACCAGCCGCCGCGGACCACGCGCCGCGGGCAGCCGCGATTGACCCAGGCCGTACCGTCGATCGGAGCGCGGACATAGGAATCGTGCCAGCAGTCCTCCACCCACTCCTCGACGTTGCCCGCCAGGTGATGGATGCCGAAGGCGTTCGGCACGAGGCTGTCGACCGGGGCTGGCCCCCAGTAGCCGTCGTCGTAGTCTCGAAACGCCCGATTCCACTGGCGCCGCTGGTAGTCCGAGCGATCGCGCGAACCGGTGAGGTTTTCGATGGCGAACTCCGGGCTCTCCTCACCCCACGGGTAGACCATGGTGCCGCCGGCGCGCAGCGCGTATTCGAACTCGGCCTCGCTCGGGAGCCGATAAGGTTCACCAGACACACTCGCCAGCCAGCGGGCATAAGCCGCGGCATCATTGAAGGAGACGTGCAGCACCGGGTCGTTGGGCTGTGCCTCCCGACCCGTGTAGCCATCGCGCCAGGTCACCCCGGAACGGCGAATGATGCGGCCGTTGCGTACGTTGTAGATGAAGGAATCGCCGCGTACGTCCGCATCGGTCTGAAAGCCGGTGGCGGTGACGAATTTCTCGAACTCGGCGACGCTGACCTCGCCCTGGGCCAGCGCGAACCCGCGCCGAAAGTACACGCGATGCTGCGGTTCCTCCTCACGCGTGTGGCCAGCTTCGTCGCTTGCGCTCCCCATCAGGAAGCTGCCGTGGGGCACAACCACCATGATCGGACCCTCGCGGCCACCGCTCAGGCGGTCCCGAAAGATCTCGCCGGGTTCGAAACGACCATAGATCGTGGCGTCGCGGTTCTCCTCGCGCAGCGATTCCAGCAACTCGCGGTCCGCCCCGAGACGCCGGATCTCGTCGAGCAGCCGCTCCACGAGCTGAAAATCCCCATCGAGCATGGCTGCGCGGGCAGACTCGGCGCGCTGACCGATCTGCGCGTCCCGAAAGGCCAGCACGTCCGCGCGAGCACCGAGCAGCCGCCGCGAATTCGGGCGCACCTCGAGCGCTCTATCCAGGACACCGAAAGCCGCCTGGAAACGCCGCTCGCGGGCGCTTCCGAGGGCCTGATCGACGAGGGCGCTCTCGAGGCGGTCGAACTCGGCCTCCAGTTCAGGATGTTCGGCGTTGAGCTCCCGCGCACGCTCCAGCCGAGCCAGGGCGCTGCCGCCCCGTGGCTGGACGAGACGCCCGGAGTCGATGTCGTCCCGGGCCGCCGCCACGAAGTCATCGGCCCGCTGCAGTCGCTCCAGGGTCGACGCAAATTCCTCGATCTGGCCGCCATCGTTTCCGGCTTCCTCGAGGAGCGGGAGCAGCGACTCCGCTTCAGTCAATTCATGGGATACAAGCGATCGCCAGAAGGCGTCGCGAACGAGCGTCCCCACGGCAGCCAGACCTTCGGCGGCGGCTTCATTGTCGGGAGCCACGGCGAGGGCGCCAAGATAGAATTCCAGCGCGTTGTCGCCCTGGGGCTGGTAGATGCGCCCGGCCTCCAGCGCCGCGTCCGCCGCACCAAGCCCCTCCTCGACGGTCGCGAAAACCGTGTCGCCGATCACGTACGCTCGGGTGGCACGCTCTCGCACGGGCGCGTCGACGTCTTCGATAACCTCGAGTTCAGCGCCGGACATCGTGTCCACACTCGGGTCGGTATCCCCGACGACCGCCCCACGATCGCTCCGCAAGGCGATGAAGCCACCGATGAGCGCAACGGCCACGATCAGCACCACCGCACGCATCTGGCGTGTCGTAAGGCCCGAACGCGAATCCGGTGCGGTCACCATCGACGATTGGGGGCTCTGCATCAGCATCAAGGGAAGATTATGGCACGGTGCCGCCGTCGCACCCCAATTCCGAAGGTTGGGTTGCGCGACCACCCCCTCTCTCGCCAGGCCTCGAGGCTCCGTACGCTGTTCATTCGCGCCGGCGATACCGGCGGCCTTCTGAATCGCATGAAGCGACCGGTACGCCCTCACGAGGCCCAGACCAGCCGATCCGCTGCGCTCACGAGTGCAGACGTGCGAACCATCGACGAGATTTGGGGCCCGCCCCATGCGATCATTGCGCGCATGACTGAATCAGCCGCACCGATCGAGACCATTGCGGGACATCCCGTGTATTTCATCGACCAGGACGAGGCCCTGGCGAGCGCAGCACAAGGCTGGCGAGAGCAGGCCGTCCTCGGCATCGATACGGAATTCGAGCGTTCCCACACCTTCTTTGCGCGCCCCGGCCTGATCCAGATCTGCGACGGCAGCGCGGCATGGCTGGTCGACCCGATCGCCTGCGGCGACCTCACGCCGCTCTGCGAGTTGCTCTCCGCGCCGGCGCCGCTGAAGATCATCCACAGCGGCAGCGAGGATTTCGAACTTCTTGCAAGCCTCTGCGGCGTGACCCTCAAGGGACTGTTCGACACGCAGATCGCCTCAGGGCTCGTGGGCCTTCGGGCAGCGATCAGCTATCGGGATCTCGTCGAGACGGTGTGCGGCGTGACGCTCGAGAAGGGTGAAACGCGCTCGAACTGGCTCAAGCGCCCGCTAACGGACCGACAGCTGCACTACGCCGCTCTGGACGTCATCTATCTCCTCGACGTCCACGCCTGGCTGGTCGAGAAGCTTGGCGCCAGCGGCCGGGCGCCCTGGGCGGACGAAGACACGCTTCGCCTGGCCGAGACCGCCGCAGCGGGTGCGGACACGGAGCGCATGTATCGGGAGTTCAAGCTGGCGTGGAAGCTGCCGCCCGCGGATCGCGCTGCGCTCAGAGCCCTCATCGACTGGCGTGAGCGGCACGCTGCGGACCGGGACGTGCCCCGGCGGCGGGTGCTTGACGACGATCAGCTTCTCGAGCTCGCCCGGAACCGTCCAGCGGACAACGCGGCGATCGGTTCGCTCCTCGGCCTGAAGGCTCGGAAGCGCGACGACGTCGCACCCGGCGTGGTCGCGGCAGTCGAGGCGGCGGCGTCCGCTCCGGCGCCCGCCGCCCCACCCCGCCCACTCGACCAGGGGGCGCGGAAGCAAATCAAGGCCATGAAGCAGATCGTCGAAGCGGCGGCTGAACGGTTGGCCATCGAACCGACCATTCTCGCCAGTCGCCGGGATCTCGTCGCCCTGCTCAACGACGGCGCGCTGCCCGAACGACTCACGGGCTGGCGCCGGGCCGTGGTGGGCCAGGAGCTCGAGGCCACGCTCGCCTGAGCGGACTCAGGCCGCCGTGAGGCTTTCCAGCAGGGCGTGGCGAAAGGCGCGGATCCGGTCGGCGTTCTTGCCCAGGTCGCTGCGACCGACCCTCGATTTCGAACGAACGTCCACCACGGTTGCCCCGCCGACGGACCGCACACGGATCACCACGTCGTCCTTGAAGCCGAACCAGCGCGTGGTATCTGTGGCTTCGATTCGACCGGCTCCGGTATCGATCGCCACCGATTCCCAGCCGAGGTCGGTGACGATGATCGCGGCCGCGTCCATGACTGCTGCAGGTGACTGCACGACCCGAATGGGCTTGAGATCCGGATAGGCCTCCTGCTGCAGCGGGGCCACCGCCGGGTCATAGTCCGGCGGATTCGGCGCACCGGCCCGGGCCGCAAGCACGGCCTCGAAGGCCGGTGGATCGGCCACGTCGGTCGTGATGTCGTGAATCATCGGCACCTCCTGTACCTGCATGCGCATGCCCAGAGGCACTGCCGCTCCGGCGAGCCCGAGAATGACGGCAAGTAGTCCACCGCCCCAACCGGGGCGCTTTGCCAGCAGATGACCGATCGCCGCGACCAGGCCGACCGCAGCGGCGGCTAGTCCGCAGAGAGTCGCGATGCGAAACCCGCGCAGCAGCGCAAGCTCGAGGCTAACCAGGCCCGCCTGGTACGCCGGCCCGGCGAGGGCGACGAGCAGGCAGCTGATAACACCGAGACCGATACTGATCCTGACCAGCCACTTCATGCGGTCTGTACTCCAGCGTTGGGTGCCTGCACGCTAGCACGAAGCCCGGATCGGCTAAACTAGAGCCATGAGACGACGTCGACGCCGCCACATGCCCGTCCAGCACGCCGTTGACATGGCAAGAGAGATCCGCGAGTCGATGACGAGCCACCTGCTTCTCCTCGGCTGCGCCGTTACGGTGGTCATGGGCGCGATCGTGCGCATCGCCCTTGGCGGCGGCTGGGTGAGCTGGGCGGTGCTCGTCTTTGCCGGCCTGGCGGCGGTTCAGGGCTGGGTCAACTACCAAAAGCTTCGCTCGCTCAGCGCGCAGCTCGCTGCCGATCCGGAGCTGGCGGGGCGCATTCACGCCATCCCGCGGGTCCCGCTCCTCCAGGGCTTCGTCGGGCGCGGAAGCTGACCCGTTCGGGCTAGTAGATCTCTCCCAGCATGCAGCGGACGCTACCCCCGGCCCGCTCGATTTCGCTGACGTCCACCGGATGCAGGCGAAAACCCCACGACTCGATTGCGGCGCGCGAGGCCGGGCGCAGGGCGTCGGCGGCGCGCTGGCTCAGGAGGACGTCCTGATCGGTCACGGCAAGGCAATTTCCCGCGAAGGCCTGGACTTCGTCTTCATCGAGCTCGTGACGGTCGGTGAAGCAGTCCAGGATCGCCGCCGCTGCTTCTGCATCTGCGATTGCCGGAGGATGGAGAAGTAGTGCACGCCCGGCCAGCACGCTCATGACGACGTTGGTG
>JBCCZC010000419.1:0-5056 GCA_039188505.1 Pseudomonadota bacterium | reverse complement strand
GTAGATGAATGCGTTATGGGTCATGGTGTCCGATTCGGTTCAGAACGGGAGCACCACCGTAGATTTCGTAGGGAGCGCGTTGAATGGCGAGGGCGCTCAGGGGGATTGGCGCTTAGGTCAGGGGAAGCCCTGCTTCGACTTCTGCCGCCATGCCCGTAATCGTCAACGCGGTCGTCGGGGCCACGGTCGTTGCTCAGGCCACCAGCGGATTGCGCGTCTTCAGCTCCGGAAACCGGCCGTAGTCCCGGTCGCATGTCCAGAGTTTGCTGCCCCCGCCGACCAGGCAGGCCGCCGCGATCCGAGCATCGTAGACCTTCGCCCCACCGACCTGCGCCGGCTCGTGTAAAGCGAGCATCCGCTTCCCCACCCGCGGTGTGTCGGGAAGGAGCACCAGAGACGGAGATGCCCGCCAGGCTTCGATCTGGTCGACGATCTGCGCAGGCGATCAGCGCTCGCGGAATCGTCCTGCCCGGGAAACGGCACCTGCGAACTCGATCAGACAGTGCATCACGATTGCCCAGGATCGCTGGCCGTCGGCCAATCCACCCATTGATGTCGCGGCAAGAAACAGCGAAACCGGCGCTGCACCCCGCGGGGGATTAAGCGTACGCCTCGCTCGCTACGGGACCACCTCCGGCAGCACCGCGCCCCGGGCACCCGACGGCCGGTTGGTCCCGGCGATGGCCGAGAGCGTCGAGGCCACATCCACCGTCTCGATCCGGCGCGCCACCTGCTGCGCCTCTAGGCCAGGGCCCAAGAAGATGACCGGCACGAAGGTGTCGTAGGTCCAGGGCGAGCCGTGGGTGGACGCGACGGTGAGTCCGTCGAAGTCGTTGATGAACCACTGGGGCCGGAACACCACGAAGACGTCGCCGGAGCGCCGCGGGTTGTGGCTGTTGAGGATCAGCCGGTTCAGATCGGTGTCGGCCACGGCGCCTGCCTGCAACGCGCTGCTAGAAAGCGCGAGGCTCACGCCCTCGAAGCGCATGATCTCCTCGGCGACGGCCTCCTCGACTTCCCGCTGGTCCAGGTGCCGGGATGCGATCGCTTCGCGGTTCAGATAGACGTAGGGCGCCCAGAACGACCGGATGAGCTCGTCGCCGATCCCGAAGCGCTTCTTCAGGCGGCTTATGCTCTCTTCCCGATCCCAGCTGCCGGTATCGACGTAGCCCGCATCGAGGCCGTAGGACTGAAGCAACGGCGGCGCTTCGGGTCCACCGTGATCGGCGGAAAGCACCACCAGCGTATGCGCAAGCCCGACCTTGTCGTCCACATGCGCCAGCAGATTAGCGAGCGCTCGGTCGAGCCGCAGGAGATTATCCTCCGCCTCGAGGCTCGACGGACCGAAGAGATGGCCCACATAGTCCGTCGACGACAGACTGACGGAGAGGTAATCGGTCACATCGTCCTTGCCGATGGCCTCGTTATCGATGAGGGCCTTGGCGAAGTCGATCGTGAGCTCGTCGCCGGCGGGGCTGACGGTAAGCAGGGTCGTGAAGAAGCGGCCATCGCTGGGACCGTAGCGATGGGGAAAGACGCGCCCGAAGGAGCCGAGGCTGGTTTCCCACGGCTGGTCGTCCCTGTCCTTGAACTGGTAGCGCTCGATCGATTGCAACAGTTCCCAGCGGGTGTCGCCGTAGCGCTCCGGGTGCCCCTGCGCATTGAAGTCGAGCACCCAGTCCGGGTATCGGTCGTAGTAGAAGCGGCTGGTAACGAACTCGCCGCTCGCCTTCGAGAACCAGAACGCCTTGCCCGCGTGTCCTGCCATCGAGATTGCGCCGCGATCCTTGATCGAAACGCCGAAGATCTTTGCCTTCCCGCTGGTGTGCAGCGCCAGCTCGTCGCTGAAGGTCGACACGAGCATCGACGCCGGTGAGCGGCCGTCCGGATTGGCAGCGCGCTGGGTCGGGTCGATCTCGGTGCTGTCGTCCACGTCCGCATCGGCGGAAAGCAGCGGGTAACGCGCGTCCTCGATGTTGTAATTGAGCAAGCCCGTCTCGCGATCGAACCAGACGTTGCCGATGAGCCCGTGGTCCGAAGGATAGGCGCCGGTCGCAAGCGTCGCGTGGCCCACGATGGTCTCGGTCATCGCGTGCGCGTGGTGGGCGTCGCGATAGACGACGCCCTCGTCGAGCAGAAAGCGGAAGCCGCCCTCACCCATCCGCTCGAGGAAGCGCATCGGCAGGTCACCGCGCAGCTGATCAACGGTGATCTGCAGGATGAGCCTGGGAGATTCGTCCCGCGCCTGCGTCGCAGGCATGGCCAGCATGCCTGCCAGGCACGCTGCTACCCGAGTCCAGCTGGGTCCTCTCATCGTTGCTCCACTTCTCCGCGCCATCACTGACACCAACCTGCCAGCACCCAAGGGGCGATGCAACGGGGCCGAAAGACGCCTACCTGGGCGCAACTCGTCGATCCTCAGCCGGGCGTTGCCGGCGTCGACACGGTCCACCCGGGGAACGCGATCTCCGCTTCCGCTACGATTGGGGTGTCGGGTCGGGGGACTTGCCGACGCACGCACCGGTGCGAAGTCATGCAGACGAACCGGTCTGGCCCGGACGGACACAGACCCCGACCTGCATCCAGGAGGATTCTCTTGCTCTACCAACCGGTGCCGTACTACCTCCTGTTCAAGCCCTGGAGCACGGCCACCCGTCCGGTCTTCGGCACCTATCTGGCGCTCTTCCTGATCGCTGTGCCCTCGGGCATGCTGACGCGGATCTTCGAGTGGACCGGTATCCCCGTCCAGCTCGGACGGCTCGATATCCACCTGACCCTCTACCTGCCGCTCCTGATCTGTGTCCCGCTGACGCTGTGGCTGGGCTATCTCTGGGGTGCGATCCCGGCCTACCTGTCCACCTTCTGCGTGTCGCTGCTTGGCGGGATGCCGCTCCCCTGGATCTTCGTCTTCTCGCTGTCAAACCCCGTGGGCCTCGCCGTCCTCGCTTTGATCTATCGGTCCACGCCGCTTCGCACCGACCTGCGCGGCGCCAACGGCCTGCCGGGCTTCACGCTCGCCATCTTCGTCGCCTCGCTCGCGGGCTCTGCCGGCTCCTTCATCTGGGCCCATACGAACCAGGTCGGCCTCAACGAGTTCTTTCCCGTCTGGCAGGGCTGGTGGCTGGGCGGTTTTCTGCAGGGCCTGGTGCTGACGGCGCCGATCCTGGCGCTGACCACACCCTTTGTGCTCGCGCGCCTGGAAGCGGGCGGCTTGCGGCAGGCAGATCGCGAACCGCCATCCCGGAGATTTCTGCTCGCCGCGATGAGCACGACCATCGTGCTGATCGCCGCCTTTGCCTTCGTCGTCCGCGCGTTCAGCCTGTCGATCGCGAGCGAGGCCATGGCGACGATCGACGACCCGGCCACGCGCGGCGGACTGGAGACCGCCATCGAGGGACTGTCCCTGCCCTACTGGATCATCATCCTCGTCATCACACTGGCGGCGTTCTTCGCCTATCAGGCCATCGTGCACTGGACGGCCCGGATTCGGGTGGCCAATGAGATCCTGTCGGAACGCGCCGAGGCGCTTCACCGCGCATCGATCACCGACTCGCTCACCGGCGTCGGCAATCGCGGCTGGTTCTTCCGTGAAGCTGAGGAATCACTTGCGGAGCGGGCGGGGACCCAGTTCACGCTGCTCGTCATGGATCTGGATCACTTCAAGAACATCAACGATCGGTACGGCCACCCGACGGGCGACGCCGCGCTGGTCGCCTTCGCCCAGGGGGCCGCCACCCTACTCCGCAGCGCCGACGCGCTCTTCGGTCGCATCGGTGGCGAGGAGTTTGCGGCGCTGCTGGGGGGGCGTGACCCGGCCGCCGACGCAGCGACCGCCGAAGCGCTACGTGCGATGACCGAGGCCATCGAGCTCGAAATGGCCGGGGAACGGGTGCCCGTAACGGTGAGCATCGGCAGTGCCGGTCGCGCCGAGCCGACGGAGTCGATCGACCACCTCTATGCCCGTGCTGACGCCGCCCTGCTGGTTGCGAAACGTCGGGGACGCAACCGGCTATCGACCGCACGAGCGGAAGATCCCTCGACCGATGCCGGCGCCCGGTCCCAGGCACGGTCCTGACCGGTCCCGCGCTCGCGTCCGATCACGGTTCGAAACCGCTCCGGAATAGGCCACCGGATATCGACAGGATCGGCGTCAGCGCCTGACTGGACCGGCAACCGCCGGGCGGTGCGCCACACTCCTCGATAAGGAAGGCGCGAATGATGACGGAACCGCGCTCCGGCGGCTGCCACTCGAAGACCAGCTCATCCTGGGTACGCGGCGTGGCGTCGGTATGTGAGATGGCCCAGGTCTCGCACTGGGCGGGGGCCGGTATGTACTGATAGCGCTCACCGTCTGGGAGCACGAAGCTGCCCGCGCCCGTACTCCCCCCGAGCTTGGCCCACAGCAAGACGCCACGCACCAGCCGCTCGGGATCCGCGTTGACCACACGCACGGTCAGTAGCTCACCGGGGAAGTAGCGCGGCTCATCCAGCTCCAGCCGCCAGCCAGTCGGCGGCGGGGAGGCGAGAACCGGGCTCATGGGCGCCAGCGGCAGCCGATCCACCTCGCAAACGGGCGAGCCTCTGGCGTTGGCGCTCGCGTCGCCGCAGACGAGCGATGCGGCGAGCAGCATAATCGATAGCGGCGCGAATCGCATGGCCCTACGGTGCCAGCGCGCCCGGCCCCGGACAAGCGAATTTCGGCCCCGCCGGTCGGTCCTTACGTGACGTAGATCGCACTTTTCCGGCTCTCTCATTGCGAGGAGGCGGCGTCGTGCCTTAGGTTCGAGGCACGTGCACTGGGGAAGCATGCGATGGATCGCACCGGTCTTCAGCCCGCCATGCGGGTTCTCTTGATGGTTCTCTGCTGGCTTGCGCTGCCCGCGCAGGCTCAGATCTTCGTATCCGGCTTCGAGCGGGACGAGGGGCAGGTTGCGCCCTTGACCGAGTTCGAGGCAGCCCGATTCCTGACGCAGGCCACCTTCGGGCCTACGGTCGAGGAGATCGAACGACTTCAGGCCATGGGCATCGATGCCTGGCTCGACGAACAGCTCGCGTT
>JBCCZC010000418.1:0-5071 GCA_039188505.1 Pseudomonadota bacterium | reverse complement strand
GTTCATGGCGTCCTGCGTCAGACTCAGCACGCCGATGTGGCGCACCGGGCGGCCACCCTGGCCGCCGACCTGGGCGCCGTTGACGGCGTCCAGCACGACCTGTTCCGGATCGTAGGCGATGCCCCACGCGTCGAAGAGCCGGGGCAGATCGGACGAGCGTGCCGCGAACATGGCCTGCTGCGGGTCCATGCCCTCGGGCTGGTCGATTTCGGCGTGGGGATCGACCACCGCAATGAGGTTGCCGCCACGCATTACGAACTGGTCGATGGCGTAGAGCGTCGCGTCGCCCAGGTTCTTCGGGTGCACGACCAGCAAGATGTCCACCTCGGGATCGATGGCGGACTCCGTGGACAGCAGCTGGCGCACCTCGAAGAGTTGCCCCAGCTGCTGCATCACCACCCAGGGCTCCCGCATCTGACGCGTCGCCGGATCGAAGCCCCGCCCGATCGGCAGCGAAGAGATCACACCGACCGTTGGCCGCTCGGGCTGGCCGAGATTGTGGATCAGCTTGGCGATGTCGTATTCGAGAAACGTTTCCTTGTCGAGCTGAAAGAAGGGAACCGTTTCCACGTCATCGAGCGTGTTGGTGCCAACCAGTCCGAAGAAGATGTTGTCTCCACCGGGCCCTGCCGGAATCGCCTGCAGCCCATAGGCGGCGGCTTCGTCCTCGGCCTCCGAGAACGCGGGCGGATCGATCACCTCGAGGCGGACGTTGCCCCCGGAGCGCTCGGCGAACTCCTCCAGCATCTCTCGCACCCGCGTGGCGTAGGTACGCAGCACGGGGATATCCCGGCTCGCGGTGTCGCTGAAGTAGAAATACAGGTTCACCGGTTCGACGAGCCCGTCGAGGATGCGTTCCGTGCCCGCGGAGACGCTGTAGAGGCGGTTCTCGGTCAAGTCCACCCGGGCGCCCCGGAACAGCACGTCGTTGATGATGACCAGGGCGATGAAGAGAACGGCCAGCACGACGAGGGTGCCGCCGGTCAGGTTTCGCTTGCTCTGCTGACTCATGGCTGTCTCCTCAGTCGGCTTTCTTCAGATCGATGACGACGGCGTTGGCGATGAGCCAGAAGCCGATCACCAGCAGGAAGAAGAGCAGGTCGCGAAGGTCGAGCACGCCCTTGCTGATGGCGTTGAAGTGCGTGAGGAAGCTGATGGAGGCAATCGCGTCCACCAGGGTCTGAGGCGCCCAGGCGGAGAAGAGATCCAGCACGAGCGGGAATCCGCTCAGCAGGAAGGCGAAGCAGATCACCACGCTCAGAATGAATGCCACGACCTGGTTCCGCGTTGCCGCCGAAACGCATGAGCCGATCGCGAGGAAAGCGCCCGCCATCAGGAAGCTGCCAACGTAGCCGGCCAGGATCACGCCGTTGTCCGGGTCACCCAGGTAGTTCGCCGTGATCCAGATCGGAAACGTCAGCGCCAGCGCAATGCCGGTGAAGGACCACGCCGCCAGGAACTTGCCGACGACCGCCTCGAACATCCCGATCGGCAGCGTCAGCAGGAGCTCGATGGTGCCGCTCTTGCGCTCCTCTGCCCAGAGGCGCATGGAGATGGCCGGCACAAGGAAGAGGTAGAGCCAGGGGTGAAAGCTGAAGAAGGGAATCAGGTCGGCCTGACCGCGTTCATAGAAGCCGCCGAGGTAGAAGGTGAACGCGCCGGCGAGCACCAGGAAGATCACGATGAACACGTAAGCCACCGGCGTCGCAAAATAGCTCGCCATCTCACGCCTATAGAGATTGAGCACCTGATTCATGCGCGCGCCTCCTCGGGGCCCATGGTGATCTGGCGGAAGACCTCGTCGAGGCGCCCGGCCTCGACGGTCAGCTCGTCAATCGGCCAGCCCCGCTCGCGCAGCAGTTCGGAGACCGCGAGGAACGGCGCCTTTCCGGCCGCGGGCAGCGCGACCAGCCTGCCGTCCTCTACCTCGACCTGAGCGACCTCCGGCAGGCGACTCACCGCTTCCAGCACCGCGTCGGTTTCCGGCGTGCGGATGCGGACGGCGTTGTGGAAGCGGGATTTGGCCTCGAGCTCGGCGGGAGTGGCGTCAGCCAGGATCCGTCCCCGGGCGATGATGATCGCCCGCTGGCAGAGCGCGTCCACCTCCTCGAGGATGTGCGTGGAGATAACGACCGTCTTGTTGGGTGCGATGTCCCGGATCAGTTCCCGCACTTCGTGCTTCTGGTTCGGATCGAGGCCGTCTGTGGGTTCATCGAGGATCAACACCTCGGGATCGTGCAGAAGCGCCTGCGCAAGCCCGACGCGGCGACGAAATCCTTTCGATAGCGTCTCGATGGACTGGTGGAGCACACGACCGAGATTGAGTCGATCGACCATGTCGTCGATGCGCTCCCGTCGCTGCGGCCCGCGCAGTTCCCGCACATCGGCGACAAACGCCAGGAACTGCGCCACCGTCATCTCGCCGTAGCTGGGCGCCCCCTCCGGCAGGTACCCCATCTTCCGCTTCGCGTCGATCGCCTGAGCTTCGACGTCAAAGCCGCACACGCGGGCGCTCCCGGCGGTCGGGGCCAGGAATCCGGCCAACATTTTCATGGTCGTGGACTTGCCGGCGCCGTTGGGCCCGAGGAAGCCGAGGACGGTGCCGGGCTCGGCCCGGAAGGACAGGTCGTCCACCGCCTTGAGCGTTCCGTAGTGCTTGGTCAAATGCTCGATTTCGATCATCACACACTCCAGTCGCGCCAACGGCTGTACCCGGACCAACGCTCGCCGCGATCCGGCTCAGCCAACCCGTCTTCGCCAGCGGATCACCGCAGTCCGAAGACTCGTCGGAAATGGGGGTCGCGACGCTGCCGAATCAAGTGCCGCTCGATCCGCCGGCAAGCGCCGCCCACGGGCGCGGGATTTTCAGCAAGTCCGTGGCGCTTTTCAAGCCCAGCGGTTATCGTTGCCGGTTCAGCCCCAGGCCCGATGACGAACGCTTGATCCGCCACCTCCATCACATCCCCGACGGTCTGCTCGACGCCCGAGCCGATTCCCTGCACCGTTTTCTGGACGGTATGACGGTCATTCACCTCGAGGGCCGCCGGCAGCCGCCGATCTTCATCAGCGTGCTTCAGCACGGAAACGAGGATTCGGGCTGGGAAGCCGTGCGCCGGCTGCTCCAACGGAACCCGGAGGGCAAGCTCCCGAGATCGGTGATTCTCCTGATCGCGAACGTCGAAGCTGCTCGCTATGGGCTCCGCCGACTGGACCATCAGCCCGATTTCAACCGATGCTGGCCCGGCGGACCGCCAGCGGCCACAGCCGTGCACCGGGCCCTGGCCGAACTGACCGACCAGATCCGGGCCGTGGGGCCGCTCCTCAGCCTCGACATCCACAACAACTCGGGGCGGAATCCACACTACGCGGCGATCAACCGCCTCGACGTGCCCTGGCTGCATCTCGCGCAGTCTTTCGATCGTCGGGCCGTCTACTTCCAGCATCCGAAGGGAACCCAATCCGACACCTTCTCCCACTTCTGCCCGGCGATTACGCTGGAATGCGGCAAGGCGGGAACCACCAATGCGGTCTCCCACTGCCTCGAGTTCCTCGAGCGCGTGCTGAACTGGGAATCGCTACCCGACGAGATTGAGCTCGACCCCGAGTTCGAACTGTTCCACACCGTCGCTCGGACCACGGTGGCGCCGGGCGTCGAATTCCAGTTCGGCGCAGAAGCAGCCTCGATCACCTTCGTCGAGCACCTGGAGTCCCTGAACTTCAAACGCCTGGAACCCGACACCGTGCTGGGCGAACTCAGGGAGAGTCTCCCCGGCATCGTCCACGCCATCACCCACGACGGCGTCGACGTCACCGGGCGCTACTTCAAGCTCGATCATGCGGGTCGACTGGTGGTCGCGAACGCCTTCGTTCCAGCGATGTTCTCGACCGACGAGCGCGTTGTCCGGCAGGACTGCCTCTGCTACGTGATGGAACCCATGGAGCTTCCGCGCATGCGAGGGGTTCATCAGATCCAGGATGGAAGCGCCCCGGCAAGGGTGCCGGCGCGCTCGGTCGTGACGGGGATTCGTTAGCTGCGCGCCGGTAGGCGCTCTCAGCCGTCCATATTGAATTCGAACCGGAACACGGCCGTCTGCTCGGCCGTGACGCCGTCGGCCGACGGCGGCTGGAATCGCCAGCCCGAAGCTGCCCGGAGCGCGGCCCGATCGAAGGTTCTTCGCGGATTCGCCTCAACCACGTTCACGTCCGAAACGGAGCCATCCGGCTGGACGACGAACTCGACGTCCACCCAGCCCTCATCGCGGTCCAGGTAGGCCTGGCGTGGGTAATCCGGGGAGACGGTCTCTAGCGGACGCAGGCGATACGCATCCGCCGCTGCGCCCGGCGGGTTCGCGGGATCGACAGCGAGATCCAGGCTCGCCTCGACCGGCGGCGCCACGGCGGCAAGCGCCGCCTGGGTCTCGGTCGGCTCGCCCAGCAACTCTTCCGTAACCTCCTCGGCGAAGGCCGCACCCTGCTCGGCGGCGGCATCGATCTCGGCCTGCTCGGCTGCAGCAACCGCGGCTGCCTCGGCTTCCGCTGCCGCCTGGGCTTCCGCCTCGGCGGCCGCTACCTCTTCGGCCTGAGCCGCGCGGCGCTCGCGCCAGGTCCCCACACGTCCGAGGTCCGGACTCGCGTCGGTTGAGGTGTTCGACAGGCCGCCGACCGGTGGATCGAAGGTCGGCCGTTCGAACTCCGTACGCTCGACATTGAACTCGAAATCCGGACGCTCGACTTCGGGCGGCAGGTTGCGCAGTTCGGGTGTGTCTTCAGCGCTGCGCCAGGACGGACGGCTCTGGGCTTCGTCTTCCTGGGCGTAAGCCATGCTCGAACCGATCAAGGACGCGGCCAGGCAAGCGAGTACGAGCTTCGAGCGATCCATGTCTCTCCTCCCGGGAACCGCACCAAACGCGGCATCCGTAATAGATGAACCGTGACTTTCGTCACGGCAGAGCCGTGTTATAGCCGAGGCCGTACACGCACGCAATGCAACGCCGCCCGGGGCGGCGTCAACAAATGCAAAAAACCTAAAGAATCGCCTTCAGCCGCTACCAGACCAGGTCGTCCGGGACCT
>JBCCZC010000417.1:0-5087 GCA_039188505.1 Pseudomonadota bacterium | reverse complement strand
GCAGGCCGGTGATGCCGGCATCGGGGTTGTTCTCGCGGGATTTCTCAAGGATGTCGTCGAGTTCCTTGCTGGTGATCTCTTCGGCGGCGCAGCTGGCGTAGAGCAGTTGGACGAGTGGTGGCTGCTGGCGCTTCAAACCGTGATCGGGCCAACGATCATCAGCTCGTTGACCGCCTCGACATTCGGAAACTCGGTCACGGCCGGAACCGCGACGTAGCGGCCGCGGAAGACCTCGGTGAGGGACATCTTCGCTACACAGCGCGCGGTGTCGTGCGTGTTGTGGTCGCCCTCGGTGTCGATGACCAGGCTGTTCAGCACCTCGCCGAATTTGCCCTCGAGCTCATCCACTAGTTCCTCGAGTTCGCCGGGCTCGATGAATTCGGCAATGCAGTCGGTCGCGTGGAAGCGACGATCGGCTGCCTGAGCCGCCTGCGAACGCCGTTGGAGGTGGCTTCGCTCATGGCCTGTCCTTCCCCGGCTTGGCGTTGCGTACCGCGGTCGACGCGGACGCCGGATCAAAGTGACGGTACGGTTTCGACGAGGCCTCAGCCGTCGGCTCGAACCTCCGGCCGGCCGATGCGCCCTACGCCCGGAAGCTCGACGGCCAAATCGAAAAGATCGAGTTCCGCGTGAAGCCCGAAGAGATTGATCTCGACTCCCTCTTCCAGTCCGGCAGAGAGGCTGGCAACACCCCAGAGCGACGCGCGCACACCGCTGCCACTGACCGATGGCCCGAGTGCCTCGTCGATCTCGACGTAGGCCTTGCCGATGGCGGTCGAAGGGAGGTCCAGCCCGAGCCCGGGCACCTCGCGACCGACCCAGGCGACGAAGGTGTTGCTGTTGGGCCCCGGCCAGGCCCGGTATTCCCGCTGCCACGGGTAGCGAGCAGCCGCGTCGCGAATTTCTTCGATCAGCGGTTCGGCCTCGGGGCCCCGCAGGTCGAGCAGCAGCGTGGGCGCCGCGCCGTACCAGGGCAGGTCCGGCTCACCCTGCTCGCGTACGACAACCGGCAGACCGCGGTTGCGACGCCAGCCCATGACGTGGTGGAGCTCGTAGCGGTCCGCCTCGGCGGGCTTGACGGCGATCCAGGTATGGACGGCGAAGGGTCGTCGCGATCCCCAGGTGCGCGCGGCGTAGACCTGCACGACCGCCGGGGTGCCCGGGCCGGCTGGTGCGGCAAGCCCCGCGGGTTCGACGCTGCCAGCCCGCGCTTCGCGCCAGGTGTCGAAACGGGGGTGCCTCTCGAACGCCACGGCCAGCGGACCGCCGATGATCGCGCACAGGAACAGGAAAACGGGCAGGAGTAGGACCCAGCGAAGCATGCGCCGGTGCCAGGGCCGCGGCGGCACGGGCCGGTCCTGGGCTCGATCGGTGGGAATCATGCAGAGCGGAGGAAGAGGCCCCGGCGGGATTCCGCCGGGGCCAGACAGCTTACATCTCGTAGGTGACCTGGAGCCCGATCGTCCGGCCGCGTGCGAGCGGCGAGAACGTGCCGCCGAGCGGCAGCGGTCCCAGCGTGGTCGGCAGAATCGTGTCGCCGCCGTGGTTCACGCTGTCGAGCAGGTTCCGACCGTAGATCGAGAACGTCCAGTTCGCCCCGTAGTGCCAGTCGATGCCGGCATCCAGGATGTCCTGGTCGAGGAAGAACCCGAGGTTGTTGTCGGTGTAGGCCGCATCGTCCCGGTAGGCGTAGCTGATCCGGGTGGCCATGTAGCCCATGTCGCCGAGGTCGATGTCGTGGTTCAGGCCGATGCTGTAGGTCAACTCCGCGGCCCGCGGCAGGTCGAGGTCCTCGTCCGCACCGTCGATGACGCCGTCGCCGTTCAGGTCGAAGCGGACCTCGTCGTACTCGGGGTTGATGTAGCCGAGCGATGCGGTCAGCAGCGTGGACTCACCGAGCGGAAAGACCGTGTCGAACTCGATGCCCGAGATCGTGGCGTCTGCCGTGTTCTTGATCACCTGCACGACGCCAGCGACGGGATCGGCGAGGTTGATCTCGCGCTGCATGTCGTCGATCGTCATGTAGAAGACCGCGGCGTTGAAGCGACCGCCGTTGGACAGCGAACGCTTGTAGCCGATCTCGAAGTTGTCGACCTCTTCCTCGTCGAACGGACCCGGGCCGAGGTTGACGACGTCGACCGCCGTGTTCCGGAGGTTGTAGCCGCCCGAACGCTGGCTGCGGGAGAAGCTGCCGTACATCACTGCGTCGTCGGTCACATCCCAGGTCAGGCCCAGCTTGCCGGACACGGCGTCCCAGCTTTCCGCGTCGTTGAAGTCGTACACGCACTCGTTGTTGAGGACGTTGCAAGGCGCGTTGACATTGAAGACGAGCGAGGCGATGTTCGCGCTCTTGTCCTCGTCCGTGTAACGCAGGCCTGCGGTCAGGGTCATCGTGTCGCTGATGTCGTAGTCGACGGAGCCGAAGAAGGCCAGGGACTCGACGTTGTAGAGACCGCCACCGTCCTGGGTCAGGGCCGGTGCGACGCCGCCCGTAGCGGCACCCAGCAGGCGCCGACCCTCGGCGTATTCCATGTCGAGGTCGAAGTAGAAGACACCCATCGTCAGATTAGTCTGACCAAACTGGCCGTTGTAGCGCAGCTCGTTGCTGAGCTGATCCGAGTTGATCCCCGTCTCGGCGTGGAACAGCCAGGTGGGCTGGGCGTCGATATCGCTGAGAGAACGCACTTCCTGATCACGCCAGCCGAAGATGTTCGTGATCGTGCCGTTACCCCACTCGATGTCCCAGTCGGTCTGCCAGGTGAAGGAGTTGATTTCGTAATCGAAGAAGCCCGGCTCGTCGATGGCGAAGTCGAAGCTGTCGCGATCGGCGTTGAACGGTACGCCCGGAATGCCCGCACCGTTGGTATGGTTCTGCGCCGCAGGACCATCACCGTCCGCCTCGTGGTACTCATAGCGGAAGGTCATCTCCAGGTTGTCCGATGGCCGCCAGCGCAGGCTCGGACGAATCACCAGCGTATCGTTCGCGCCGAAGTCACTGCCGTCGAAGCCGTTCTCGAACCAGCCGTCGTCATTCTTGACGTAGACGCTGACGCGGCCGGCGACGGTGTCGCTGAGCGCGCCACCGACGGCGCCCATGGCGTAGGCGGCACCCGCGCCCTCGGAGCTGAAGTCGTAGCCTGCGCGGACGCGAAACTCGGTTTCATCGCTCGGACCACGGGTGTTGACGAGCACGGCACCGCCGGTGACGTTACGGCCAAAGAGCGTGCCCTGGGGGCCGCGCAGCACTTCGATGCTCTCGAGGTCGAAGATGTCGAGCAGGACGCCGACGTTCGAGCCCAGGTAGACGCCGTCGACGAAGGTGCCGACCGTCGGATCGATCGACGGGATCGAGCTGTTGATGCCCAGGCCCCGGATTGAGAAGTTGGCGATGCCCGGCACCGTGCCGATGTCATCGGTCGCGACATTCGGCATCTGCACCGTCAGGTTGGTGATGTTCTGGACTTTTAATGCGTCGAGCTGGTCGCCGCTGAAAGCGCTGACCGCCAGCGGCACGTCCTGCGCCAGTTCCTCGCGTTTCCGCGCGGTGACGATGACTTCCTCGAGCATCGCGTCGCGGCTCGATTGCTGGGCAATGGCGGATGCCGGCGCGAGAAGCGCGGGCAGGCCGACAACGGTGAAACTAGCCGCAATTGCGGCCGTGAGAACAGCACGACGTGGCTGTGTCTTGTGCATGACGGTGAGTCCCCTCCGAAGCTATGCATGAACGACCGTTCGAATCGTAGCGGGGTTTAACTGGTTTTTCACGTTTCCCGACGCGATCCGGACGAATCGCCAAGCCGTCGTGACCATCGATCTATTGGAAAGGGTTAGTACGATATGTAGTATATACACTACATTCAGTATTCTAAGGAAGAGGTGGCGCAATGTCGTCGTACGGCAACTATTTGAAGAACCTGTTCAACGAACCGGCCGTCGAGCGCGTTCAGTCGCGGCGGATCCGGCGACTGCTCGTCTTGGCCCAGCTCGCGTGGATCGTCGCAGCGGTCCCGGCGGTGACGATGACCGAGCATCCCTGGCCCCTGCTGCTCTGGCTACCGGTCTTCGTGCTTCTGACCGGCAGGCTCAACATGAGCGTCCGCGGAATCACGGAGATTCCCACCTCGCATCTGGACGAAATGCAGATCGCACGCCGCAATCACTTCGCCCACCGGGCCCACCAGGTCGGCAATCTGGTCGTCCTCGGCCTGATCGCGGCCGCGTTCATCGACGATGTCCGTCTGATGCTCGCAGTCTGGTTTGCGGCCTGGATGACCTACTTCGGCCTGCCGACGCTGCTGGCGGCATGGTCCTGGCCCGACGAGTCGCCGGAGGACGAGTGACGTGGGCGGCAAGGAGAAGGTGCCCTTCCACAATCGCCTCGCGATGCTGCGGGCCGAGCGGGGGCTCTCGCGCAAGGACCTCGCGGAGCAGACCGGCATCCACTACCAGACCATCGGCTATATCGAGCGTCGCGAATACAACCCCACGCTGGACCTCGCGTTCCGGCTGGCGAAGGCCCTCGACGTGTCCCTCGACGCAATCTTCTCACCGGAGCCCTTTACTCTCCTCTCGAGTGACGTGCTGGCCGACCGGTCTTCGTGACCACAGCGGGCAGCGCCTGCAGCCGAACTGGGAGACGACACGCGTGGAACCGGAAGGCCTGCTCCTCTCGCTCTTTCGCTGGATCTACCGGCGCCGTTCGCCCAGGCCGCCCGGCGAGGTGAAGCCCCGCCTGGCATGGCTGCCGCGGTACCGGGTGCCATGCACGATCGATGGATCACTGCGCCAGGGCGGCGAGGACGCGCTCGAAGCACGGCTGGAAACCCTCGGCTTCGAGATCGACCACTGGACGAAGGAAGCAGTCGTCTTCAAGCGGGGCCATCGCTGGGGTGACTTCAGCGTCGAGCTGGTGCGGCTCCGCTTGACGCTGCCCCGGCCCGTCGAGGCGATCAGCTGGTTTCAGCTCGAGCTGGACGACGTCTGCCTGTTCGATACGGGCGACCTATGGGCACTGTCCGGAGAGCTTGAAGCGCTGCTGAAGGCCGGCGAGAAGTGAGCCGCGAGGGCACTGCCGGCGAAGTCTTCTC
>JBCCZC010000416.1:0-5096 GCA_039188505.1 Pseudomonadota bacterium | reverse complement strand
CGCTTGCCTGGTCCAGCGCGCGCGTGGCCGCATCCGGGTGCATGCGCCAGTGATCGGCGAGGCTTGCCTGCAGCGCGCTCGTCCGCTCGACGATTCGCCGCAGCGGCTCTTCAGTCTGGGCCGCCACGCCTGAATTCCCCTGATTCGACGCGCCACGGACAATATCCTGCGTCCGCACGCGAGGAGACCTGGCTTCGCCCGGGCGGACCGTTGTACCCGACGCTGCTCGGTGGATTCCGCCTCGAGACCAACGAACTCGACCTGGCAATCAGCTCCCGCGTCGCGCGGACCGGGTATCGCATGCCGGGCGTCGAGGAAGCCATCCTGCTGCCGTATTCCCGCACCCATCGCCGCATGAGGATCTGTTCAGCCCGCCGCTCAGCGCTATTGGTCAAGGCCGGCGAGTCTCGTGATCAGAGCGGTCTTGCGGCCGTCATCGCCGTCCAGCTGCACCCGCAGCGCCTCGTCCGGCGCTGCCTCGAGCGTCAGCGTGCCCCAGGGCTCCAGCGCCGTTTCTGCGGGTAGCGGACTCGAGAAGGTTCCAGCCCCGGCACGGAAGAGTGTGACTGAACCGGAGCTTGCACCAGCGGGAAGCACATCGGAGACCAACCACAGCCTTTGTCCCGCTCCGTCGAAGCCGAAGTAGTAGACGATCGTGCCGAAGCGCCCGTCGAGAATGGTGAAGCCCTCGCCCTCGAGGGCCGGATCGAACCAGATTCCCGTGAGCGGGCTCGCGTCGCGGTCCCGGCCGGCCAGCCGGCTTGCGGTGAAGGTGCGAGTCCCTTCTCGACCCTCGAGTCGGAATCGGCCCGTGGCGGTATCGGCAAAGTCCAGGTAGACCACACCCCAGGGACGGAGGCTGTCGGCGGATGGACGCGGCTCGTCGAAGGTGCCGCCGAGCGCCTCGAAGAGCGGGAACGCAAGCGATGAACCAAAGCGGGTGGGCGCAGCCAGGCGGTCGGAGACCAGCCACAGGCGTTCACCATCCGCCGTCGAGCCGTAGTAGTAGAGGACCAGGTCGCCGTCGACGCCGAGGAGATAGAAGCCATCGCCAGGCGTGGCCGCATCGAACCAGAGGCCCGTCATGGCACTCGTGTCGAGGATCTCCCGCGTCAGCCAGGCGTCACCGAGCCCTTCCTGCGCCAACGGTGCGCCAAGCACAGCGCGGCCGTGACCCGCAGCAACCGCGGCGCCGAGGGATTCTGCGGGCAGTTCACTGTCGATGGAACGGACCGGAGCAAGGTCGGCCGACAGGAGGTCGATCGCCGCGGTTGTTCCGGTCGCCGGGGCGCCGACGTAGAGGTAATCGTCGTCGATCGCGAGGGCGCTCCCGAATCCATCTCCGGCTTCGCCGCCGAAGCGCTCGCCAAGAAGGACCGGTTCGGCCGCGTCGTGGCCGAACACCAGGACCTTGCCCCGCCCCCCGTCGGCGGCCGGAACACCGACCGCAAGCCGCGCGCCACCGATGGCGACGGCCGTGGCGTCACTCGCCTCGACCTCCGCCACCAACGAGCCGGTGTCCACGTCGTGGACGGTCACGCGACCGGCGTTCAGGACGGCCAGGCGACGGCCGCCGAGCGCAAGCTTGCCACCGAAGCCCGCAGCGCCCGAGACCGTACGAAGCCGTTCACCGGTGGCCGCGCGATGGAGATGCACCGCCGCCCCGCCGGGATCGCCGATCGCCAGGACGTCGCCATCGATCGCCAGCTGTTCGCCGAACGTAGCCGTGGCGGCCGGTGCATCGATGCGGGCGGTCACGCGCCACGGATCATGAGTGGCGCCGGTCGTTGCGATGGCAACCGCATTGGCGCGGGGGGCACCGATGAATACCCGGCTGCCGTCGGTTGCCAGGGCCTGGCCGAACCCGGAGCCCTCGAACTCGTCCGAGACGCGGAGCTCACCCTCGATGCCGGAGCGGCAGCCATCGTCGCGGTAGATGGCAACCGCGGAATCTCCGCCACCGGCGATAACGAACAGCGCTCCGCCACGCGCAACCGTTGTGCCAAAGGCGGAATCGGGGTCGAAGCCCAACGGCACGAAGGTGTTCGGTGCAAAGGGCGAGTCCTTACGGACCGAGCGAAAGTCGCTGACATAGCGCTCCTCGCGCCGGTTGGCCATGAGAAAGGCCAGATTCCCGTCGAGCTCCTGCACGGCCCCGTATTCGGCAGACTCCAGGTCGAGCGTGAACATCGACGCTCCAGCCAGGGACCCGAGGTCCACGCTGGTGGCGCCCAGGAGGCGATTACCGGGTAGCGCGTCGAGGTGCTGGATCCGACCTGCGTCCGGCGTCAGCGCGATCGTGTCGACGATGAAGGTCTGGAGGTCAAGCTTCCGAACGCCTCTCAGACCGGGGAAGTACAGATCACCGGCCTCGCTGACGGCAATGTCGCCGAGGATGCACTGGGTAGCCAACCCGGCGATGCCGCCATCGCCGCGCTCGAAGGGTGAGCATCCCAGGTCATAGGGAAGCAGTAGTTCCCAGCTGGACGAACCCAGCTCGAGCGACACGACGCCTGTCGTGTTGAGCCCGTAAATGGTGCCCTCGTGAAACACGAGATCGGAGCGGAAATTGGGCAGGAAGGTGCCGAAATCGGGAATGGGGGCCACGCGCTGCAGCCGACGGTTCGGCGTCGCCTCGCTGAGCCCGAACAGCTCTTCGACCAGGAGCCGACCGTCATCGGTGCCCACGATTGACGTGATCAGCCGCAGTTCGGTCGGCGCGTTGTCCAGCAGTGGCAGCAGGCGACCATGAGTCTCGTCGAGGGTCCACAAGCGTGTTGTATCCGAAAGATAGAGCCTGCCGGAAGGATCGAGAGCGGCCTCGACGAAGTCCACGTCCAGGCCGTCGGGCGACACCGCGCACTCGCTTTCCAGGCGGTTGCCGACGCGGACCTCAACGCTGCCGGCTGGATCAGGATCGATGGCGACCACGGTGTTGGGGAGCTGGCCGTAGAGAAGTCCGTCGGGGGCGGCAACAAGGCGGGAGAATCCCGCGTCGAGAGACTCGCGGCCGGCCTGCTCCAGCTCCGTCACCTCCCCGGTATCGACTTCGAGGCGCAGGAGGCGCCGATCGATGACATCCTCCTCAACCGCGGCAAAGACCACCCCATCGGCGTACGCGATGCTCGAGACGGTATCCCCCAGCCGTTGGCCGCCGAGGGTCGACACGGCGTCCTCGGCGAGATCGAGCACCCGGACTCGCGCGTTGCCGCTGTCGGCCACAAACAGGCGGTCGCCGCCATCCCAGGCAAGGTCGGTCGGGTTGTTGAAACGGGCATCGGCCAGGCCGTGACCGTCACCGGTGAAGCCCTCTACGTCCGCGACGCCGGCCACGTTCTCGACCTCCCGCGTGTCGAAATCGACGCGCCAGATCGCGTTTTCCACGGTCAGGTAGAACGAGCCGCCCGGCCCCCGCGTCATGGCTTTCGCCGCATTCACCAGGCGGTCATAGGAAACAACCGTCTGGGTATCGAGATCGACGTAGGCCGACGCTCCGTAGAGTCTGCGTTCCTCCCGGTCGTGATAGAGCGGCCCGTCGATGGGACCGAAATCGAGGATCTCGGCGCGCCGGGTGGCGTTGTCGATGCGGACGATCTCGCCGCCGCGGCTTTCGACGAAAAGGGCGCCTTCGTCTACAAGTAGCAGGCTGGCGTCCGTTGGCGGTTGATTAACGTTGTAGGGCGGCGAGCTCTCGAATCGATCGATGAGGACCTGCTGCGCTCCGATCGGGGGCGTCGCCAGGAGTAAAAACAGTACGGTCAATAGGCGCGAATCCATGCGCAGTCGATCTCCTGAATCGAGGCTCCCCCGATGATAGCCCAGGTTTCTCCGGCCAAGCGAAGATCCAAGCTGGCGATTGACAACAGGTTGAAACCGAGTTGCAGGGCCGACGTTGGGGCTCGCTCCGTGCCCCAAGCCCGCCGCTGGGACGGCTCGGCCGTTACCCACGTCGTGGCGTGCGCGCGATAGCCATCGGGAAGATGTCGTTCCACGAGGCCTTTGATGTGGCCGACATTGCGGATTGCAGCGCAAATCCGTTGCAAGTCGTGCGCAGCCGCTAGGATGGCAGCGATCGATCCAGAGGGATGAACTCATGCGCCGGTTGCTTCTCGCGTTCCTGCTCGCCAGCACGACACCGATGGTTCTCGGCGATGCATGGGTCGAACCCAACTGGGATCGCCGGGCGGCGCATCAGGCCATCGCGTCCAGGGGAATCAATGCCCTGGCTCATGACCTCGTGGCCCGCGCTGCTGCAGGCGAGGATATCGGCAAGCGGATCGACGCCCTGCTCCAGGACGAGCGCTGGCCCGCACCGGCCCGGGATGCCCTGGTCCACCAGGTCGCGCTGGGGCTCGGAGACCTCCCGCCGCTGGTCCCGCCGCCGACGGTGATCGCCTATCTCCGGGCCTACGAAGTCACCGTGCTGGTGGCGCACGAGGAAGTCCCCACGATGGGCGTGCCGCTCTTTCCCGTAGCCGCGGTCGCCGCAGGTCTCGAACATCGACGGGTGCGGGCCGAGGCCCGCCGGACCGCTGCCGACCTGCTCCAGGCGGGCGCGCATGATCGAGTCCTGGCGACCTACCGCGATTCGGCGGATCGGAACGTTCGCGCCGGCACCGTCGATGGCGTCATGGACAGCCCCCCGGCGACGCAGCAACGGCTGCTCGAGGTTGGCCTCGCATCGGGAGGAATGCTGGCGCTTCTGGGACCGGTCGCCCTGGCGCAGCAAGACGCCAGCGCCCTCGAGAAGCTGCTGATCAACGCCGAGGGACCGGCCGTGGCGTCGACGATGCGTGGCGCCAGAGAACGGTTCGCGGCCGATCAGCTCGAGGACCTGCTCGCAGCAGCGCTACGGTCGGCACCAGCAGCGACAGCCGGGGTCGTCGTGGCGGAACTCGGACCGGTGCTCCGGGACCGCCCCCGCGGGCGCGCACTTCTGCAGAGTCTCGACGGCACGGTGCTGGCCGGTGCGGCGGCGCTGGCGCGAACAGCCGACGTCCCCGCGCCGCAACTGACAGCCGTGGCCAAGGGACAGGGTGCGATCACGGCCTGGACGGAGGAGGACGGTGTCCTCGGTCTCGGCTATCCCGTGCCGG